>NZ_JBWKWB010000001.1:0-8340 GCF_059421985.1 Pseudomonas sp. GW821-FHT02A11
CGATGGCGTCGTATCAGGCATCCCATGTTGTCTGACATGACGCCATCGCGGGCAAGCGCGCTCCTACAGTTTGCAGTGCATGTTGGAACGTCATTTAATTAATATATTGCATATTGAATCGTCAAAAAATAAACCCATTACATAATTAGCATATAACCAAAAGATACTTCTCATACGTTTCTTATAGGCCTAAGGTCATAACCCTAGGCCGACCCCTTCTCCAGGCGGAGGCTGCGAACCCTTTTTCCAAGCCTGGAGACGCGCTTCATGTCCGCCCCAACCACCCCACGGCTCCGCGCCAAACACTTCCTGCTCGGCGCACTGTTGGCGCTGTCGTTCGGCCAGACCACCCAGGCCGCCGACGCCCTGCAGCCTCTGCTGGTGGCCAATCAGAAATCCGCATTGAAGGTTTTGCTGGAGGTTTCCGGCGAACTGAAAAACGTCCCCTACGACATCAAATTCTCCGAATTCCCGTCCGCCTCGCCGCTGGGCGAAGCGCTGAACGCAGGCGCTGTGGACGTCGGTGCGCTGGGCGATGCGCCTTATGTGTTCGCGCTCGGCGCTGGCGGGCCGCTGAAGGTGATCAGCATCACTCACGTCAGCGGCCGCTACACCACCGCGCTGATCGTGCGTAACGACTCGCCGATCAAATCCGTGGCCGACCTCAAGGGCAAGCGCATCGTCACCGGGCGCGGCTCGATCGGGCATTACCTGGCCATTCGCGCACTCAACGAAGCGGGCCTGAAAACCAGCGACGTCAATTTTGTCTTTCTGTTGCCGAGCGAATCGCGGCTGATCCTCGACAACGGCGACGCCGACGCCTGGGCCACCTGGGCGCCCTACACCACCGTCGCCACCCAGAGCGGCGCGCGCATTCTGCCCAACGGCCCGGACCTTCTGACCAATCATTCTTACCTCGCTGCCACCAGCAAGGCCATCAGCGAAAAGCGCGCGCAACTGGACGATTTCGTCGTACGCCTGGACCGCGCCTATCGCTGGGTCAACAGCCATCCCAAGGAGTATGCCGCCGCCCAGACCAAAGTCACCGGCCTGCCGGTCGAGGTGCATCTGGCGGTCAACCAGGACACCCAAATGGAGCGTGTGAGCATCGATGACAGCGTGATCAAGGGCCTGCAGAACACCGCAAACATCTATGAACGCGAAGGCATCCTTAACAAACATGTCGACGTGTCACATGGCTTCGATCCCGGCTTCAATGCCATCCGCCTGGCCGCCGAGCAGGCCGCCGAAAAAACCGATTCCCAGGCTGCGCGCTAAGCGACCGACTCAAGGAGAGCCACTCATGAGCACACCTCGTCAACTCAAACTCGGCGCCATGGTGCACGGCGTGGGCCACGGCTGGGGCGAATGGCGCCACCCGGATGCACAGGCCGACGCGAGCACCAACTTCCAGTGGTACAAGGGCCAGGCGCGTCTGGCTGAGGAGGCGAAATTCGACTTCGTGTTCATCGCCGACAGCCTGCACATTCACGAGAAATCCAGCCCCCACTACCTCAACCGCTTCGAGCCGCTGACCATTCTCTCGGCCCTGGCGGCCACCACCTCGAAGATCGGCCTGGTGGCCACCGTCACAGTCAGTTACACCGAGCCCTTTCAAGTGGCGCGGCAGTTCTCCTCGCTGGACCACATCAGCGGCGGTCGCGCCGGCTGGAACATCGTCACCTCATGGCTCAGCGGCACCGCCGAAAACTTCAGCAAGAGCGAGCATCCGCCCCACGCCGTGCGCTATCGCATCGCCAAGGAGCATGTGTCGACGGTCAAGGGGCTGTGGGACTCCTGGGAGGACGACGCCTTCACCCGCAACAAGCAGACCGGCGAATTCTTTGACCGCGACAAGCTGCATTCACTGAATCACCAAGGTGAGTTCTTCCAGGTCAAAGGCCCGCTGAACATCGCCCGCTCCCGACAAGGCCAGCCGGTGCTGTTTCAGGCAGGCACCTCGGAAGACGGACGCAACTTTGCCGCGCAATATTCCGACGCGATCTTCGTCCATGCCGAGTCGTTCGAAGAGTCAAAGGCCTACTACGCCGACCTCAAACGCCGCGCCAAGGGCTTCGGCCGTAACCCGATTGAGCTGTCGATCCTGCCGGGTATTCGCCCGATCGTCGGTCGCAACCCTGAAGAAGTGGAACACCGTTTTCAACAGGCCGTGGATCTGGTGAGCATCGAGGACGCCATCGTTGCGCTGGGTCGTCCTTTCAATGATCACGACTTCACGCAATACCCGCTGGATGAGCCCTTCCCTGACCTGGGCGACCTGGGCGCCAACAGCCAGAAAGGCGGCTCGGATCGCATCAAGCAACAGGCGCGCGAACACAACCTGACCCTGCGTCAGGTGGCGCTGGATTTCTCCCGACCGCGGCGCGAGTTCGTCGGCACGCCAGAACAGGTCGCCGATCAGATCCAGCACTGGTTCGAGAACGGCGCCAGCGACGGTTTCATCATCAATTCGCTGTTGCCTGACGGCTTGCAGTACTTCACCGAGCTGGTGATCCCGGTGTTGCAAAAACGCGGCCTGCAGCGCAGCGAATACACCGGATCCACCTTGCGCGAGCACTTCGGGCTGCCATTCCCGGTCAACCGCTACACCGCTGCGCGGGAAGACGCCACGGACGCCGTGCAGCCACAGAAACAGCAGGTTTCAGCATGAATGCGGGCTTGAATCGGCAAACGACGTTCAGCCCGGTCGAATCAGCGCAGGCCTTTGCCGAGCGCCTTCAGGGCATCACTGAGCAACTGGCCGAAACCGCCCAGCGCTATGACGACAGCGGCGAGTTCCCTCACGACAACTTTCGCCTGCTGCATGAACACAAACTGCTGGGCCTGACCGTCCCGACTTCACTGGGCGGCGGTGGCGCGGACCTTGCGCAGGCGCAGCAGGTCATCAGCGCCGTGGCGCGGGGCGAGCCATCCACGGCGCTGATTCTGGTGATGCAATACCTGCAACACGCGCGCCTGCACCTGACGCCGAACTGGCCGGAGCACCTGCGCCGGCAAGTGGCGCTCGATGCCGTGACTGACGGCGCGTTGCTGAACGCGCTGCGCGTCGAACCTGACCTGGGCTCCCCTTCGCGCGGAGGATTGCCTGCGACCACTGCTCGACGCACGCCTGAAGGTTGGCGCTTGAGCGGTCGGAAGATCTATTCCACCGGCAGCCACGGCCTGACCTGGTTCAACGTCTGGGCGCGCAGCGACGATGCCGACCCGCTGGTGGGGGTCTGGCTGGTGCGCAAGGACAGCCCCGGCGTGCGCATCATCGAGGATTGGGACCATCTGGGCATGCGCGCGACCTGCAGCCATGAGGTGGTGTTCGAGGACGTGCTGGTGCCGCTGGATCACGCGGTCAACGTCGGCCCGGCGAGTTCGGCGCAACCGGAACTGGACGCTTCGGGGCTGTTGTGGATGTCAGTGCTGTTGTCGTCGGTTTACGACGGCATTGCTCAATCGGCGCGGGACTGGCTGGTGCAGTTTCTGGAAACCCGCAGGCCATCGAACCTCGGCGCCTCGCTGTCGACCCTGCCGCGCTTTCAGGAAGCGGTCGGCCATATCGACACCCTGCTGTTCGCCAACCGCACCCTGATCGACGCCGCCAGCCAGGGTCTGACGCCAGCCAGCCACGCGCCGCAGATCAAATACCTGGTGACCTCCAACGCCATTCGCGCGGTCGAACTGGCCATCGAGGCCACTGGCAATCCGGGCCTGTCGCGCAACAACCCGCTGCAGCGGCACTACCGCAACGTGGTCTGCGGGCGCGTGCATACGCCGCAGAATGATGTGGTGTTGCAGGGGGTCGGCAAGGCGGTTTTTGCGGGGCGTTTGAGTCGGCAGGGCTGAAACATCCCGTAGCCGCACGACTTACCGACGGTGACATTATCGAGATAAGTACCGGGTACGCGCGAACGACAAGGGCGCTCAAGCGCGATTGCTGATCGACAAGCAGGGGGCACTGGTGAAAAATGTCGCTTTTGTCCGGGTTTATTGACCTGCCCTGACGAATCGCAGCAGCACGAGGCCCCGCATGTCCGACCCAGCCGCAACACCGGAACGCATCCCCGATCATCATCTGGCGATCATGTTCGGACTGATAACGGCGTATCCCGGCAAGGGCAAAAACGCCCTGCTGAAACTGCTGCGCTCGATGAATATTACCGATGACAAGGGCCGGTTGCTGGACGCTGATGCGTTGGCCTCGGCATTGGAGTCCCAGTTGCAAGAGGGCTGGCTGGCGCTGGAAGAGCGGCCCGAAGCGCGCTATCTCAGTGTGGCGCGGGATCGACGAAACCGGGTGCTGCGCAGCTTCCTGGCATCTGCAGAGCGCGAGCGTTGGCTGTACGAGATCCATTCCAGTCTTCCCCAGCTTAGTGCATGGCAAACGCCCTCCCGTTCTCGCATCGTCCAGGACCTCTGGCTGAATCTACTTGCTGGCAATCTTGAGGGCGTGGCGAATTCACTGCGCCTGGCAGCGCCGCTTTTCACCCTCGCCCACTCACCTGTTGAACACCCGATGTACTCGTTGCAGACCGACGCGGACGGCCTGGATGTTTTCGCTCACTTGGACGCCGACATGCGCCTGCTGCTGGTGGAAGACCATCTCGCTCTGCTCAATGTCTGGCTCGGCCCCGCGGGCCACACCTACGGACTGGCCCTGCGCGAAATGGAGACCCGCACCCACCGTGGTCTGGCCGTTGAGTTAACGCTGCAGGCCCTGTGGCGCGGCGACTGGGACACCCTTGAATACGTCGAGATGGAAGAAATGGCGCTGCTCCAGCAGACCATTCACCTGATGCTGCGCGGCCAGGTGGCCGACACTTTGACGTTGATTCGCAACTGGCTCGTGCAGATGCGCAAGCTGACCGGCAAGCGCAAGATCGATCTGCCGCCGGTGCTCAACGGGTTCTACTGCCTGGCGCTGATCGCCGAAAACGATCCTAAACAGCGGGCTGCACTCAAGCAGGCAATCGCGACGGGGGCCAAGGAAGGCTATGGCGAGGCTTACGCCGTTTTCCCCTACCTTGTGGCGCAGCTCGCCGGAGAAAACCCGTCGATCCCCTCCTCCCACGGTCATCGCGGGCTTAATGGCCTGGACGGCCTGCTGGTCGCCATCGCGCTGTACTGGCTGGATGCTCCCCACACGCGCAAGGACATATGGCGCAGCGTATTGAAGAACTACCGCGACCTGCTTGTGCGCGACCAGTACCTTTGGCTGGCGGCAGAATTCGATGCGCTGATCGCCGTGCAATTAGGCAAGCCCCGCCAGTTCGCCGACCTGCATCAGGGCACCGGCCTGCGCCCGCTGGTCACGCTGTTGCGCCGTCAGGAAGCGTGGGAACACGCCCTGAGCGCATTGAGCCAGCTCCGCCCCGGCAAAACGTCGACGCCCGCAGACACCGACAGGAAAACGCGACTGACCTGGCACCTTTACCTGGATGAGTACTGGGAAAAGGTCGAACCCAAGGAACAGAAGCGTAACGCCAAGGGACAATGGAGCAGCGGTCGCGCCGTAGCGCTTAAACGCCTGGTGGAAGATGGTGCGGTCATGGATTTTCTCTGTGAGCAGGATCGCCAGGCCATCAGCGCGATCCAGGTCAGCCACCAATACAGCTCGCCGGAATACGAACTGCCCGCCTCTCTGGCGTTGCCGCGGCTGGTCGGGCATCCGGCGCTGTTCTGGCGCAATGCCCCGGATGTGCGCATCGATCTGCAGGCGGGGCAGGCATCGCTGCACTTGCACGCCAAGGACGGGCTGATTCGCGTGCAACTTCAACCCGAAGGCATCCTCCAGGCGGCTGATATTTATGTGTACAAAGAGACTACGACGCGCCTGGTGGTCTACTCGATCAACCGCGAATTGCGCAAAATCGCTGACATCATCGGCCCTGAACTCATCGTGCCTGCCTCGGCCAAGGATCAGCTGATCGAAGCCATCGGCGCCATCGCCCCGCTTCTGCCGATCCATTCGGACATTCCCGAACTCACTGGGCACCTGGACCGCGAACCCGCCGACACACGGCTGTACGCCCACCTGCTGCCGCTCGCCGAAGGCCTGCGTTTGCAACTGCTGGTGCGCCCAATGGCCGAAGGCAGCTGGTTTCGTCCGGGTCAGGGCGCCGAGAACCTGCTCGGCGAGCGCGAGGGCAAGCCGTTGCAGGTCTCGCGAGACCTGGCGGGCGAGCGGCACGCACTGGAGCAGGTGCTGCAAAGTTGCCCAGGCCTGGCCAACGCTGACAGTGACGGTCAGGAATGGCAGCTGGACCAGCCGCAACACGCCCTGCAATTGCTCAGTGAATTGCACGCCCTGGACGGCAATCTATTGCATTGCATCTGGCCCGAGGGCGAGCGGATGCGAATCAATGCGCGCAGCGGCCTCAAGCAACTCAATCTGGGCTTGCGCCAGCAGGGCGATTGGTTCGTCGTTCAGGGCAATATCACCCTGGACGACGGCAAGGTGATGCAGCTGCGCGAACTGCTTGAGTTGCTCAAAGCCAGCCCCGGGCGCTTTCTCAAGCTCAACGAGCGCGACTGGCTGGCCCTTGACGATAGCCTGCGCAAACGCCTCGATGAACTGGCGCACCTGGCCGACCGCATCACCGATCAGGGCCTGCGCCTCAGCCCGCTGACCTCGCCGCTATTAGCCAGTCTGGCTCAAGAAGTCGGGCAGTTCGAAGCGGACGCGCACTGGCAGGCACATCTGGAAAAACTGGAATCACTGCGTGATTACCAGCCGCAGGTGCCCGGCACGCTGCAAGCTGATTTGCGCGATTACCAGCACGACGGCTTCGTCTGGCTTTCGCGCCTCGCCCATTGGGGTGTCGGTGCCTGTCTGGCGGATGACATGGGGCTGGGCAAAACCGTGCAGACCCTCGCCCTGCTGTTGCAGCGCGCCAGCCTCGGCCCGCAACTGGTCGTAGCGCCGACGTCGGTCACGCTCAACTGGCAGACGGAAAGCCTGCGCTTCTCGCCAAGCCTGAAGGTGCGGGTGTACCAACAGCAGCGCACCCTGGATGACCTGGGGCCTGGGGATCTGGTGCTCGTCAGCTACGGGCTGTTGCAGCTCGACACTGAACTGTTCACCGCTCATCACTGGAGCAGCGTCGTGCTGGACGAAGCTCAGGCCATCAAGAACGCCCAGACCAAGCGTTCGCAGTCGGTCATGGCGTTGCAGGCAGATTTTCGCATGGTCGCCACCGGCACTCCGCTGGAAAACCACCTGGGTGAGCTGTGGAATCTGTTCCGCTTTATCAATCCCGGCCTGCTCGGCAGTCAGGAAAGCTTCGCTGCGCGCTTCGCGACGCCTATCGAACAAGGCGATGTCGCGGCACGTCGAGCGCTCAAGGCGCTGATCCAGCCCTTTATCCTGCGCCGCCTGAAAAGCCAGGTGCTTGAGGAGCTTCCCGCGCGCACCGAGATCACCTACAAGGTGCCGCTGTCCGACGAGGAAGCGCATCAATACGAAGCGCTGCGTCGACAGGCAGTCGACACCCTGACCCACCTTGACCCCAAAGCGGGCAAATCCATGCAGGTGCTGGCGGAAATCACTCGGTTGCGCCGCTTCTGCTGTCACCCCTCCTTGGTGCTGCCGGGCTCCACCCTGCAGAGCAGCAAGCTGGCGGCCTTCAAGGAGATCGTCGACGAGCTGCTGGAAAACCGCCACAAGGCGCTGGTGTTCAGCCAGTTCGTCGACCACCTGAGCATCGTCCGCGCCTGGCTTGATCAGCGAGGCATTGCTTATCAGTACCTCGATGGCGCCACCCCCGCCAAAGAGCGCCAGAGTCGGGTCAACGCCTTTCAGGCCGGTGTGGGCGACATTTTTCTGATCAGCCTCAAGGCCGGTGGCAGTGGCCTGAACCTGACGGCTGCGGATTACGTGATCCACCTCGACCCTTGGTGGAACCCTGCGGTTGAGGATCAGGCCAGCGACCGCGCTCACCGCATGGGCCAGCAACGGCCGGTGACGATTTACCGACTGGTGACAGAAAACAGCATTGAGGAGCAGATCGTGGGGCTACATGGACGCAAGCGGGATCTGGCCGACAGCCTGCTCGATGGCGGCGAAATCAGCGCGAAGCTGGATGCCGATGCGTTGCTGGAGTTGCTGAAAGCCTAGGTGCAATGCCCGAGGCCTGAGCGTTGCGTCAGGCCTTGCGGCGGTGTTTGATCCCGAACTCAGATTTATCCAGCGCCAAGAGTCAGCAAAACGCAGACAAACAAAAACGCCGCTCTGGTGAGCGGCGTTTTTGTGAATTTGGAGCGGGAAACGAGACTCGAACTCGCGACCCCGACCTTGGCAAGGTCGTGCTCTACCAACTGAGCTATTCCCGC
>NZ_JBWKWB010000001.1:8439-321077 GCF_059421985.1 Pseudomonas sp. GW821-FHT02A11
TGGCGTCCCCTAGGGGACTCGAACCCCTGTTACCGCCGTGAAAGGGCGGTGTCCTAGGCCACTAGACGAAGGGGACACTGCCTGAAACACCATGGTTGAGTGTTTCAGTTCCAGACTCACATCCAAAGATGTGTTCTGGTTTCACTCAGCTTCGCCCTGGAGCAAAGCTGCTTAAAATTGGAGCGGGAAACGAGACTCGAACTCGCGACCCCGACCTTGGCAAGGTCGTGCTCTACCAACTGAGCTATTCCCGCAATATGGCGTCCCCTAGGGGACTCGAACCCCTGTTACCGCCGTGAAAGGGCGGTGTCCTAGGCCACTAGACGAAGGGGACACGCTACAACATTCACTCCCTGCTACGCTTCGCTGTGTGCTTTACGCTGCAAGTGGCGCGCATTCTATGGATGGTTGGAAGGGTCGTCAACCCCCCAATGAAAATTTATTCAAATCAATGACTTCGCCCTCTTCTTCGGTAATGGTCGGCCGATACAGAAGTAGGGGCAGGTATCTCTATTAATAGACACGCCGATGACTAGCCTTCCCGCGATAGTGCATAGCCACTACACTCGGCGCACATAACTTGATCGAGGCTTGTACGGTGACACCACTCATTATCACCCTGATGGTTGTAGCAGGCATCGTACTCCTCGTTGCCATCGGCTACCTGAACCACGTCGCCGAAGCTAAAAAGGTAGAACGTGCCCGCACGCTCGTCGAACTCAATGACCGTCTGCGTCGCTGCAGCGAGTTGTCAGAAACCTTCCCCGGCCAGCTGATGAGCCCGACGCTGAAGCTGTTGCTGGTGCGCCTTGAGCTGAACGTGGTCAAGCGCCTGATCGCGTTGGAAAGAAGAAACAACCCCGGCATCCAGGAGCGCGAGACTGAACTTGAAGCGCTGGTCGCTCAAGGCGACAACATCAAGATCAGCAACCCGGTCAGCCCCATCCAGACCGAGGCCAAGGCCAAGGATGTGCGCTTCCTGTTGGAAGCGATGCACGGTCAGGTGACGCGTGCGGCCCATGACGGTTTCCTGCAGACCGCCGAAGCCAAGCACTGGATTCGCGAGATTCGCAATATGCTGGTGCTGCTGCACATCGAGTTCTTCAACAACCTGGGCCAGCAGGCGTTGAATCAGGATCAGCCCGGTCAGGCGCGTCTTGCCTTCGAGCGCGGCGTTCAATATCTGAAGAACCAGCCGGAACCTGCGCCGTGGAAAACCCACCTGCAGGCGATGGAGCGTCAGTTGGCGCGGGTCAACGCGATGGTGCTGGACCAGATTGCACCGACCGAAGACGACAACAACGAGCTGACCGCAGGTTTGAAAGCAGACGACGCCGAAGCCGAATGGAAGAAGAAGGCCATCTACGACTGATGGCCCGGAGGGCCTCGCGAATCGGTGTCCTCTCAGCCAGCCTCGCACTTCGCGGCGACTGTGGACTTCTGTGGGAGCGAATTCATTCGCGATTGGCCCGTGCATTCGACAGATCTTTATCGGCCGTACGATCGCATCGCGAATGAATTCGCTCCCACAGTTGAATCTGCGCCTGGCCCCAAACCAGGCCCGTCCCTCAATCTCAGCAGTCAGTGGCCTTCAGAAAAATCGCCGCCAACGTTTCAATCCCCACCTGATCCGCCTCGCTGAAACGCGCCAGACTCGGGCTGTCCAGGTCCAGCACACCAATCAGACGCCCATCCTTGACCAACGGTACGACCAGCTCGCTGTTGGACGCGCTGTCGCAGGCGATATGCCCCGGGAACTCATGCACATCCAGCACGCGCTGAGTCTCCCGGCTTTGCGCCGCCGCGCCGCAAACACCCTTGCCGAACGGAATTCGCACGCAGGCGATCTGGCCCTGAAACGGCCCTAGCACGAGTTCCTCATTGCGATTGAGGTAGAAACCTGCCCAGTTGAGGTCGTCCAGCTGGGTATAAAGGAAGGCCGAGAACTGCGCGGCGTTGGCGATCAAATCGCGCTCGTCCGCCAGCAGGGACTCAAGCTGTGCGGCGAGCAGTGTGTAGCCTTCGAGGCCCTGCCCTGCTGCATTCAAATCGATCATGGGTGTTGCTCCAGCATTTTCAAACCGACCCAATAACGGGCGAACTGATAGGCGCAGCGGCCGTTGCGGTTGCCACGGCCGGTGGCCCAGCGCACGGCCAGGATGTCGAACTCGCCATCACGCTGCCACGAAAGGCCAGCCTTGCCCGCCAGCTCGCCGACCCAATGCTCCACCACGTCCAGGTAATGCTCCTGGGTGAAGGGATAAAAGGACAGCCACAGGCCAAAGCGATCGGACAGGGCAATCTTGTCCTCAACCGCTTCGCTCGGGTGAATCTCGCCGTCGTCGCCACGCTGCCAGTGAGCGTTGTCGCTCTCCTTCTCTGGCACCAGGTGACGTCGGTTGGAGGTGGCGTACAGCAGCACGTTGTCCGGAGCCTGCTCCAGCGAGCCGTCGAGTACGCTTTTGAGCACGCGATAATCGCCTTCGCCGGATTCAAACGACAGGTCGTCGCAAAACAGCACGAAACGCTGCGGCAGCTTCTGCAGCTGCTCGACCACCCGCGGCAGATCGCCCAGGTGATCGCGCTCGATCTCGATCAGACGCAGGCCGGCCTTGGCGTGCTCGGCCAGCAACGCGCGAACCAGCGACGATTTGCCGGTGCCGCGCGAGCCCCACAGCAGCGCATGGTTGGCAGGCAGGCCGTCGATGAACTGCTGGGTGTTGCGACCCAGTTGCGCGCGCTGATGATCGACCCCGATCAGATCGGACAGGCGCATGTCCAGGGTCACCTCAAGAGGCATCAGGTAACCCACGCGACCTTCGCGCACCCAGCGTGCGGCCAGGGACTTTTCCCAATCCACCGGCGCACGTACGGCCGGCAGAAGAGGCTCGAGTCGCGCCAGAACCGATTCGGCGCGTTCCAGAAATGCGTTCAACCGAGAGTCCACGATGTCTCCTTGATTTAACGGGTTAAAGCCGTTGAGCGATCAGCTATGCTTGATCCGCGACGGACACGCGATGTGCAAGTGCCCTTTGGATCAAGCGCCCTTATGGATATACCAATCACCCATCGACTGTCGTTCAAACAGGCCCGTTTGACCGTTTTGATCGGCTTCCTGTTGGGAACCCTGTCCAGCCTGTTTCAAATTGCGCTCGATTATGCCAGCGAAGACGCGTCCATCGATCGTGAAATTCGCTCTTTGCTGCAAATCAGTCACAACCCGGCCTCGCGCATCGCCTATAACATCGACGCCGAGCTTGCCCAGGAACTGACCTCCGGCCTGCTGCACTCCCCCGCGGTGATCGGCGTGCGTCTGGTCGACAATAACGATGTGCTGCTGGCTGCGGTCTCACGCCCACCGGCACAAAGCCCGTACCGGATGCTCAGCGACTCGCTGTTCGGCAAGAGCCGTCAGTTCGAAGACGTTCTTCACCTTGAGCACATGCCCAACGAGACCATCGGCACGCTGCACGTGGACGTTGACACTTTCGCCTTTGGCAGCCACTTCCTGCAGCGCGCGGAGATCACCCTGCTCAACGGTTTCATCCGCAGCCTGATCTTCGCCTGTATTCTGCTGGGCCTGTTTTATCTGACCCTGACCAAGCCCCTGACCGGCGTGATCCGAGCGCTGGCCAACCGCGACACGCGCAGCCCCGATCAGGTGCCGCTGGACTGTCCACGAGGTCACAGCCGGGATGAGATCGGTGTGCTGGTGCAGGTGACCAATCAACAGTTCGAGAATGTCGCCTCCGAGTTCGGTCGCCGCCAGGATGCAGAAAACCGTCTGACCGATCACCTCAATGAGCTGGAAAACGTCGTCTCTGCCCGCACCCAAGAGCTCAAGGCCAGCAACGCGCGGCTCAGCCAGTCCAATGAAGAGCTGCAGATCGCCCGCAGCACCGCGCTGGACATGGCCCATGCGCGTTCAGCGTTTCTGGCGCACATGAGCCATGAAATCCGCACGCCGTTGAACGGTTTGCTGGGCATGCTGGCACTGTCTCTGGACGGCCCGCTGAGCGCCGAGCAACGCCAGCAACTGTCGATCGCCCACGACTCGGGCAAAGTGTTGGTGGAGCTGCTCAACGATATTCTCGACCTGTCGAAATTCGACGCCGGGCAGCTGGAGCTCGAGCGCATTGCGTTCGACCTTGGCACCCTCATCGAAGACACCGCCAACCTGCTGTCGCAGAACGCCGCGCCCAGTGTCGAGCTGACTTGCCTGATCGAGCCGACGTTTCCCGCACTGGTGCTGGGCGACCCGACCCGGGTGCGGCAGATCGTCAGCAACCTGCTGTCCAACGCGCTGAAATTCACCCGTGCCGGGCGCGTCGACATTCGCTTGAGTCAGCATCAGGACAAGGTGCGTATCGAGGTCTGCGACACCGGCATCGGCATCGCGCAGGACGCCCAAGCGAAAATCTTCGAACCTTTCACCCAGGCCGAAGCCGCCATCACCCGCCAATACGGCGGCACCGGGCTGGGGCTGACACTGACGCACAACTTGTGCGAAGCCATGAACGGCCAACTGAAGATTGAATCGACCCCCGGCGTGGGCAGTCGCTTTTACGCCGACCTGCCCCTGCCCGCCCACACCCCGGCGCCCGCCTGGCCGCTGCTCAAGGGGCGGGTAGTGGTGGTCAGCGCCAAAGGCAGCGGGCTGACCGAACTGCTGAGCAGGCTGCTGCCGGAATGGGGCATCGATTATCGGCATTTTTCCGCCAACGCCCCTCAAGCGGATGTGCAGCCCGATCTGCTGATCACCGACTGCCCCGAATGCCTGGTTGGCCTGCGCCCTGCCATGGGCATCCCGATTCTGCTGGTAACCGCCTACGGCAATTTCATGCCCGCCGATCAGGTCGTGGCGCTGGCACCGTTGCAGCAGCAGGCCCGGCCGTTGTCGCGCAGCGTTCTGCATCAGGCCCTGACCCGCATCCTGCAGATCGATGGCTCGCCTGTTGGCGATCGCCCGTCCGCTCAGCTGCCTGTGGCTCATCGCGCGCGGATTCTGCTGGTCGAAGACAACCCCGTGAACCAGTTGGTGGCCAGGGGCATGCTCAGCAAGCTGGGGTGTGAGGTGGTGGTCAGCAGCCATGGTGGCGAAGCGCTGCAACAGCTGGAGCGCAGCCGGTTCGACCTGGTGCTGATGGACTGCAATATGCCGGTAATGAACGGCTATGAAGCCACCCGGCTCATTCGCCAGAGCGACAAATGGGCCGACCTGCCGATCATCGCCCTGACCGCCAACGCCATGCCCGAAGAACGCGAACACTGCCGCAATGCAGGGATGAATGACTATCTGGCCAAGCCGTTTCATCGGGAAGAGCTGATCACGGTGCTCGATCAGTGGGTTCCGGTGGTTCAGGAGCATTGAAACTGTATGCCGAGCCACGCAATGCGGCGCACGACAAATCTGTGGGAGTGAGCTTGCTCACGAAGGCTGGCGTGCAGCCGATGAAGACGTCTTGGCTGTACCAGCGTTTTCGTGAGCAAGCTCACTCCCACAGGTCATCTTGCGCCATCAGGCTACCGGTCACAGCGGTGCTGCTATTTAAGCAGCGCTTCAATATCCGATTTCAATTCTTCAGGCTTGGTCAACGGCGCATAGCGCTTGACCAGCTTGCCGTCTCGACCGACGAGAAACTTGGTGAAGTTCCACTTGATGCGTTCCGACCCCAGCAAACCCGGTGCCTGTTTCTTCAATTGCACGAACAGCGGATGGGCATCGCTGCCATTCACATCGATCTTCTTGAACAGCGGAAAGCTCACCCCGTAATTCAGCTCGCAGAACTCGGAAATCGCACCCTCATTGCCCGGCTCCTGCTTGCCGAACTGATTGCACGGAAAGCCCAGCACCACCAGCCCCTGATCCTTGTAACGCTGCCACAATTCCTCAAGGCCTTTGTACTGGGGCGTGAAGCCGCATTTACTGGCGGTATTGACCACCAGCACGGCCTTGCCAGCATAATCGGCGAGAGTCTTTTGCTCGCCCTTGATGGTCTGCACCGGGATATTCAGCAAACTTTCGCTCATGGCAACGCCTCGGGAAGAATCAAACCGCGAAATTAGCGCGCCAGTGATTGGCGCGCCATTCAATTATTAGGCGTGATATCACGGCATCAGGCTTCGCGAGGCACTAGGTCCAGGCACACGGAGTTGATGCAGTAACGCAAGCCGGTCGGCGGCGGACCGTCGGGGAACACATGACCCAGGTGCGCCTCGCATTTGGCGCAGACCACTTCGGTGCGAATCATCCCATGACTGACATCGCGCACTTCCACCACCGCGCTGCCTTCGATCGGCGCATAGAAGCTGGGCCAGCCGCAACCCGAATCGAACTTGGTGGTGGAGTCGAACAACGCCTCGTTGCAGCACACGCAGTGGTAAACGCCATCGGTCTTGGTGCTGTTGTATTTGCCGGTGAAGGGACGCTCGGTGGCCTTCAGGCGGCAGACGTTGTACTGCTCTGGGTCGAGCATCTGCTTCCATTCTTCGAGGGTTTTTTCCAGCTTTTCCACGGGTACACCTCCACAACTGAAAAAGCCCGATCTGTGTCTTTTCCACGGATCGGGTGGCACGTATGATTGCGCCTTCGTTTGACGCCAGTCTGTCACCGGCCTTACAGGCATACAAATTCATTTTGGTGGCGTTGTGCTTAGCGGTCCGCCTTCTCCATCCAGCGCGAACCCTTCTATTTGGGATCTAACACATGCAGTTCAGCAAATCGAACAAGCTCGCCAACGTCTGCTACGACATTCGCGGGCCCGTGCTCAAGCACGCCAAACGCCTGGAAGAGGAAGGCCATCGCATCCTCAAGCTGAACATCGGCAACCCGGCGCCATTTGGTTTCGAGGCGCCGGACGAAATACTGCAGGACGTGATCCGCAACCTGCCGACCGCTCAGGGCTACAGCGACTCCAAAGGCCTGTTCAGCGCGCGCAAGGCGGTGATGCAGTATTACCAGCAGAAGCAGGTCGAAGGTGTCGGCATCGAAGACATCTACCTGGGCAACGGCGTCTCCGAGCTGATCGTGATGTCCATGCAGGCGCTGCTGAACAACGGCGACGAAGTGCTGGTCCCGGCCCCCGACTATCCGCTGTGGACCGCCGCTGTTGCGCTGTCCGGCGGCAACCCGGTGCACTACCTGTGCGACGAACAGGCCAACTGGTGGCCTGACCTTGAAGACATCAAGGCCAAGATCACCCCGAACACCAAGGCCATGGTGATCATCAACCCGAACAACCCGACTGGCGCCGTCTACTCCAAAGAAGTGCTGCTGGGCATGCTGGAAATCGCTCGACAGCACAATCTGGTGGTGTTCTCCGATGAAATCTACGACAAGATCCTGTACGACGACGCCGTGCACATCTGCACCGCTTCGCTTGCGCCGGACCTGCTGTGCCTGACCTTCAACGGCCTGTCCAAGTCCTACCGCGTGGCGGGTTTCCGCTCCGGCTGGATCGCCATCTCGGGCCCGAAACACAATGCCCAGAGCTACATCGAAGGTATCGACATCCTGGCCAACATGCGCCTGTGCGCCAACGTGCCGAGCCAGCACGCGATCCAGACCGCGCTGGGCGGCTACCAGAGCATCAACGACCTGATACTGCCGCCGGGCCGCCTGCTCGAACAGCGCAACCGCACCTGGGAGCTGCTCAACGACATTCCCGGCGTCAGCTGCGTCAAGCCGATGGGCGCGCTGTACGCGTTCCCGCGCATCGACCCGAAGGTCTGCCCGATCCACAACGACGAAAAGTTCGCGCTGGACCTGCTGCTCTCCGAAAAGCTGCTGATCGTTCAGGGCACAGCGTTCAACTGGCCATGGCCGGACCACTTCCGCGTGGTCACCCTGCCGCGCGTCGACGATCTGGAAGCGGCCATTGGCCGGATCGGTAATTTCTTGAAGACGTATAAGCAGTAATGCTGCTCCTGTAGGAGCGCGCTTGCCCGCGATAGCGGTTTGTCTGTGAAGTAATGATCGCCTGACAGAGCGCAATCGCGGGCAAGCGCGCTCCTACAATCCATGTCGTCACAGTCGATCGCGCAACAATCGCTCTCCCCCTACTCTCTTGCCAACTGCCCATAATCGCGTTGGTGACGACAAACGACACAGTTTGAAATAGTCGCCCGGTTGAATAGCCACCGACATCACCTTATATACCCCGCAACACGTTACACATTCTTCACGAGGAGAAACTCCAGATCATGATGCGCATCTTGCTGTTTTTGGCCACTAACCTTGCGGTCGTGCTGATTGCCAGCATCACCTTGAGCCTTTTTGGCTTCAATGGGTTCATGGCGGCCAATGGGGTTGATCTCAACCTCAATCAGCTGCTGATCTTCTGCGCCGTCTTTGGTTTCGCCGGTTCGCTGTTCTCGCTGTTCATCTCCAAATGGATGGCGAAGATGAGTACCGGGACCGAAATCATCACCCAACCCCGCACCCGCCACGAACAATGGCTGCTGCAGACTGTCGAACAATTGTCCCGCGAGGCGGGTATCAAAATGCCGGAAGTCGGGATTTTCCCGGCCTACGAAGCGAACGCCTTCGCCACCGGCTGGAACAAGAACGACGCACTGGTGGCCGTCAGCCAAGGCCTGCTGGAGCGCTTCTCGCCTGAAGAGGTGAAAGCGGTACTGGCCCATGAAATCGGCCACGTGGCCAATGGCGACATGGTCACCCTGGCGCTGGTTCAGGGCGTTGTGAACACCTTCGTCATGTTCTTCGCCCGCATCATCGGCAACTTCGTCGACAAGGTGATCTTCAAAAACGAAGAAGGCCGCGGCATCGCCTTCTACATCGCAACGATCGTCGCCGAGCTCATCCTGGGCTTTTTGGCCAGCGCCATCGTCATGTGGTTCTCGCGCAGACGCGAATACCGCGCCGACGACGCCGGCGCCCGCCTGGCCGGTACCGGTGCGATGATCAGTGCCCTGCAGCGCCTGCGTTCGGAACAGGGCGTGCCAGTGCAAATGCCCGACAGCCTGACCGCCTTCGGCATCAACGGCGGTTTGAAGCACGGCCTGGCCGGCCTGTTCATGAGCCATCCGCCGCTGGAAGAACGCATCGAGGCCCTGCGCCGTCGCGGTTGATTACCTGGCAAAACAAAAAAGGGCGACGTCGGTCGCCCTTTTCTTTTGCCTTGAAAATCGTTCTACGACTGACGCAGAACGCCTGTGGGAGCGAATTCATTCGCGAGACGTCGGTACATCCGACACACCTCCTGTGCATGTACCTGCCTATTCGCGAATGAATTCGCTCCCACAGGGAAACCGCAGCGTCGTTGGCATCCGTTCTACCGCCGGAACAGCCGGTAGGCGTACTCCATCAAACGCGTCACGCCCGCCTGCCTGAACTTGGCGCTCTGCTCCAGTACATCCCACTCGCCGATCATCTTCACTCGCCACTCTGGGGACAGCAGTTGCTGCACCTCGTCTTCGTCCACCGAAAACGGCGGCCCATCGCTCTGCGTCTGATCGTAATCCAGGGTAATCAGCAGACCGCGCGAGTCCTGGGCCATGAGGCGATTGACCTGCTCGACATAACGCCAGCGCATGCCAGGCGGCAAGGCGACCATCGCGGCCCGGTCATACAACGCCGTGCAATGCCCTACATCCTTGGGCTTGAGCGCGAAGAAATCGCCACACCAGATCTCGACGTTCTTATGGGCGTACACCTTGAAAGCGCCACGGGTTTCGATCTCCGGCGAAACGCCGTTTTCACTGAACCAGGCCCGCACGGCCTTCTCGGAAAGCTCGGCCCCGATCACCTGCAGCCCTTGAGCAGCCAGCCAGTTGATGTCGATGGTCTTGCCGCACAGCGGCACCAACACCCGCTCGCCGCGCTTCACGTTCAGCTCCGGCCACAGATTTACAAGATAAGGATTCACCTCTGACTGATTGAAGCCAATCTGATTGATCGCCCAGCGCTCATGCCAAAACTGCGGCTCCATAAATGCTCCTGATATTTCGATCAAACGGCGCTAAAACTTATATTAGATTTGGATCAATGATCTGCCTGATCATGCCCCGTATCTTATACGCTCAGGACGCCCGACATGTTCCCCAGCCTGTTCATTTCTCATGGCTCTCCGATGCTCGCTCTGGAACCCGGCGAGAGTGGCCCGGCGCTGCAGCGTCTGGCAGCCGAACTGCCGCGCCCGAAGGCCATCGTGATGGTTTCTGCGCACTGGGAAAGCAACGAGCTGCTGGTTAACGGCAACCCGCAACCGGAAACCTGGCATGACTTCGGCGGCTTCCCCGCCGCGCTGTTCGCCGTGCAATACCCGGCTCCCGGCCTTCCCGACCTGACCCGTCACGTGATGGAGCTGCTGGCCGCTGCCAACCTGCCTTCGCGCATGGACAGCCGTCGCCCGTTCGACCATGGCATCTGGGTGCCGCTGTCGCTGATGTACCCACAGGCGGACATCCCGGTTGTGCAGGTGTCACTGCCTTCGCGCATGGGCCCTGAACTGCAGACCCGCGTCGGCGAAGCGCTGAAGAGCCTGCGCAATGAAGAAGTGCTGGTGATCGGTTCAGGCAGCATCACCCACAACCTGCGCGAACTGGACTGGCATGCGGGCCCGGAAAGCGTCGAGCCCTGGGCGCTGGTGTTCCGTGACTGGATGGTGGAAAAGCTGGCAGCCAACGATGAAGCCGTCCTGCACGACTACCGGCGTCAGGCGCCCAATGCGGTACGCAATCACCCGAGCGACGAGCATCTGCTGCCGCTGTATTTCGCACGGGGCGCAGGAGGTGAATTCAGCATCGCGCATCAGGGTTTCACCCTGGGGGCGTTGGGGATGGATATCTATCGTTTCGGATGACCAGCCGCTTTCCCTACCTCGGATTTCGCCGCTGACCACAATCCTGTGGGAGCGAATTCATTCGCGAGACGGCTTGATGTCCGATGAATCTCTGTCGGATGTACCGACGTCGCGCGAATGAATTCGCTCCCACAGGGTATTCATCCGGCAAAAATGCCCCGTCAACAGTCACCAAAGCGCTACCCCGAAACTCAGGCAAAAAAATCCCCGAACCAGTCGGGGATTTTTTTGTTCAGACCATCAGCTCAACGCCAATCAGTCTTCGCGATAACGACGCAGCTTCAGCTGCTTGCCGGCAACACGGGTGTCTTTCAGCTTGGCCAGCAGACGCTCGAGGCCATCTTCTGGCAGCTCGACGAGGCTGAAGCTGTCACGCACCTGAATGCGACCGATCGCTTCACGGGCCAGACCACCTTCGTTGAGGATAGCGCCCAGCAGGTTCTTGGCAGCGATACCGTCACGCGCACCCAGCGCGGTACGGCAACGAGCACGGCCTTCGCCCAGCGGCATTGGCGCACGACGCTCGCGGTCACCACGATCAGGACGGTCGCCCGATGGACGATCGGCGCGATCACCACGTGGCGCGTTGTTCGGCACCAGTGGACGCTCTTTCTCGATGGCTGCCAGGTTCAGCGCCTGACCGTTGGTAGCCTTGCGCAGCAGGGCTGCGGCCAGGGCACGCGGGCTGCAACCGATGTCGGCAGTCAGACGATCCAGCAGTTCGCCATGGCTTGCTTCGGCGTCAGCCACCAGCGGCGCGAGGCTGTTGGTCAGCTTTTTGATGCGGGCGTCGAGAACGGCTTGCGAGTCCGGCAGGCGAACCTCGGCAACTTTCTGACCGGTTACACGCTCAATCACTTGCAGCATGCGGCGCTCACGCGGCGTCACCAGCAGCAGCGCACGGCCTTCGCGACCGGCACGACCGGTACGGCCGATACGGTGAACGTAGGATTCAGGGTCGTACGGCATGTCGACGTTGAACACGTGAGTGATGCGCGGAACGTCCAGACCACGGGCAGCGACGTCGGTCGCGACAACGATGTCCAGACGGCCATCCTTGAGCGAGTCGATGACGCGCTCACGCTGGTTCTGGGCGATGTCGCCGTTCAGCGCAGCGGCCTTGTAGCCTTTGGCTTCCAGGGCGCTGGCCAGATCCAGAGTGGCTTGCTTGGTGCGCACGAACATGATCAGGGCGTCGAAATCTTCGACTTCCAGCAGGCTCAGAACGGCAGAGGTCTTCTGGTCAGCGTGAACCAGCAGGTGAGCCTGCTCGATCGCGGTAACGGTCTGGGTCTTGCTCTGGATCTTGACGTGTTTCGGGTCTTTGAGGTGACGCTCGGCGATCGCACGGATCGACTGCGGCAGGGTCGCCGAGAACAGTACGGTCTGACGGCTTTCAGGCATGGCGTTGAAGATGACTTCCAGGTCATCCATGAAGCCAAGCTTGAGCATTTCGTCAGCTTCGTCCAGCACCAGGTGGTTCACGGTGGCCAGGACTTTTTCGTCACGACGCAGGTGGTCGCACAGACGGCCTGGCGTTGCGACAACGATTTGAGCGCCATTGCGGATGGCTTTCAGCTGTGGGCCCATCGGCGCACCGCCGTAGACAGCCACAACGGTCACGCCCGGCATTTGCTTGGCGTAGGTTTCGAACGCGGTGGCCACTTGCAGGGCCAGCTCACGAGTCGGCGCGAGGATCAGCGCTTGCGGCTCGCGTTTTGCCGGGTCGATGCGATTCAGGATTGGCAGTGCGAAGGCCGCGGTTTTACCGGTACCTGTCTGCGCCTGACCGATCATGTCGTGACCGGCAAGGATAATCGGGATCGATTGCTGCTGAATGGCCGAAGGCTCTTCGTAGCCGGTAGCGATAACGGCTGCAACAATATTCGGATGAAGGTCGAGAGCGGCGAAGCCGCCGGTTTCCTGGGTCATGGGTCTGCCTCTGAGTGCATCCGCAAAGACCCATGCTTCAAAGCTGCGCGTGCCGTGTAAGACCCTGAGGTCACCCTGGCTGCTTTGTCGGCGGGGATTTGCGAAAACGTATTGATGAATGGATCGTCAAGGATAGTTCGTATGAGAACCGGTCTACGAAGAAAGGCTTCGCAGACCCATGCCATGACGACGGCCCTATGAAAGGCCGGCGCGCACTATACCGGAATTGCCAAAGAAAGTGAGTATTTTTTTCACACATTAAGCACTTTGCATCAGCCCTACTCAGATGCCGCGCAGCCCCCCGTGATGTGATCATCCGTTTGAAGCCCGGCCCTGCTGGCCTTGGCACTTAAACGATTAACCCGATTCACCGTCAAGGCGCAATCAGGTAGCCGGGCGAACCGCCTTGATCAGTGACAGCAGCGAATAGCCCAGCTGCGGCGCAAGGGCTTCGGCGCGCGCAGTCAACGCGTCGATGTCCAGGGTCTGGTCAAGATCGGCCGGGACCATGAGGATCACGTTGCCCTCCTTGACCGGCAACTCCCAGTAATGACGGTGGTACAGGCCACGCAACAGCGCCGCGCCCAACGGCTTGCCATCGTCGGACGCCCACTGGTTGATAATCAGCCAGCCGCCCGGGTTGAGCCGCTGCTGGCATTGCTCCAGGAAACCCCAGGCCAGATGCCCGACCGCAGGGCCGGTGTCGGTATAGAGGTCGACGAAGATCAGGTCCGCGTTTTCGGCCGTGGGCAGCAACGCCAGCGCATCGCCGACGCGTATATAAAGGCGTGGATCGTCCGCCAGGCCCATGTATTCCATGGCCAGCCGCGGCACGTCGGGGCGCAGTTCAATGGCCTCGACATCGTCCAGCGGCAGAAACTTCAGGCATGCCTGGGTCAGCGTGCCGGCCCCAAGGCCCATGAACAGCGCGCTTTCCGGCGCCTCATGACACAGCGCACCAATCAGCATGGCGCGGGTGTAGTCGTATTCCAGCCAGCTTGGGTCAGCGGTGAAGGTGCAGCTCTGCTCGATGGCGTCGCCGAACTCCAGGAAGCGGTAATCCTCCACTTCCAGCACGCGGATCATGCCGAAGTCATCGTGAACTTCAGCCAGCACGCGCTCTACACGCTCCTCGGTCATTGCAGTTCTCTTGCTAGAAGCCAAAGTGATCGGGACACCCTGTGGGAGCGAATTCATTCGCCAGAGGACGGCCAAGCCGACACCTCTCTGTCACCTGTCAGTTCTATCGCGAATAAATTCGCTCCTACAGAAGTCGGCAGCGATGCCCATACATCACGTCGCGCAGGAAGCGGCGGATTGTCGACGATGGACCCCCCGCAGGTCACGCAAATTATCGGGACGAACTGCTACCATGGCCGTCCGATCGCCCTGATTTCGAGTAGAACATGAGCCAACCCTGGAGCCCCGACAGCTGGCGGACCCTGCCTATCCAGCAACAACCCCAGTACCCCGACGCCAAGCATGTGCTGCGTGTGGAGCAGACCCTGGCCAGTTATCCGCCGCTGGTGTTCGCCGGTGAGGCCCGCGAGCTGCGTCGCCAGTTTGCCGAGGTCACCGAGGGTCGCGCGTTCCTGTTGCAGGGGGGCGATTGCGCCGAAAGCTTCTTCGAATTCTCGGCGGCGAAAATCCGCGACACCTTCAAGGTGTTGCTGCAAATGGCGATCGTCATGACCTTTGCCGCAGGCTGCCCGGTGGTCAAGGTCGGGCGCATGGCAGGTCAGTTCGCCAAGCCTCGTTCGTCAAATGACGAGACCATCGATGGCGTGACCCTGCCTGCCTATCGCGGCGACATCATCAATGGCATCGGCTTCGATGAAAAGAGCCGCGTGCCCGACCCGGATCGCCTGTTGCAGGCCTATCACCAGTCCACCGCGACGCTGAACCTTTTGCGCGCGTTCGCCCAAGGCGGTTTTGCCGACCTGCACCAAGTGCATCAGTGGAACCTGGATTTCATCGCCAGCTCCGCGCTGTCCGACAAGTACAGCCAGCTCGCCAATCGCATCGATGAAACCCTCGCATTCATGCGCGCCTGTGGCATGGACACCTCGCCGCAATTGCGCGAAACCAGCTTTTTCACCGCCCATGAAGCGCTGCTGCTCAATTACGAAGAAGCCTTCGTGCGTCGCGACAGCCTGACCAACGATTTCTACGATTGCTCGGCGCACATGCTGTGGATCGGTGATCGCACCCGTCAGTTGGACGGCGCTCATGTGGAATTTCTGCGCGGGGTGAAGAACCCGATTGGCGTGAAGGTCGGCCCGAGCATGAACACCGACGACCTGATTCGCCTGATCGACATCCTCAACCCGGACAACGACCCAGGCCGCCTGAACCTGATCGCGCGCATGGGCGCCAACAAGGTCGGCGATCACCTGCCCGGCTTGATTCGTGCGGTGGAGCGCGAGGGCAAGAAGGTGCTGTGGAGCTCCGACCCGATGCACGGCAATACCATCAAAGCCAGCAGCGGCTACAAGACCCGCGACTTCGCGCAGATCCTTGGTGAGGTGAAGCAGTTCTTCCAGGTGCATCAGGCCGAAGGCACCTACGCAGGCGGCATCCACATCGAAATGACCGGGCAGAACGTCACCGAATGCATCGGCGGCGCGCGTCCGATTACCGAAGATGGTTTGTCGGACCGTTACCACACTCACTGTGATCCACGGATGAATGCCGACCAATCGCTGGAGCTGGCGTTCTTGATTGCCGAGACGTTGAAGCAGGTGCGCCGCTAAAGGGGTGTGACGGCTCGGCGAATGTACACAACTCCTGTAGGAGCTACCGGAGCTGTGCGACAGTGGCGAATGCGGTGGGTCAGGTAACACATCTGCAGCTGACCCACCGCTTTCGCTGCCGTCGTAACCTCCGACGTCTCCTACAGGTTTTTGTGGTGTTCGTGAGGGGGCGTACGTCAATCAAAGGTGCTGATATCCGGCACTGACAAACGCCACCCGCAAGCGCGCCGCGCTGGCGCGCTGACAGTTGATCAATACCTCCGGTAACCCGAGCCAGTCCGCCAGCCGCCTCAGGTTGGCTGCCAGTGCAAACATCCCCTCTTCATCCAGCCCCGGTTCTTCCTCATGAACCGCGTGCACCGCCAGCCTTCCCGCCGCACGCTCGGCGCGCAGATCGACACGCGCAGCGATGCGTTCGTTGTGCAGAAACGGCAGCACGTAATAGCCGTACACCCGCTTGTGTGCCGGGGTGTAGATCTCCAGCCGATAGTGAAATTCGAACAGCCGCTCAGTGCGTGCCCGCTCCCAGATCAGCGAGTCAAAGGGCGACAACAAAGCGCTGGCCGTGACCTTTTTCGGCACCTTGAAATCAGGCAGCACATACGCAGGCTGTTTCCAGCCCTTGACCTGAACCGCCTCGATGGCGCCTTCCTCCATCAATTCAGCCAGCCCCGCCCTGGCAGGTGCGGGGTCCTGACGAAAATAATCGCGGATGTCCTTTTCGGTGCCGACGCCCAGCGCCTTGACCGCATGCAGAAGCAAACCGCGCTGGGCATCCGCTTCGCTCAACGGCGGGTGATTGATGATTGACGACGGCAGCACACGCTCAGGCAAATCGTAGAGACGCTCGAAGCCGCGACGCCCGGCCACGGTCACCTCACCCGCCGCAAACAGCCATTCCAGCGCATGCTTTTCTTCGCTCCAATCCCACCAGGGGCCGGCGCGCTCCTGACGCGTAGTCAGACTGCCCGCGCCAAGCGCGCCCTGATCTCGCACAGCCTGCAACACGCGAGCGATGGTGGCCTGCTGCTCGCGACCGAATTTGGCCATCTGTTGATAGATACCCTTGCCCTGAGACGCGCGCTGCATGCGCCAGCGCATCAGCGGGTACAACTCGACCGGCAGCAACGACGCCTCGTGACCCCAGTATTCGAAGAGTTTTCGCTGTCGGCCCTGGCTCCATGCCGCCTGATCCAGCAGCTTCTGCGAGTAGTTGCCCAGGCGCGAATACAGCGGCAGGTAGTGCGAACGCACCAGCGCGTTGACCGAATCGATCTGCAGCACACCGAGGCGCTCGATCAATTGCGTGACGTGACGAGAGGTGATCGTCGCAGGCGGCTGGCGGCCATTGAAGCCTTGGACCGACAGCGCCAGGCGACGGGCTTGCTTGAGGGACAGCGAGTGTTGAATCGGCAGTTCTGCAGGCATTCAGGACCTCCTGGTCGATCTGCAAAACTACCCGATCCCGCTGATCATTTGTACACCCATCAATGCTTCATCGGATCATCCCAGAATGGCCGCTCGGCCTCTTCGAGCACATCGGCCCGCGACAGACCAATGTCCTTCAACGCATCGTCACTCAGGCTCGCCAACAGCGCGCGCTCCCGGTGCAGCCTGCGCCACCGGGCGATCTGCAGCGTCACGGCGTGCCAGGCGCGTTCGATCAACGAATCGTGGGACAGGGTTTTCAGTACCAGCACATAACCTTTTTGACCTTTCATCATCTTGCCCTCCAAGTGGGGATGGCTAGATTCTCTGCCCGGGATTAAGATCAATCCAACGAATGTTTCTGATGCACTGCATCTGGGAGATTGATGCGATGACCACCTACCCGAGTATCGACAGTGAGCTGCTGCGCACCTTTGTCGCGATCGCTGATCAGGGCGGTTTCACCAAAGCCGGCGAAGTGGTCAACCGCACGCAGTCGGCGGTCAGCATGCAGATGAAGCGGCTGGAAGATGACGTGGTGCAGCGACCGCTGTTTCAGAAAGACGGCCGCGTGCTGAACCTCACGGCCGAAGGCCAGGTGCTATTGGGTTACGCGCGGCGCATCCTCAAACTGCACAGCGAGGTCTTCAACACACTGCGCGAGCCGCACATGATCGGCACGGTCAAGATCGGCACCCCGGACGATTACGTCATGCGCTTTCTGCCGGGCATCCTGTCGCGCTTCGCTCAGGCCTATCCGCTGATTCAGGTGGAGGTGCATTGCGAGTCATCGGCGCAGCTGCTGCAGCGTCAGGACCTTGACCTGAGCATCGTCACTCGCGAGCCGGGCAAGGAGATCGGGCAGATCTTGCGTCAGGAGCGTTTCGTCTGGGCCGAGGCCGCCGGCTTCTGCCCCCATGAACAAAACCCTATTCCGCTGGCGATGTTCAATAGCGACTGTTTCTGCCGGTTGTGGGCGAGCAATGCGCTGGATGCGGCGGGCCGTGAATACCGCGTCGCCTACACCAGTGCCAGCCTGTCGGCGATCATGGCGGTGGTCAGCGCCGGCCTTGCAGTGACGGCGCAGCTGCAGAGCCTGATCACTTCCGATTTGCGAGTGCTTGGCGAGACCGAGGGGTTGCCGCAACTGCCATCGGCGAGCATCGTGCTGCTGCGCAACCCGAACAATCCCTCGCCGATCACCGAGTGCCTGGCCGATCACATCGCAGAGGGTTTCAAACTGTGAATGGGGTGCTCAGCAGCCTCACACCCTGAAGCACAGCATGATCGCGCACAGCACCAGAAAGACGCAGAACAGCGAACGCAGCAGACGCTCAGGCAGGCTATGAGCCAGCGCAACGCCCCAACTGATACTCGCCAAACCACCGATGGCCAACGGGATGCCCATCAGCCAGTTCACATGACCGTGAAAGGCGTAAGTGGTCAGGGTGATCACCGTGGCAGGGGCCGCCAGCGCCAGCGCCAAGCCCTGGGCTACAACTTGCGTCGCGCCAAAAACGCCGGTCAGGATCGGCGTCGCGATCACCCCGCCGCCCACGCCAAACATGCCCGCCGTCACACCGGAACCCACCCCCAGCACCCACAGCCATTTGCTGTGACGCAGCTGCGCGTCAGCATTGCCTTTGCGCCAGTACATCTGGATCAGGTTGAACAACGTCAGTATGAGGAGAAAACCCACGAAGCCGACGCGCATACTCTGGGCATCAATGCGCACGGCCCACAGCGATGTCAGCCACGACACGAAAAAGCTCGGCCCGATCAGCATCATCGCGTTGCGCACGGAAATCCGATTGCGCTGGTTGTAGCGCCACAGCGCCAGCAGCACGTTGGGCAGCACCATCAGCAGCGCAGTGCCCTGGGCCAATTGCTGATCCAGGCCGAACAGCACGCCAAGCGCGGGAATCGCCACCAGCCCGCCGCCAATGCCGAACAGGCCACCCAAAGTGCCCATGGCCGCGCCCAGCAGCAGGTACATCAACACATCGACAATCACGTTCGGTCCTCTGGATGAATTCAGCGCGCATGCTACGCAGGAAGACGTGTCGGGGAAATCGGCAGGCGGCCGTTAACATCAACGAAGTGTGGTGAGTAGGTTCACGAAACGTGGTTTTACGAGCGCTGAGGGCGTTTCCTACGCTGTTGATAGAGAAATCCCCTGCAACCGATTACCGAAATTATCTGGTGCATTAAAGATCATGGCACTAAATTAGCGATCACTATGGATTCACCGAGGACCCTTTCAATGAACGCCGACGAAAGCTTCACCACGGCTGGCGCTGGCAGTTGCGACGAGTTGCGGCTGGACAACCAGCTGTGTTTTGCCCTGTATTCCACGTCTCTAATGATGACGAAGGTGTACAAGCCGCTGCTTTTAGAGCTGAAGCTGACCTACCCGCAGTATTTGGCCATGCTCGTGCTGTGGGAACGCGACGGGCTGACCGTAGGAGAAGTCAGCACACGCCTGCTGACCGATCCCGGCTCATTGACACCTTTGCTCAAGCGCCTAGAAACCGAGGGCCTGATCCGCCGCACCCGCAGCAAGGAAGACGAGCGCGTCGTGCTGCTGACCCTGACCGACCAAGGTAAGGCACTGCACAAAAAGGCTCAGAGCATTCCGCACTGCATCCTTGCGGCCAGCGGGATCAGCCTGGAGCAACTGAAAGCGTTGCAGCAAGATTTGCTCAGCTTGCGCGGGAATCTGCACGACAGCCTGTAATCACCGCCCCCCGCCCTTCAAGGCCAGCCACCGTGCTGGCCTTTTTTGCCCCGAAGCTGCGAACAAACGCCATCTCAGTTGAAATTTTAATTACTTTAGAATCAATAGGTTGACTTTAGAGAGAGGACAAATCTCAAATTTTTTCAAAAATTATCTTGCGCGCCAAACATTAGAGCAATACATTTCATCTCAATTGCTTAGCGCACAAAACTTTAGCGCTAAACACAACCGGCTTCAGGCCAACATCATCAAGTGAGGAAATATCATGCAAGCTCTCTATACCGCAGTCGCAACCGCAACCGGTGGCCGTGATGGCCGTGCTGTTTCCAGCGACAAGATTCTCGACGTGAAACTGGCGACCCCGAAAGCACTGGGCGGCGCCGGTGGTGAAGCTACCAACCCTGAGCAACTGTTCGCTGCCGGCTACTCGGCTTGCTTCATCGGCGCGCTGAAATTCGTTGCCGGTCAGAGCAAACGCAGCATCCCGGCTGACGCCTCGATCACGGCCCACGTCGGCATCGGCCAGATCCCTGGCGGTTTCGGTCTGGACATCGACCTGAACATCAACCTGCCAGGTCTGGATCAGGCCGACGCTCAAGCACTGGTCGACGCAGCCCACCAGGTCTGCCCGTACTCCAACGCCACCCGCGGCAACGTTGACGTCCGTCTGCACGTGACCGTCTAACTCAACCGCCGCTTCGGAGATGACCATGAACACATTCGGCAAGATTCTGGCTGGCTCGCTCCTCGCTCTGTCCATCGGCAACGCCTTCGCGGCGACCGACACGGGCGTGGAGCACAACACTCAAGCGTTTCTCGATGCCCTGAACTCGGGCACCGGCAAGCCGATCGAGCAGCTTTCGCCCAAGGACGCCCGCGCCGTACTGACCGGTGCGCAAGCAGGGGTCAAGCTGACTCTGCCCAAAGCCGATGTCAGCCAGAAGACCATCACGGTCGACGGCCAGAACATCAGCCTGACCATCGTGCGTCCGGCGGGCGTCAAGGGCACCTTGCCTGTGTTCATGTACTTCCACGGCGGCGGCTGGGTGCTGGGCGACTACCCGACCCACGAGCGTCTGGTGCGTGATCTGGTCGAGGGTTCCGGTGCGGTGGCGGTGTTCGTCAACTACACCCCCTCGCCTGAAGCGCACTACCCGACGGCGATCAACCAGGCCTACGCAGCGACCCAATGGGTGGCTGAACACGGCAAGGAAATCAACGTCGACGGCAAGCGTCTGGCGGTGGCGGGCAACAGCGTCGGCGGCAACATGGCGGCGGTCGTCAGCCTGATGGCCAAAGACAAAGGCACCCCGGCGATTCGTTACCAGGTGCTGCTGTGGCCGGTGACCGACGCCAACTTCGATACCGGTTCCTACGAGCAGTTTGCCGAGGGGCACTTCCTCACGCGCAACATGATGAAGTGGTTCTGGGACAACTACACCACCGATCCGAAACAACGCGCCGAGATCTATGCCTCACCGCTGCGCGCCACGACTGATCAGCTCAAAGGCCTGCCGCCCGCACTGGTGCAGACCGCCGGAGCCGACGTGTTGCGTGACGAAGGCGAAGCCTACGCTCGCAAGCTGGATCAGGCCGGTGTGCCGGTGACTGCGGTTCGCTACAACGGCATGATTCACGACTACGGGTTGCTCAACGTGGTCAGCCAGGTGCCGGAAGTGCGCTCGGCGATGTTGCAGGCGTCGCAGGAATTGAAGGTTCACCTGAAGTAATCCGCGCCCATCCCCGGCATTGGAGGCAGGATCATGAACTGGTAACCGGATAAAACCGCCGCCCACAAAAAAGCCCGACTCGATGGTCGGGCTTTTTCGTGTCCAGCGTTACAAAAAGCAGTGCTTATTTAGCACGACCTTTGTAGGAACCGCCTTCACGGGTATCGATTTCGATCATGTCGCCGATTTCGATGAAGTCAGCAACGCTCAGCTCGGTGCCGTTTTTCAGCTTGGCTGGTTTCATGACCTTGCCCGACGTGTCGCCGCGAGCGGAACCTTCGGTGTAATCGACCTGACGCACGATGGTGGTCGGCAGTTCTACGGAAACCAGACGGCCTTCGAAGAAAACGGCTTCGCAGACGTCGGTCATGCCTTCTTCGATGAACGGCAGAACGGCTTCAATGTCTTCGGCGTTCAGCTCGTACATGGTGTAGTCGGTGGTGTCCATGAACGTGTAGGAGTCACCGCTGATGAAGGACAGGGTGGCTTCTTTACGGTCCAGGATCACGTCTTCCAGCTTGTCGTCAGCACTGTAAACAGTTTCGGTCTTGTAGCCGGTCAGCAGGTTTTTCAGCTTGGTCTTCATGATCGCGCTGTTACGGCCCGACTTGGTGAATTCAGCTTTCTGAACCAGCCAAGGATCGTTGTCGATCTTGATCACGGTACCGGGTTTAAGCTCTTTGCCAGTTTTCATTACGAATATCCGAATTTGGATTGAAGTTCTTTCTAAGCCCTGTACGAAAAGCCACTTTTCGTACAGGGCTTACTACAAGGGCGCGTATCATAGCCAATTCCGGTGAAACTGTACCAGCGCAGTCGTCAGATCGTCTTGCAAGGCCTGTTCCAGACACCAGCGCTCAGCGTGCGCCGCGAGTTCGCTGCGGTATTTTTCCAGCGCCGCCCAGCTCTGGGTCATGTCCTGCCCGGCGCTCCAGTTGCGCCAGACTTCGGTCAGCGCCTGCCCTGCTTGCTCGCCAAGCCCCACCAGATACAACTCCAGAAACGCATCGAGCTTGGCCCAGTGCGCGTCGTCATCCTGCTGGTAGATGTGCCAGATCATCGGCCGGCCGGCCCATTGCGCCCGCACGAACGAGTCTTCGCCACGCACCACGTTGAACGCGCAGCACCACAACAAGCGGTCGTAATCATCCTGACGCACGAACGGCAGCACCTGGACCGTCAGATTGTCGTGCACGTGCAAAGCGCCCGCCTTGAGGCCTTCGGCACCCAGCCAGCGCTCGACATCGCCAATGATTCGCCCTTCCGGCACCAGCAAATGCGTGACCTGCTCGTCCTGGGCCAGCGCATCCAGCCACGACCCCAGCCCCGCGTGCTCGTAAGCAAACAGCGAAATCAGGCGTGCGCCGGGCTGTGGATGAATGCCCAGCTCGGCGAGGAAGGCCTGCTGAGCGGCCGGGTCCTGCTCGAATACGTGACGCCGATCGATCAACCCCGCTTCGCGCAACAGACCGCCGGTGGTGGGCCGAAACCCCGGAAAGAAAAAGAATTTCTGAATGCCGCTGGACTGCAGCGATGGCAGCCCGTGGCAGCCCGTGACCCATTCTTCGGCACTGAGGTAATCCAGATTCAGCCACAACGGTTTGGGCTGGCGAGCTTTCATCGCCTCGATCTGCGTCGCCGGCAGATGACAGCCGAACGCCTCGATCACCACGTCGGCGGGCTCGACCGGTTGCCAGTCTTTTGCCCAGAAGCGCACGTCAACGCCGTCCCGCCGTTGCTGCTCGGCCTTTGCATCTGCGCCCGGGCACAAGCGGGCGAACGCCGCCAGGTCATCGATCCACAGGCGCACGTTCATGCCGTGCTCGGCAACCAGCTGTCGGGCCAGACGAAAGGTCACGCCGACGTCGCCAAAGTTATCCACAACGGTACAGAAAATATCCCAAGAGGCTTTCATCCGGTCTCCCCTGAGGATGTTTAAAAAAACCGATTGTCCTTTATAACGACGCAGAATCACCAGTCCCGGTCGTGCGACAATCCGCGCACGTCCAACGCAAGGAAGGAAGTCTGCCATGTACGTCAACCATCGCGAATTGTCTGTCACGTTGCGCCCATTAAAGCTGGCGCTGTCGATCGCCGCCGGCATCTGGCTGGGCTTTCTGGCTGTCGTGCTCACGGCCTGGTTGATCTACAAGGCACTGCCACCGGAGCAGACCCAAGCCCTGAACAACGCGGCCACGCAGCTGACCACGCCTCCGGCCGCCAAGGTACAACCGGAGGGCGACAACCCGATGTTCGATCAGTACCGGCAGATCCTGCGCGACAGCGAAGCCCGTCAGGCGCAAGAGGCCGAACAGGCCGAACGCGCGCGCAGCTTCAACGGCCCCAAATGTCAGTTCTGGATGCAGCAGAACCAGACCGCCCCCAGCGAGAAAAGCCGCGCGGCGATTTATCAGTTCTGCGGCTGATGACTTTGACGAGACATTCGCTCACATGAACAAGCAACAGGTCCTGCAACGGATCATCGAGAGACTCGACGTCGATCTGGACATCGCCATTCGTGCCGCGCAAACCGCGTACGAAACCGCGACCCACGAAGAAAACATCGCCGAGAACAAATACGACACCCTGGGCCTGGAAGCTTCCTACCTTGCAGCTGGCCAGGCCCGACGGGTTGAAGAGATCCGGCTGTCACTGAACCTGTATCAGCACCTTGCGCTCAAGCCGTTCGACGAGGGGCGCGGCATCCAGTCGGGCGATCTGATTGCGCTGCAATCACCCAGCGGCGTCGAACAATGGCTGTTTCTGGGGCCGGATGCGGCGGGCCTGAAGGTGCACCTGAATGACACCCTGATCACCGTGATCACCCCTCGCGCCCCGCTGGGCCAGAATCTGCTCGGCAAGTTCGACGGCGATGAAGTCCAAATCAGCGTCAATGGCAGCCGGCAATCCTTTGAGGTCACGCACGTACTGTGATCCGTTGATCATTTGCAGGGTTGAAGGGCCCGACTTTTTGTGGGTAAGGTGCGCAGTCGCACGACAAAGGTGAACCCGGAATATGGAGCCGGGCACAAGGATTTAACCAAGGAGATATTTCATGACGAACGTCATCACTTTCCCTGACGCCCATGAACGTGATCGCCTCAAGTCCAGTGACCAACAAGGGTTGAGATACCTGAACAAGAAAGAGCGGCAACTGATCGACTGCCTGCGCATGACCAGCCACGCGGGCCGCCAATATGTGTACGACTACGCCAATATCATGCACCGTTCCAAGCCCCTGTATCCCGATCCCATGGATTGAAGGGGGCACGAGCGGTTCAGCGCAGGTTCAGTACAAAGGCACCGGGCACGGGCCTATAGTGGGCAGATGTTTTTTGCCTGAAGGACACTCCCATGCCCGCTGTAACGCCCGACTCCGCCGCCCCCGCCGCAACCGCTCAGGCCGAGCCCGCCAAGACCGATCACCTGCGGTTCCACAAAGGCCACGCTCACCTGGCGCCGACCTTCGGCAATGACGCCTTCGCGCTCAAGGCCGAGGCGTTTGCGCGGTTCTTCGGGACGCCGACGTTTCTCGGCGCCCAGACGCTGATCGTGCTGTTGTGGGTCGGCGCCAACCTCAGTGGCCTTGTTACCTTTGACGTCTACCCGTTCATCCTGCTCAACCTGGCCTTCAGCCTGCAGTCAGCTTACGCTGCGCCCCTGATCCTGCTGGCTCAGACCCGCCAGGCCGCGCGCGACAAAGCCAGCTCCGATGCCGATGCGCAGCACCGCGAAGCGCTGGCGGTGGCCAACGAGGAACGCATGGCCCGCGCCGCGCAACATACCGCGCAGATGCTCGAACTGCTGGAGCAGAACACCCGACTGACCGAAATGACCAAGGCGCTGACCGAGCGTGTCGAAGCCCTGACCGCCGACATGCACAAACACTTCGTGAAAAAGGACGGCCACGCCTGACTGAACGCTTTGGGCACTGGGTGGACATTTATGATATTGCGATCATCATGAACGCACGGGATTATGGCCGTAATGTTTTTTCATCCGGCAATTCGCCGGACGTTTCCCTCGGAGCGTACGCCCATGCAAAGCACCTCTCGCGAAGAAACCCTGGCTCAGTGGCAGGCTCAGGAACAAGACATGCGTGCCCGTCTGGGCAAGGCCGGCAGCATGAACCTCATGGAAGTCGCGCAGCTCACACCTCAGGAGTTTTTCGACGGCATCGGCAACGGCCTCTACCCTCACCCGCCGATTGGCGAGCTGATGGATTTCGTGCCGATCGAGTGGACGCCCGGTCGCTTCGTCTTTCAAGGCACGCCCGGCCCGCAACACTACAACCCACTGGGCATCGTGCATGGCGGGTATGCGGCGACCTTGCTGGATTCGTGCATGGGCTGCTCAATTCACACGCAGCTGAAAAAAGGCCAGGGCTACACGACGCTGGATTTGCGCATCAGCTACATCCGCGCCCTGACTGACAAGAGCGGACCGATTCGCGCCGAAGGCACGGTGGTGCATCTGGGGCGCTCGACCGCGCTGGCCGAGGGCAAGATCTACGATGCCGAGGGACGGCTGTTTGCCACCGGGACCACGACCTGCATGATCCTGGATATGAACCGCTAGATCAGCGTCGCCATGTCGATTTTTCGCGAATGAATTCGCTCCCACAGATTGGACGCGGTCTGACCCTGTGGGAGCGAATTCATTCGCGAGACGGCGTCAACATCCCCAGACATCCCGCTGAACGAACCCTCCCCGAAACCGCTCTACCCTCCAGCGCATTCATGACTTGAAGTCAAAAGTCCCTTGCTCATCCCTCGGTTTTTCCACCGGGATCGAACCGGGATACTGGGCTTCACTTTCTTACCTTCGCACTGGAGTACCTCAATGACTGTTCCTGCATTCGGCCTGGGCACCTTCCGCTTGAAAGATCAGGTCGTCATCGACTCGATTCGTAACGGTCTGGAACTCGGCTATCGCGTCATCGACACCGCGCAGATCTACGGTAACGAGGCCGAGGTCGGCCAGGCCATCGCCCAGAGCGGTGTGCCGCGCGATGAGCTGTTCATCACCACCAAGATCTGGACCGACCATTACGCCGCCGACAAGCTGATCCCGAGCCTGAAAGAAAGCCTGGCAAAACTGCAGACCAATTACGTCGACCTGACGCTGATCCACTGGCCATCGCCGGGCCGTAAAGTTCCAGTCGCCGAATTCATGGGTGCATTGCTGGAAGCGAAGCAGCAGGGCCTGACCCGCGAGATCGGCGTGTCCAACTTCACCGTCGAGCTGATGAAAGAAGCCATCGCCGCCGTGGGCGCCGAGCACATCGCGACCAACCAGGTCGAGCTGCACCCTTATCTGCAGAACCGCATAGTGGCGAGTTTCGCCCGGCAGAACGGGATCAAAATTACCTCCTACATGACCCTGGCGTACGGCGAAGTGCTGAAAGATCCGGTCATCGAGCAGATCGCCAAACGCCACAACGCAACGCCTGCCCAAGTGACACTGGCCTGGGCGATGCAATTGGGTTACGCGGTGATTCCGTCGTCGACCAAACGTGCCAACCTGGAAGGCAACCTCAAGGCCAAAGACCTCAAGTTGAGCAATGAAGACATGGCCGAGATCGCCAAGCTGGACCGTGGTCACCGCCTGACCAGCCCGGCAAGCCTTGCGCCGCAGTGGGATTGATCAGCGAACACGCATAACTGCTGGACATCGTCACGGCCATCGACGGGCGCAAGCTGATTTTCGATTGCCGCGACATCCGCGGCAGCTGCGCGGTATTCAACGGATGCGCGCCAGAGTGGGCGACGTCGGGGTGGGGCGGGATCAACGCGGCGATGCTGACGGTGCAAAAGCGCAGGAAAGAAGCGCTGGAACAACAGACCATCCTCGACCTCGCCCGGCGCACCTGACGCAAGGCCCGCGAGACGTCGGGACAAACGATAGAGATGTATCGAATGTACCCGAGCCCCGCGAATGAATTCGCTTCCACAACGTGTTCATCAATGTTTGATCGACGTCGTTCCAAGCTACGATCAACCAAACACCACCGCATAAATTCCCACCCCACTCAGCACGATCACCGTGCCGCCCAGCACCACCACTTCACGCAAGGGCGCAGGAATGCGTTCCTGCTTCATTCCCTTCGCGCTCTTGCGATAGCGGGCGTTGAGGCCGATCTGGATGAGAATCCCCGCGATCAGCGAAACAATGACCGGCAACAGGGCAATCAGCCCGAAATGCGGAATCCAGCGCAGAAAGATCGTGCACACCACCAGCAGCGTCATCAAGGTCCGGCGCCAGGCCAGCAGCGTACGCTCGGGCTGCAGCCCCGGATCGTCGTGCCCCAGCGAAACCGCCCCGCGCCGACTCATCGGGCGCCGTAAACCAGAAACACGATCAACCCCGCCGCCACGAGTGCGCCGCCCAGGGAGAGGATCGGCACCAGCACTGGCAACGGCAACGGTTTGCGCAGACGCATCGCCCGTTCAACCTTCAGCCAGCGCACACAGGCGCTGGCGCTGACCAGCATCGCCAGCACCAGCAACGACAGGGCCACCGCGCGGCGCAGGCCGGGGCTGAAGACATCACCCGTGAAGGCTTCCACTGCAATGCCACCCGCGAGAAACGCCAGCGCCGTGCGTATCCACGCCAGAAAAGTCCGCTCGTTGGCCAGGGTGAAGCGTGGGTCAGGTTCGCAACCGCCGCCCAAAAGGGACGCGGACAGGCGATCGCGATCAGGGGAAGGGACTTTGCCAGGATCCGGAGAATTCATGTCGCACCGAGGTCGGGTAGATGCCAATGATCATACCGGTCATGACCTGCGAACGCCCGCCTCGGCTGCGACATGGGTGTATCCGTGGCCGCACGGCAGATGTCAGCCCGGCTTATGCCGAGCTGAGTACAGGCAAATCATTTCCATCGCCAGGGTCGCGCCCGCCAGCGCCTTGGTCCGTTCAGCGATCTGCTCCGGGCCGCTTCGATGCACTTCCCGCGCGGCGAGCACCTGAAAACACGTTACGTCGTCATTGGTGGACCGAGTTTGTTGAGGATTTTCTGTCAGCCTTTTCCGAATAGAAGGGTTGTGCCTTCTGAAAATTCACCTCAACGGCGCAGGTTGAACGGTCTCTCACTAATTTTTCCCTTCAAAATCCCCGACTTGTCCTACGCTCTGTGTCATACGGTCGCTGTTGCGATAGCCTGTGTCACGGACCACGGAGCGTCCGTCTCACGGTGAATGTGGAATCGTAGACGTCAGCGAGGGTTGGGATTGAGACAAGTAGAAGGGACGGACTTCGACGCCAGGCACCGGCGCCTGAAGCGCATGCCTGTACTGTGGCTGACGGGTTTCTTCACCGTGCTGGTGTGCTTTTCCATTACTAGCATCACGCTGTGGCAATTGCGCCAGACGCGCACCCACGAGCTGGAAATCGCCGAGACCAACGTCGCCAACCTCTCACGCTCGATGGCGCAACAAGCTGATGACTCTTTCGATCAAGCTGACATACCCGTGGCCGGTATCGTTGAGCGGCTGTCCTACGACGGCTTCGGCGCCGCCACAAGTTCGCGCATGCACGAATACCTGCGCGCCACCGCCGCCAGCGTCGAGCAGATTCAAGGGCTGTTCATCTACGACAAGGACGGCAACTGGGCCGCTACCTCGCTCAATCACTCGCCCGCCAACCCGAACAACGCCGACCGGGAATATTTCCAGTTCCACAAGGCCATCGACAGCACCCTGCCCCACATCGGCCAGGCCATTCGCAGCCGCAGCACTGGCGACTGGATCATCCCACTTTCACGGCGGGTGAACGATTCGGCGGGCAATTTCGCAGGCGTGGTGCTGGCGACCATCGAACTGGCCTATTTCGAACGCTTTTTCGATCGCTTCGACATCGGCCAGCGCGGGGTCATCACCCTGGCGATGGCGGACGGCACGGTCTTGGCCCGCCGCCCGGCGCTGGACAATGTCCGGGGCGCATCGATTGCCGACGGCGAACTGTTTCGCGTTTATCTGAAAGAGCATTACGAAGGCACCGCGACCGTACGCTCGATCCTCGATCACGAGATGCGCATCTACGGTTACAAACGGCTGGACCGTTACCCGCTGGTGGCGCTGGCAGGCTTGTCGGAGCGGGAAGTGCTCGATGAGTGGGGGCAATACGCGTGGCGCTCGCTGGCGATCATCGTCTGCGTGGTGGTGGCCAATCTGCTGTTCGGCGTGTTGCTGTTCCAGCAGATTCGTTTTGGCCTGAATGCCGAGTCTCAGCTACGCATCGCCAGCCATTCCCTGGAAAAGCTAGCGCTGCAGGACGGCCTGACGGGGCTGGCGAACCGTCGTCACTTCCAGGAAATCCTCGGGCTGGAATTTTCCAGCGGCCAACCGAACCTGCACCCGTTGAGCCTGATCATGATCGATATCGATTTCTTCAAGAGCTACAACGATAACTACGGGCACGTGGCGGGCGACAAATGCATCGTCGCCGTGGCCGAATGCATTCGCGGCAACCTCAACCGCACAGGCGATCTGGCGGTGCGTTATGGCGGCGAGGAAATGGCCGTGTTCCTGCCCTACAGCGAGGCCCACGGCGCCTATCAACTGGCGGAAAAGATTCGCCTTACCGTGCTCGCCCGCGCCCTTGAACATCAGGGCAATCCGAGCGGGTTCGTCACCATCAGCCTGGGTGTGTATGGCTGCGCCGCGCAGGAATGCCCGACCATGGAGGAGTTCGTCGAACGCGCCGACGCTGCGCTTTACGCGGCCAAGCACGAAGGCCGCAACCGCACCGCGCGGTGGCAAAGCGCGTAAGCGAGGGGTGCCCGGTTATCCGTGACGAGCAGGCGCCTTGACGATCTGCGCCACCTTGCCACGAAACAGCTCCAGCCGATCTTCCGGCGCGTCATGCTCGACCACCAGCGCGCCGACTTCCTCGCACGGTGCCACCTGATAATGAGCGATGCTCGACAGCTTCTGATTGATCACTGCCACCGCCACCTGCCCGCTACGAGCCACCACCGCGCGCTTGAACTCGGCCACGTCCATGTCAAAAGCGGTCACGCCCTTCACCGCATCCAGCGCGCAGGCGCCGAGAAAGCACAGGTCAAAATTGAAATGGGTCAGTTGCTGAATCGTTGTGAAGCCATAGGTGCTGCCCGCCACCGGACTGAGCCGTCCACCCAGCAAAATCACTTCTACCAACGGCAGCTTCATCAACTCCACAGCAATCAACGGCGCGTTGGTGGTCACGGTCAGCGCCAACTGCGGGTCGATGGCGCGGGCAATGGCCAGGTTGGTCGAACCGCCATCGATGAACACATGCTGCCCCGCACTCATCAACCCCGCCCCCGCAATACCCAGCGTGCGCTTGCGATCCGGTTCGTGCTCGATGCGCGCCGTGATCGGCCCGTCAGACGCGAGCGAAATCGCGCCGCCGTACACGCGCTTGCATAACCCGGCAGCAGCCAACGCCCCCAGATCACGACGAATCGAATGCTCGGACACATTGAACTCAGCGGCCAGATCCGCCGCAATCACCCGCCCGTGCACGGCCAGGCGTTCAGTAATCAGGCGCTGACGCTCGCCGGGGAAAGCTTCGGGGTTGGCTGACATAAGAGGTCTCGACATCAAGCGTAAGTGAGCATGAACGAGCAGGATCATGGGGATGATAGCCGAGGCTGTCAAACGTCGCTCAGCGCCCAGAAGGGCATTTTCATACAGCGAAATAGCACAAGATTCCTGTGGGAGCGAATTCATTCGCGAGACGTCAGTACATCCAGCAAAGATCCGTCAGACATAAAACCGCATCGCGAATGAATTCGCACACAGGCAGGGCACCGTCGCGAACTGCTGGCCAACCACTAGAGCGGATAGCGGCATGGCCCGAAACCCTTCAACTGCATCGACCCATCCCTTGCTTCACGAACAGCAAATCTGCACTAGCCTGAACCCACGCTGTTTTCTGCACTCCATTTTTCTTACAAACTTAACGGAGACATCCGACATGAAAATCGATTTGACCGGCAAGACCGCTCTGGTAACAGGCTCGACGCTGGGCATCGGCTACGCCATCGCCAAGGGCCTGGCCGAAACCGGCGCCGAGGTGATCATCAATGGCCGCAAGCAGGAGGCCGTGGATGCGACCGTCAAACGCATCGCAGGTGAGGTGCCTGGCGCAACATTGCGCGGCGTCGCCACCGATGTCGGCACGGCCGAAGGGTGCGAAGCCTTGGTCAAGGCGGTGCCGCAGGTGGACATTCTGATCAACAACGTCGGCATCTATGGCCCGCAGGACTTCTTCGATACGCCGGATGAAGTCTGGCAGCGCTTCTTCGACGTCAACGTTATGTCCGGGATCCGCCTGTCCCGCGCCTACGCCGACGACATGGCCAAGCGCGGCTGGGGGCGCATCGTGTTCATCTCCTCCGAATCGGCGCTGAACATACCTGCGGACATGATTCATTACGGCTTCACCAAGACTTCCAACCTGTCGATCTCCCGCGGCCTGGCCAAGCGTCTGGCGGGCACGGGCGTGACCGTCAATGCCGTGCTGCCCGGCCCGACGCTGTCTGAGGGCGTGGCCGATATGCTCAAGGATGAGGTAGCGAAAACCGGCAAATCACTGGAAGAAAGTGCTGCGGCGTTTGTCATGGAACACCGCCCGAGTTCGATCATTCAACGGGCTGCAAGCATCGACGAAGTGGCGAACATGGTGGTCTACGTGTCGTCGAAGCAGGCTTCTGCAACGACTGGCGCGGCGCTGCGGGTGGATGGTGGCGTGGTCGATACCATCGCCTGAGGACAGGTCATAATGTCGATGACCAGGGGCTCCAGCCGTGATACCCCTGGCCTTTCTCGGCGGTATCAAGGTGTCTATTCCTCCTCTTCTTCCTCGTCGTCCACCAGGGTGAACCAGGGTTTCAATTCACTCAGCTCGAAATTGTCTGACTCCGCTCTGGCCCTCCCGATACGGGGAAAGTCAGTGGGTTTGAGTGACATGGACGAGTCCACAATTGCAGCGCTCGTCGATACAACGGATTTGTCAGCCATGTTTGAGCCTCCCTGTCCAAAGATGCGCGTCGCGAATGAACGCCGGTTCACTATAGACCAGCCTCGTGAACCACTCGTCGATTCGCGACCCGTGGGTCACCTTTGCGTCAGGGCGCGACGCCGCAGCCTGTAGCAGGGAGGCTACGGACGGTGGCGCAAGGGCACGAACGGCGCCCGTGACCACCGCCAGCGGGTTACTGCATCAATGAGTAGACCAACGCCGAAATCGACACCAGGCCGATCGCTACGACAAACACGTTGGACAGCTTGCCTGCGTACTGACGCATCGCCGGGACTTTTCGCACGGCGTACATCGGCATCAGAAACAGCAACGCGGCGATGACCGGGCCGCCCATGGTTTCGATCATGGTCAGAATGCTCGGGTTCAGGGTCGCCACCAGCCAGCAGACCACCAGCATGAAGCCAGCCGTCAGGCGATCCAGCATGCGAGGGGATGGGCGACGGCCGCTCTTGATGACCAGGCCTTTGAGGCCCTCGCTCGCGCCAATGTAGTGGCCCAGAAACGATTTGGTGATCGCCACGAAGGCAATCAACGGTGCTGCGAAGGCGATGGTCGGGTTGCTGAAGTGGTTGGCCAGATACGACAGGATCGACAGGTTTTGCGATTTGGCTTCGGCCAGTTGTTCCGGCGACAGGGTCAGTACACAGCTGAACACGAAGAACAGCACCATGACCACCATCAGCAGGTGGGCGCGCCCCAGGATCTGCGAGCTGCGCTGATCGGCCTGTTCGCCGTACTGGCGCTTCTGGTCCACGGCGAATGCCGAGATGATCGGCGAATGGTTGAAGGAGAACACCATCACCGGAATGGCCAGCCACAGGGTGTGCAGGAGCGCCGAGGGCGCAGGCACGCTGCTGGCGGTGGTGAGGATGCCGCCGGTCCAGTGCGGAATCAGAAACACCGCCAGAAACAGCAACGCGACGATGAACGGGTAAACCATCAGGCTCATGGCCTTGACGATGAGTTGCTCGCCGCACCGCACCACTGCCAGCAGACCGATGATCAGCACGAACGCCAGGATCGCCCGTGGCGGTGGTTGAACGTGCAGTTGATGTTCCAGAAAGCTGCTGACCGTGTTGGTCAGGGCCACGCTGTAGATCAGCAGGATCGGGAACACGGCGAAGAAATACAGCAGCGTGATCAGCGCGCCGGCCGTCTTGCCGAAATGCTGCTCGACGACGTCGGTGATGTCGGCGCCTTCACGACCGGACAACACGAAACGGGTCAGGCCACGGTGTGCATAAAACGTCATGGGGAACGCCAGCAACGCCAGGATCAGCAACGGCCAGAAGCCACCGATGCCGGCGTTGATCGGCAGGAACAGGGTGCCTGCGCCGATGGCGGTGCCAAACAGTCCGAGCATCCAGGTGGTGTCCTGGCGCTGCCATTTGGTCATGCTCGTGGTCACGCTCGCGGGCGCGGCGTCGATGCGTTGTTCGACGCTGTTGGCCTGATCATTCATCCGGTCGATTCTCCGTTGCCGGTGATAGCTACAAGGTCAAAAGCGCGTCGAAAAGCTCGGCAGTCAACGCCCCTGACCGGTTCTCTACAGGGAAAGGGGCGCGATTGTCCGGGATTGGCGAGCAGAATCAAAGGGTTGTCGGAGGGATGGTCATCGTTTCAGACCTTTCCGACGGGAGAGTGCGACAAGATTACGCAGCTCCGGCCCCCATCGTCCGACGTATCGGCATGCTCAACTCGACCCTCAGCCCGTCACTACGACTGTCGAACTTCAGCGAACAGGCGCAGCGCTGCACGATGGCCTGAACGATCGCCAGCCCCAATCCGGCGCCAGGGCTCTTGCCGTTGCGCCAGAAGCGCTGGGTGAGTTTATCCAGATCAGGCTCGGGAATCCCCGGGCCGTAGTCACGCACGCGGAAATGCGCCTGACCGTCGAAGGTTTCCAGGCTCAGTTCGACCCGAGCGCCCACATGGGTATGGCGCAGCGCGTTGTCCAGCAGATTGCGCAAGGCAGCCACGGCCAAGGCCGCAGGCATTTCGACGGGCGCTGTGGACAGTTGCGAAGGCAGAAACAGCTCGATGCGCTCTTCATCGCCATGATTGGCGTCGTGAATGGCCAGCCGCGCGACCTTCTCGGCATCGCACTGCACGCCATCATCAAACGACAGGCTCCCCTCGACCCGCGCCAGCAACAGCAACTGTTCGAGGGTGCGATGCATGCGGTCGGCGCCCTCTTCAGCGTGGGCCAGCGCCCTGTCGCGCTTGTCGCCTTCGGTCATGCGCGCCACCTGCAGGTGGGTCTTGATGGCGGTCAGCGGGCTGCGCAGTTCATGGGCGGCATCGCCAGTCAGCCTGCGTTCGCGTTCGAGTGTCTGGGCAATGCGCTGGAACAGTTGGTTCTGGCTTTTCAGCAAAGGTTGCAGCTCGCTGGGCAGATTGGGCACGTCCAGCGGTTCCACCGAATCGGCGCTGTGCCGGTTCAACGCGTCACGCATTCGATTGAGTGGCGCCAGGCCGCGACCAATGCCGAACCAGACCAGAATCAGGCTGCCGAAAAGCGCCACCAGCACGGGCACGGAAGCGGCCAGCAGCACTGAATGGCCAAGCACGTCCCGCTCGATCTGCCGGTCCGCAGTGCTCACCCGCACGTTGCCGTGCATCATGGTGTACACGCGCCAGTGCTCGCCGTTGATCATCTGATCGACGAAACCGCTCGAATCAGCCTTCAACGGTTCGGCGGGCGAGCTTTCGGTGCGCGCCAAGACCTGCCCGCGCAGGGAGCTGAGCTGACAGGCCATGCCATTGGGAATTCCCAGGTCGCCCGCACGCAGCGACTTTCCGTCACCCTCGCTGTTGGGCATCTGCATCTGTTCCAGCAGCCCGGCGACCATGCGCGCCGACGCTTCGAGGCGCTGGTCGAGGGATTGCATCATCTGCGTTCGCAGGTCGCGCAGCATCCACGCTGCAGCCAGCACCCAGATCACGATGAACGCCGAGCCCAGGATCAGGGCCAGGCGGGTTCTGAGGCTCATCATCCGTGTTGCTCCTCGACATCACCGGCAGGGCCCAGTCGATAACCCAGGCCGCGCACCGTTTCGATGATGCTGCCACCGAGTTTGCGTCGCAGGTGATGGATGTGAACGTTGAGCGCGTTGCTTTCGACTTCGTCGCCGAAGCCATAGACGCAGTCCTTGAGTTGCTCGCTGGACAGCACCCGGCCGCTGTTATTGAGCAGCGCCTGCAGCAGGGCCTGTTCGCGTCGCGACAAGTCCACCGGCTGACCGGCCAGGCGGGCTTCCCGGCTGCTGGGGTCGTACGTGAGCAGGCCATGCTCGATGACATTGACGCTGCGCCCGGCCATGCGCCGCACCAGCGTGTGCAGGCGCGCGCTGAGCTCGCGCAGATCGAAGGGTTTGAGCAGGTAATCATCGGCGCCAGCCTGCAAGCCATCGACCCGATCGGTGACAGTGTCGCGGGCTGTGAGGATCAGCACCGGAATATCGTTACCCTGCTGACGCAACTGGCGCAGCAGCTTGAGGCCGTCCTCATCCGGTAGACCTAGGTCCAGCACCATGACGTCGAAATGGGCCGCCGACAGCATTGCCCGCGCCGCCGACGCCTTCGCGACGCGGTCCACGGTCAGACCTTGAGCATCCAGGCCGGCAACAATGCCGCTGGCAATCAGTTCGTCGTCTTCACAAAGCAGTACGTGCATGGCGCGGCCTCGAAAAAAAGGCGATTGAATCAGCGGGAGATTAAGGACGGATTATGCACGCACTCACCACCGGCCGGCACGCTCAGAGGTCGCCGACGCCCCGTTAATCAGCCCTTAATCACCACCCGCCACCCTCGCGCCATTGATGATTGACTGGGGTTGGGCATGCGTAGGTTGTGGGTTTTGTTGCTTCTGTTGTTTCCGCTGCTGGCGCATGCGCTGCAAGGTGCAGACCTGTTCAAGAAACCTGATTTTCTGCCGGCCGGGCAGGCGTTCATGTTCAGCTCGGAGCGTCTGGAAACTGGCGAAACCCGCTTGTATTGGCAAATCGCCGATGGCTATTACCTGTATCAGAAGCGCCTCAAGTTCGACGGCCTGAGCGCCGATCAACAACCCTCGCTTCCCGCAGGCGAAGACCACAACGACGAATATTTCGGCCAACAACAGGTTTATCGCCAAGGCCTCGAACTGGTCGTCCCGGCGTCCGCCAAAGGTCAGGTCAAGGTCGGCTGGCAAGGTTGTGCCGATGCTGGCCTGTGCTATCCGCCGCAAAGCCAGACAGTAGACCTGGGCGGCGGCAGCGCGAGCATCATTGATGGTCAGGCGCAGGATCAAGCGCTGGCCAGCACCCTTCAGGAGCGTTCGCTGGGCTGGAGCCTGCTGATCTTCTTCGGCTTGGGCCTGCTGCTGGCGTTCACGCCCTGCTCGCTGCCAATGCTGCCGATTCTCGCCGGTGTGGTCGTTGGCAGTGGCGCGCGCCCGACTCGAGGCTTCGCCCTGGCGGGCGTCTACGTGCTGAGCATGGCGCTGATTTATGCAGCGCTGGGTGTCGTCGCCGCGCTGCTGGGCGGCAACGTGCAATCGACCCTTCAACAACCTTGGCTGCTCGGCAGTTTCGCCGCGCTGTTTGTTATCCTGTCACTGCCAATGTTTGGTTTCTTCGAGTTGCAACTACCGGGCTTCATCCGCGACCGGCTTGAGAACAGCAGCCGTGGCCGTCAGGGCGGGAGCCTGCTAGGCGCCGGCATTCTCGGCGTATTGTCGGGGCTGATGGTCGGGCCTTGCATGACGGCGCCTCTGCCGGTGCACTGCTCTATATCGCGCAAAGCGGCAATGCCGTGCACGGCGGGCTGGTGCTGTTCGTCATGGGGTTAGGCATCGGCCTGCCGCTGCTGCTGGTGGTGACGGTTGGCAATCGCTTTCTGCCCAAACCGGGCGCATGGATGGATTGGGTCAAAGGCGTGTTCGGCTTCCTTTTACTGGGCACCGCGCTGGTCATGATCCGGCCGTTGCTGGCAGAGACGCTGTGGCTGGCGCTGTTCGGCGCACTGCTGGTGGTCCTCGGTTTCAGTGCCGTCGTCCAGACCCGCCCCCTCAAACGCGCCGCACTTATTGCGACGCCCGCAGGCGTGATTCTCGGCCTCTGGGGCGCGATGATGCTGATCGGCGCTGCTGGCGGCGCCGACGATCCGTGGCAACCGTTGACGGTTTACAGCGGGTCACGCTCCGAAGCGGGCAGCGCACGCCACGACGCCTTTACCACCATCAATGATCCGCAGACGCTGGACCGGGAACTGGCCACCGCAAAAGCCGACGGCCAATGGGTGCTGGTGGATTACTACGCCGACTGGTGTGTGTCCTGCAAAATCATGGAGAAAAACGTCTTTGGCAAATCGGAGGTCATCAAGGCGTTGAACGGCGTTCGCTTGCTGCGCCTTGATGTAACCGCCGACAATGACGCCAGCCGCGCTCTGCTCAAACGCTATCAAGTGCCCGGGCCACCGACACTGCTGTGGCTGGGGCCTGAGGGAAACGAACGCCGCGAACGGCGCATCACTGGTGAAGTGGATGACAAGGCCTTCGTCGAGCAATGGCAAGTGACCCGGGAGCACGGCTGATGCTGAGTGTGTCCGTCGGCCCTTTCGCGCTGGCGCTCAACCATCTGTTGCTGCTGGTTGCGTTGACGCTGGCCATTCTGGTTGGCTGGCTCGGCGGGCGCCACCGACGCGTCAATCCGGAGCGCAACCTGTTCGGCCTGTTCATGCTGGGGTTATTGATCGCACGACTGGCATTCGTCGGCGTCTACTGGGCGCAATATCAGCATCAGTTGCTCAGCATCCTCGACATCCGCGACGGCGGCTTTGTGCCCTGGCCCGGCGTCATCGCCGTGGTGATCAGCGCCCTTGTGCAGGGCTGGAGACGCCCGGTACAGCGAACACCCCTAGGCCTTGGCGTGGTCAGCGGCCTGCTCTTCTGGGGGCTGGGCAGCCTGGCCCTGAACGCCCAGCATGAAAATGCGCGGCTTCCCGACCTGACCTTGCGCAACGCCAACGGCGAGCCTACCCAACTGCGCGACTATCAAGGCAAGCCGCTGGTGATCAACCTCTGGGCCACCTGGTGCCCACCCTGCCGTCGCGAGATGCCCGTCCTGCAGGCGGCCCAGCAGGCCAATGACGATGTGACATTCCTGTTCGTCAATCAGGCCGAAAGCCCACGGGATGTTGCGACTTTTCTGACGACTCAGGGTCTGCATCTGGACAACGTTCTGTTCGACAGTGCCGGTGCTCTGGCTCAACAGGTTGGCTCGGCCGCCTTGCCCACCACGCTGTTCTACACAGCGTACGGACGACTGGCGGGCAGTCATCTGGGTGAACTGTCCGGCGCCAGCCTCAAGCACGCCCTGGACAACCTCCGCCCACCAGCGCCCTCTCTACCTTCAAGGAGTACTCAATGAGTTTCATGCGCTTTTCCGCCTTCGCGGTCGCGAGCCTGCTGGCCGTACAAAGCTCGATGCTGCTGGCCGACGAATTGCCCGCTGCGATCAAGGCACTGGAAGCCAAAGGCGCCACAATCAAGGGCTCGTTCGATGCCCCAGGCGGTCTGAAGGGCTATGCCGCGCAATATCAAAATCAAGGCATGGCGCTATACTTGACGCCCGACGGCAAGCATGTGCTGGCAGGCAACCTGTTCGATGAAAAAGGCAAAGACATCAGCGAAGCGCCGCTGCAGAAGCTGGTCTACGAGCCCATGACCCAAGCCATGTGGAGCCAGATGCAAGCCAGTACCTGGATCGCCGACGGCGCCAAGACTGCACCCAAAGTGATTTACCTGTTCAGCGACGCCAACTGCCCCTACTGCAACCTCTTCTGGGAGCAAGCAAGGCCTTGGGTGAAGTCCGGCAAGGTGCAACTGCGCCACATCATGGTCGGCGTGATTCGCGAAGACAGCGCCGCCAAGGCCGCCACGCTGCTGGCCGATACAAACCCCGAAGTCGCCCTGCAGAAGCATGAGCAGGCTGGCAAAGAGAGCACGCTCAAGGCGATGTCGTCGATCCCCAAAGACATCCAGGCCAAACTCGATGCCAACCTGAAGCTCATGGAAGACATGGGGCTGTCGGCGACCCCGTCGATTTTCTACAAGGACGAAAACGGGCAGCTGCAACAGCAACAGGGCGCACCGCGGCCTGAAGCGCTGGCCAAAATGATGGGGCCCAAGTAGGCCTTCAGGCGTGTGACCTTCTGACCAATGGCAACCTGGCTCGAAAAATGGATACTGCATCGGCATGTCATACATGTGAAAATGTCGACCACCATTTCAAGAGCCAGTCGGGAGGCTCGTTCAATGCGTTACGCCGAAGATCACAAAGCCCAAACCCATCAGCGCATCCTCCACGAGGCGGCCGCACGCTTTCGTCGCGACGGCATCGGCGCAACCGGTTTGCAGCCGCTGATGAAGGCATTGGGCCTTACCCACGGCGGGTTCTATGCCCATTTCAAATCCAAGGACGATCTGGTCGAAAAGGCCCTGCGCTGCGCAGTAGATCAACTGACCGGCGATGACTCGGCCACCGCGCCTGCGGCTCCGACGACCGAAGCCTTTATCGACAAGTACCTGTCCCCGGAGCATCGCTCAACGCCTGAAAACGGCTGCCCGCTGCCGACCATGTCCTCGGAGCTGGGCCAGCGCGGCCAACCCAGCGAGATCACCGACGAGCTGATTCACAAAATGCTCGCGACGCTACAAGCCGGCATGCCAGCGGGCCAACAGAACAGCGACACGTGCGTGATGATCATGTCGAGCCTGGTGGGCGCGATCACCCTCGCTCGCAGTGCAAAGGATCCGCAACTGGCCGAACGCATCCTGCAAACCACCCGCGAACAGCTCAAGCGGCAACTCGCCTCGGTTTGAGCCAAACGCGTCAAATGAAAAAGCCCCTGGTGCGGCCGACACCAGGGGCTTTTTCATTGCTTCAGATCATCAAGGCTGCCAGCGACGGAACAACACGCTGGCGTTGACGCCACCGAAGCCGAATCCGTTCGACAAGGCGTACTCAATCTTCATCGGCCGGGCTTCTCCACGGACGATATCAATCCCCTGCGCAGCTTCATCCGGGTTTTCCAGGTTGAGCGTCATGGGTGCGATCTGGTCACGGATCGCCAAGGCCGTGAAGATCGCCTCGATGCCACCCGCAGCGCCGAGCAAATGCCCGGTCGCCGATTTGGTCGAAGTCACCGCAACGCCATTCTGATCACCAAACACCGTCTTGATCGCCGCCATCTCGCCTTTGTCGCCAACCGGCGTCGAAGTGGCATGTGCATTGAGGTGCTGAATGTCCGAAGGCTTGATGCCTGCCTGACGAATCGCCGCCTGCATGGCCCGACGCGCACCGCTGCCATCTTCCGGGCCCGCAGTAAGGTGATAGGCATCAGCGCTGGTGCCGTAACCCACCAGCTCGACGATCGGCGTGGCGCCGCGCGCCAACGCATGCTCCAGGGTTTCGATCACTACGATGCCAGCGCCCTCGCCCATGACGAAGCCGTCACGGTCACGATCAAACGGGCGAGACGCCTTTTCAGGAGTCTCGTTGAAACCGCTGGACAGCGCCCGGGCTGCCGCAAAGCCACCCAACGCGACGCGATCGACACACGCCTCGGCGCCACCGCAAATCGCGACATCCGCTTCGCCGGCAAGGATCATGCGCGCCGCATCGCCTATCGCTTGCACCCCGGCGGCACAGGCAGTCACCGGCGCACCGAGCGGCCCTTTGAAGCCGTGCTGAATCGACACATGGCCCGCCGCCAGATTGACCAGAAACGCCGGAATGGTGAACGGCGACAGCCTGCGCGGGCCCCGGGTATCGGTGGTACGCACCGCATCGGCAATCGTCACAAAGCCGCCAATGCCGGACCCGATGATCGTTGCCGTGCGCTCGCGCTCCTCATCCGTCGAGGGCGCCCAACCCGCTTGCGCGACAGCCTGCTGAGCCGCAGCCAGAGCGAAGAGAATGAAACGGTCCATCCTCTTCTGCTCTTTGGGCGGCGCTGCAAGGTCGGCATCGAAGCCCGCCTCGGGATCATCGGCCAACAGCGGTACCAGGCCGCCCACCTTGCCAGGCAGATCCGCCACCGTGTCGTCGGGCAACTGGACAATGCCGGAGCGTCCTTGCAACAACCGCTGCCAGACCGCCTCGACGCCCGTGCCCAGCGGCGTCACCAGCCCCATACCCGTCACTACGATGCGACGCTCGCTCATGCCTTCACCTTTTCAACTTTCAGAACGTTCACAGGGACGAATTCACGCGCCTGAGTTTTTGTAACGAGCCGCTGCATGCTGCAACGACAGATTCGGACCCAAGGCCAGACGCGCGTTGACGAACGCCTCCCAGTCGGCCGCATTGGCCAGCGACGGGATGGTCACCAGCTCCTTCTGATCGAAACCGCTCAGCGCAGCGTCCACCATCTCATTCACATCCATCACCATCTCCGGCGGGAACGCATTGAGATCAATACCCGCACGCTCCCAGATCTCGGTACGCGTGGCGCCCGGCATCACCGCCTGCACCTGAATACCCTTCTCACCGACCTCGGCATTGAGCGACTGAGTCAGACTCAACACATACGCCTTGCTCGCCGCATACACGGCGTTGAAGCGCTCAGGAATCATTGGCACCACCGACGCAATGTTCACGATCGCACCACGACCACGAGCGAGGAAACCGGCTGCCGCCGCCGACGCCAGATGTGTCAGCGCGACAACGTTCAGCTGAATCAGGCGATCAACCTCTTCCAGATCCGCCTCGGCCAACGGCGTGCTCGACGCCACACCGGCGTTGTTCAACAGCAGCGTGATTGACGCATCGCTACGCAAACGCTGCTCGATCACCGAAACATCCGACGCATTGGTGAGGTCGGCCTTGAGCACCTCAACCTTCACCGACGCCTTCGCGCGCAAATCAGCAGCCAAGGCTTCCAATCGCGCCTGGTCGCGCGCGACCAGCAGCAAATCGAAGCCGCGTTTGGCCAGGCGGTCCGCATACGTTGCGCCAATGCCTGAGGAAGCGCCGGTGATAAGGGCTGTACCTTTGATGCTGGTGATGCTCATGGGATGGTTCTCCGTGGACGTTGAGAGTAGCAACCAGTTAATATTACGACCGTAATTAAAATGATTATATGTCGATTGACATTTTCCATGTCAAGACGTGAAGCCCACGGAAGATGAACCCGGTCTTAGCGGGTAAAAAAAAGACCGATCAGAGATCGGTCTTTTGTCAGTTTGAAGAGCCAGTCAATCCAGCGAAAGCTTGTCTCGGTTTTTGTCCAGAATCGCTTTGCCGATCCCCTTCACCTCAATGAGCTCATCCACGGACGTAAAGGCTCCATTCTCATCACGATAGGCGACGATCGCCGCTGCTTTCGCCGCGCCGACGCCATTGAGTTCTTTCTGCAGTGTTTCTGCATTAGCGCTGTTGATGCTGACCTTGCCTGACTGCTCGGATGGAGCCACCGCTGCAACAGAAGAAGACGAAGCCGGCGCCGAAGACGCGGGCATGGCATTCACCGCCAGGGAAGTGCCAGCCAGCAAAGCGAAGACGAGAGACGCGAGGTAGGACTTACGCATGAGTAATGCTCCATGACATCGTGGGTTTGGAAAGCAGCGTTCCTGAGCTGCTTCTGAAACCTAGACGATGCCTCTGGAACATCAATGCGGGGATAGTTAACGGGATGTGTCTGGTGCGCAAACCCCGAAAACACAAGGGCCCGGGCCGGATGCTACTGGCTGGAAACTACGTAAACGAACGTGTCAAAGCATCGGTGCTCAAGGCTCTTTACGTCGCTGCTGATGAATCCAATCAACGATATCGCCCTCTGGCGCATAGCCACTCACGGTATCGCCCAATATCTGGCGCACCTTGTTGTAGTCGTCTTCATCCAGCGCTTTGAGTAATTGCGACAGGCTCTGCTTAAAAGCGTCCCAGGAAAGGTAGTCCTCCTGAGCACTCATGATCATCGGATGGCTGGTCACCGCGACATTGTCGCCAATCAGCAGCTCCTCATAGAGCTTTTCACCTGGACGCAGTCCGGTGAACTCGATGGAAATATCGCCATGCGGATTCTTTTCAGAACGAATGCTCAGGCCTGACAGGTGGACCATTTTTTCCGCCAGCTCGATGATTTTCACCGGCTCCCCCATATCCAGCACGAACACGTCACCGCCCTGCCCCATGGACCCGGCCTGGATCACCAGTTGCGCCGCCTCGGGGATGGTCATGAAATAACGAGTGATTTTCGGATGGGTGACGGTCAACGGCCCTCCAGATTTGATCTGCTGGTGAAACAGCGGAATCACCGATCCCGAAGACCCGAGCACATTGCCGAAACGCACCATGATGAAGCGGGTCTTGTTGACCTGATGCACGTTGGCTCGGTCGCCAAACATGACCGGCGCGGTCTCGCGGCTCAAGGCCTGCAGGATCAGCTCCGCCAGACGCTTGGTGCTGCCCATGACGTTGGTGGGGCGCACCGCTTTGTCCGTAGATATCAGCACAAAATTGGCAACGCCGGCCTGCAACGCCGCTTGAGCGGCATTGAGCGTGCCGACCACGTTATTGAGCACACCTTCCCCGATATTGTGCTCAACCATTGGCACATGTTTGTAGGCGGCAGCGTGGTAAACGGTGTCGACGCGCCATGTTTTCATGACGTCCAGCAGTTTGGCGTGATCGCGCACAGACCCCAGAATCGGCAGGATTTTCACCTTCAGCGATTCGCGCTCTATGCGTCGTTCAAGCTCGGAAAGAATGGTGTAGAGGTTGAATTCACTGTGGTCGAGCAACAACAAGGTCGTGGGTTTGAGCGCAATGATCTGTCGGCACAACTCGGACCCGATCGAACCTCCAGCCCCCGTAACTAGCACGCGCTGTTTTTTGATGCAGTGCTCAAGCAGCTCCTCCTGAGCCGGCACAGCATCGCGGCCCAACAGATCTGCAATGTCGACTTCCTGAAGGTCGTCGACCTTGACCCGGCCTGCGGCCAGGTCGGAAAAGTTCGGAACACTGCGCACGTGAAGGGGGAAACCCTCCAAAAATCCGAGGATCTCGCGCCGACGCGCCCGGGCCGAAGAAGGGATCGCAAGCAGTATTTCCTGCGCGCCCGTGACATCAATCATCTGCTGAATATGCTTGGGCTTGTAGACCTGTAAACCTGAAATGACACGATTGGAGATGGAGTCGTCGTCATCGATGAACGCAACTGGACGCATCGAGCGCCCCATCCTCAGGGCAGCGACCAACTGGTTACCCGCAGCGCCGGCGCCATAAATGGCCACCTTGGGCAGGCCGTCATCTCGACTGGTAAACGGCACATGCTGCGTGGCAGAAAACCAGTCGCCCAGGAAATATTGACGCATGGCAAGCCGCAGGCCGCCAATCATGACCAGACTCAACCACCAGTAGTTGAACATCACCGACCGCGGGACGACATGCTGATGGTTGCTGTAGAGATAAACGACTACGCCCAGAATCAATGCAGAGAGACTGACGGCCTTGATAATCGCTACCAGAGCGTCGTTGCCGAAATAACGCATGACGGCGCGATACATGCCGAAACGGACGAACAAAGGGATGGCGACAACAGGCGCGCTGAGAAACAGCCAAGTATGAATTTCCAGGGGATTGATAAGGTCATCGATACCCAAGCGAACCACAAAGGCCATCCAGAGCGCGAACCAGACCAGGCAGATGTCGGTGGCAACCTGAATGACTCGCTTCTGACGGCGTGGCAATCCCAGCAGCAGCGCGCGAATTTTCTCCATGCATCCCTCGAGCACGAGTTCAATCTCCCTTCTATCGACCGGTGCAACGGTCGTTGATTCCTGTCACGTGCAAAGAATCATTATGGCGATGAAATCACCGCTCCCCCTCTCAACGCTGTTCAAGCTCACCGGCGCGAAATCGGATGGCCAGAACCACCAGCGGAACATAAGCGATAATCACGCCCACAGCACCATCTAGCCCGAAATGCGCCACCCAGAGGGCAACAGGCAGAAGCCAGCAAATATTGATTACACCGACTGCGGACGTCACAGGAAGGTGCCTACCGAACCGCCGGGAAGCAAATTGGTAGGCATGACTTCTGTGAGCCTCATAGACCTTGTCGCCTCGAACGAGCCGACGAATGAGGGTAATTGTAGCGTCTACGATGAAAACACCGAGAAGAATAAGCCATGAATACAGGAACTGCGAGGAAATACTGGCCGCCTGAATGGTCAGGATGCCTAGAATCATGCCGAGGAAACCGCTGCCAGCGTCGCCCATGAAGATCCGCGCGGGAGGAAAATTCCAGAACAGGAAGCCAGCAACCGCAGCTGCCAGTAGAACCGGTAGCCAGATATGCTCGGGATGACCAGCCAAGGCGTAAATCAGCGCGGCCCCGAGGCAGGCGCATACCGCCTCGACACTGGCGATGCCGTCTATACCATCCATGAAGTTGTACAGATTGACCAGCCACACCAGGTAGATCACAGCCAGCACATCACCGATCAACCCAAGATCGACAGACATAGTAAAGAGCGAGATGGTCGGCAACCCGCCCAGCCATATCAGGCTCCAGGCGGAAGCCATAAAGTGGCCGAGCAACCGCCAGCGGGCTGCGACATGCCCGTGATCGTCGAGAAAGCCCAGACCGGCAACGAGCAAGCCCGCCCCAAATAAGGCCATGAAGGTGGAAAACGGCAGCACGCCGGCGCCTGCTAGCAGCGCCAGCACCACCAGGTAGCTGACGACAATGGCCACGCCACCACCTCGCGGCGTAGGAATCGTGTGAGAACTCCTGCCGTTGGGAATATCCAGCAAGCTCTTGTGCACCGCGTAGCGTCGCAGCCAATACGTCAAACCGAACGAAACCCCGACAACCGCAACCACCAACCACCAATAATTCATTTATGTTCCGTTGCTAAAAAGTGCTCGACGGTCTTGCGCAAACCTTCATCGACAGAAACCGGTGGCGTCCATTGCAGCCGCTCACGATTCTTGCTGATGTCCACACACAGCGAACCCAAGACGCGCTGCGCCGCAGCTCTGCGCCCCAACAGACTGGCGCCGACATACAGTAGAGGTTGCGGCACGGGAATCAAGCGGTTCGGCGCATGCAAATGCTTGATTAGCTTGCGCGCAAGGTCAGACGTTGAAAGATCATTGCCATCGCTTACCAGAAATACCTGATTCGCCGCTGCCGGGTGATCCACGCAGACCTTGATGAGATCGACCAGGTTGTCCAGCGAAACCAGGCTACGCCGATTGTCGATCGCTCCCAGCGGCAACGGAATGCCCTTGCTCAAGACACGCATCAATTGCAAGAAGTTAGCTTTTACGCCCGGCCCATACACCAACACGGGCCGGATGATCACCACCTCCATGCTGCAATTGCATGCAAGCTCCAAGAGCCCCTGCTCCGCTTCGAACTTGGAAATACCGTAGGGATCCAGCGGTTGGGAGAGATCGTCCGGACCGAACCGCTGACCACGCGCGGTGGATTCACCGTTGACCTTGATCGAACTGATGAAGATGAAGCGCCGCACCCCGGCAGCGGCGGCCTGGCGTGCGAGATTCAGTGTGCCGGCCGTATTCACCTCGCGAAAGCTCGCGAGCGGGTCGGCGGCGGCGTCATTCATGATGTGAACGCGGGCGGCAGTGTGGATGACGACGTCGATATCACGCAGCATGTGGTTGTGATCCGACTCAGACTCAAGGCTGGCCATGATCCTCAGAGCTGCATCAACCTTTCCCTGCTTCCGACACCGTACCGCTCCAATCGCAGTGACGTCAGGAACAGACGAATAGTTTGCAATCAGTGCGCTTCCCAAGAATCCGGAAGCCCCAGTAACCAAAACACTCTTTGCCATCTTGGCACCATGCATTGAAAACGGTCGGGACGGTACCACGAAACGCCCCAGACAGCGACGACACTCGCCTCTGGGCAGGTGCGGCAGATGCATCTCCGAGCGGGCAACACGTTTAATTTGAAAATGGGTTTGAAGGTTTAATCCTGGATCGCCATTTCAGTTGGTGTAAATGTTGGCGGACGTTAGAATCCTCCTCCAATCAATAAAGGCCGGTTATCGATACTCAGTCGATGAGTGTGCATGGAAGCGAGAGGCATCGCGCTTTTTCCTGACAACCGTGTGATCCGGACGCTTAACTGCAAGGGAGAGTCATTTAATGCAACAGATCAACAACCTCGCTGCGAAAATCAGTGCCTATCGGACACAGATCGATGCGGCGGTTGAACGGGTCATTACCAGCGGCTGGGTAGTCCTGGGGCCGGAGGTAAAGCGTTTTGAAGCAGGCTTTGCGGACTATTTGGGGGCCGCGCACTGCATTAGCGTTGCCAACGGCACTGATGCGATCGAGTTGGCTCTCAAAGCAATAGGTGTGGACAAGGGTGCCAAAGTCGCCACGGTCGCAAACGCAGGTATGTACACCACCACCTCGATTCTCGCGCTCGGCGGCGAGCCGGTATTCATGGATGTGAGTCTAGAAACCAAGGTCGTGACTTTGGCCGATGTCCAGGTAGCGGTCGCCCAAGGCGCTCAATTCGTAGTCGTGACGCATCTTTATGGACTGGCTATTCCTGAAATTCGCGAAATAGCCGAGTACTGTGCTGCACAGGGCGTTCCCCTGCTGGAAGACTGCGCGCAGGCCCATGGTGCCCTAAAGCATGGCAAACGGGTCGGTACCTTTGGCAATGTTGCAAGCTTCAGCTTCTATCCAACTAAAAACCTGGGTGCAATGGGTGATGGTGGAGCTGTCGTCACCAACGATCCACGAACAGCACAGTTGGTAACTCAACTTCGCCAGTATGGTTGGTCAGCCAAATATCGGGTCGAGCTCGCAGGCGCGAGAAACAGCCGTCTGGACGAAATGCAGGCCGCCATCCTATCTGAATTTCTGCCTCACTTGGACGCGTGCAACGGCCGACGCCGCCAGATCACAGACCGTTACAGTCGCGAGATCAAGCAGGCCAGCATCCTTCATCCGGAGCAATGCGGTGATGCAAGTGTTGGCCACCTGTACGTCATCCGCTGCCAGGCTCGCGACGCATTGCAACAACATCTGCGCAGCCAGCAAATCGCGTCCGACGTCCATTACCCGATCCCCGATCATCAGCAGCCAGTGTTCGATAGCCGATACAACGCGATCACGTTGCCTAATACCGAACGCCTTGCCGCTGAAATCCTGACTTTGCCGTGTTATCCAGAAATGACAGATGCCGAAGTCAGCAACGTCATCAATGCCGTCAGCGGATGGGAGGCATGAAGTACTCGGTCATCATTCCGGTCTACAAAAATGCCCAGTCGATCCCTCGGCTGATCGTGGCTCTGACTGAAATCAACGAACGCCTGAACAATGAAATGGAAGCCGTGTTTGTAGTCGACGGGAGTCCGGACGCTTCATTTTCGCGACTGCAAGCGCAGTTACCGACACTGCCCTTCAGCGCCCAATTGCTGGCACATGCCAGAAATTTCGGCTCATTCCCAGCCATCAGAACCGGGCTGATCGCCGCAACAGGCGAGTACTACGGCGTCATGGCGGCGGATTTGCAAGAGCCGCCAGACCTGTTGATCAGTTTTTTCCAGGCACTGTCGGCCAATGAGTGCGACGTGGCGATAGGCACCCGTAACGCCCGCAAGGATCCCTTCGCCAGCCGAATAGCCTCATCCATTTTTTGGGGGCTGTACCGCAAACTGGTGGTGCATGACATGCCCGCAGGTGGCGTGGACATTTTTGGATGCAATAGAATCTTTCGAGACCAATTGCTCAAGCTTGAAGAGTCGCGCTCTTCACTGATCGCGTTGATATTCTGGCTGGGCTTCCGACGCAAATTCGTAAGCTACGAACGCCAGATTCGCCAGGAAGGCAAGTCAGCCTGGACGTTCAAGAAAAAAGTCGAATACATGATGGACAGCGTTTTCGCGTTCACTGACTACCCGATCCGGCTACTGATCAGAATGGGCACGATTGGCTCACTCGTGTCATTGGCGATCGGCCTGATGGTCATCATCGCGAAAATCAGCGGAGCCATCGCAGTGCCCGGTTATGCGGCCACCATGATCGTCGTGCTATTGCTGGGTACTCTCAACCTGCTGGGCCTCGGCCTAGTGGGCGACTATGCTTGGCGGGCCTATGAAAACACCAAGCAGCGCCCGTTAGCAGTGGTCAGCATGCAGCTTGACAACTGGGAGAGGACATATCGTGACTAAGAACTTCATTCATCCGACCGCTGATGTACAAAGCGAAAAGATCGGAGAGAACACTCGCGTCTGGCAGTACGTGGTGATTCTTCCAGAAGCCACCATCGGGGCCGACGTGAATGTCTGCTCACATTGTTTGATCGAAAACGATGTCATCATCGGCGATCGAAGTACTATCAAATCGGGTGTGTATGTCTGGGACGGGTTGAGAATAGGGTCCGATGTGTTCGTGGGTCCTAATGTGACCTTCACTAATGACAAGTTTCCACGATCGAAGGTGTTTCCGGAAAACTTCCTTCAGACCGTTATCCACGATGGTGCGTCGATCGGCGGAGGCGCCGTCATTCTGCCAGGCATTACCATTGGAACGGGCGCCATGGTAGGCGCAGGTGCCGTCGTTACGAAGTCGGTCCCACCCTACGCAATCGTCGCAGGTTCGCCAGCGAGGATTACAGGCTATGTGAAAAACCCGGGTTCGAGTGATAGTCAGACGCATGAACCTGTGCAAACTGGCGATCACAAAGAGTCGATCTACCGAGTGGGCGTGGGCGATGTCACGTTGCACAACTTCAAGCTTGTTCCCGACATGCGTGGAGACCTTTCGGTGGGTGAATTCGAGAAGGAGATCCCCTTCACACCCAAGCGTTATTTCCTCGTCTTCAATGTCCCTAGCCAGAAAACCCGTGGCGAGCACGCCCATCATAGATGTCATCAATTCCTGATTTGCGTCAAGGGGAGCTGCGCCGTAGTCGTGGACGACGGGAAAAACCGCGCAGAAGTCATGCTGGATGCGCCGAACAAAGGTGTTTATCTGCCTCCGATGACGTGGGGCATACAATACAAGTACTCCGAAGACGCTGTCTTGCTGGTATTCACCTCCGATTACTACGACGCTGCCGACTACATCCGTAACTACACCGAGTTTACTAACCTGACTTCGATTGCCGGTTAAATGGACAATACGAACTTCGCGGCCTCGCTGAAACGCTGGGCCTATTTCTTGGTGGGGGGCGGTTTGAACACCGCCCTTACTTTCGCTATTTACCTACTGCTGAACCTGATCGTCAGCTATCAAGTTGCTTACGGCATCGCTTATGCGTGCGGGATCGTTTTTTCCTACTTTTTCAATTCGAAACTCGTGTTCAAGGTAATACAGTCATGGAAGACTTTTCTACTGTACCCATTGGTTTACATCATCCAATATTTCATTGCGGCGATGTTGCTGTCTGTGCTGGTCGAAAAACTGAGAATCAATGAAAAAGTAGCCCCGCTTGCAATCGTTATATTACTTATCCCTGTAACATACATCCTAAGCAAGCTGGTGCTACAAGCCGGCAGCACACCCGTAACGCCCTCGAACAGAAAAAACCATGACAACTAAAATCCTACCCATTCAACGCCCGATATCAGCTCAACGCACACCGGTTTCATTGAACGGCCTATTGCTGCATGTACTGCCCTCCACCCTGTTGATCCTGGCGATATGGGCGCCCTTTGGTTTTGACTTGGTTGGAAATATCGAAGAATGGAACATCTTGGGGATGTTCGTAAATTACGGGCTCTTTTTTGTAACTGATGTTTCCAGCCCGCTGCCCATCCATGCATTAAGGCCGTTGACGATATTACCTCAGGCCATCGCTTACTACCTGGACAGTCATTCATTTTTCTATTGGAACGTCCTCTCAGCACTGTCGCTAATAATTAAAGGGATTTGCGCCAGCCTGCTGATTAAAAGAATTACAAAATCCGGGGTTCTGGCCGTCGCCGCCGCACTGCTGATCATTATTTATCCTGCCGACACGATGCAGCTGTCGTTTCGCTCGATACACATCAACTGGGCACTCAGCCTGCTGCTCAGTGCAAGTATATTGCAGCTCAAAGCCGTTAGCGGAGAATCGGGTAGCTGGACTCATGCGATGGTAGCATCGGGTCTGGTCGCATCAGCCTGCAGCATGTACGAAGCGTCGATTTTACTGTCGCCGTTACCATTGCTGACGCTTTTTGCGGCGAACGGTTTGAAGGACACGCTGGGGAAAGCCTGGCAACACTTGGGGAAACACGCCCTGTGGTTTTTCGGAGTCCTGGTTTACATCGGCTACGTTATTTACACAGCCCCTCACGTCAAAAGCTACCAAAGCAACATCTCAGGACAGGACACCTTGGCAACACTGCAACATTCCTTCCCTCATCTGTTCTCTATCGGCCTTTTAAGGACGGCGCTGGGTGGATGGTACGACGCAATGTTGATCACTTACACAGAGTTCTCGAATTACTGGTACGCGATTCTCGTGCTTACTGGCATCTTTGGGGTCGTTGTATACCTGCTGAAAACGTCCAGAAATGAGGCAGCATTATCCGTTGGTGTTGCAAACCCTGTCACCGCGCGCATCTTGGTCGTGGGGATATTGCTGACGCTACTGGGTTATGCCCCTTTCCTGCTTTCGCTGTCGCACCAGAGCATCAGCCAGAGGACCTTCCTGTTCGCCAGCCTGGGAGGCGTGCTGATGACGATATCCGTCGCGATCGTCATTATCAGGTACCTCAAACCCATCGGCGGAGCGCTATTGGCTGCTCTTTTCCTGACGGGGTTCTGCACACAGCTATATCAATTCAACCACTACCTCACCTTGGGCGAACGTGAAAAGGCAATTCTGACCAGCATCGTTCAAAAGCTGGACGAGCCATTCAGCGCAAAGCAAGTAATCGTTCTGGATAAAACGAGCGAACTCAACGATACATGGATGTTTTTAGCTTCCAACCTGCGAGCCGCGTTGACCTACGTTTATGGGCACGATTTTGCAGGCATTCAGATTTGCCGCATGCCCAGTCACGAATGGCAGGAACCCGACAATCTAGCGAGGAAAGGCAGCTGTGAGGAAACTTCAGACGAGTGGGTTTTCCATTATCAAGAAGCTGTCACCGGACCCTATATCCCGAAACGTCCAGAACTTCCTGCTGTGCATATTAAAAAATCAGCTGCTGTCGTTGTAGTTGCTGATCCCGACGGTGAAGCTGGACAACCCCTTAGTCCCAAGCTGCAATATCTGTCGCGGGCAGACAATCAAAGCTACTTCGCTAAAATTTACCGCAATGTACTGAGCCCCGGCTCCCCCGCTTTGTCTATGGCGGGACTGACTGACCCGCGAGCCAAGGACTATTACCATTGGAACTTTGGCGACTGGTGGAGCCTGGAGCTTCCTGTGGCTGGCTCAGGATGGAGGCCGGCGGAGTGGACAGTGAACAATTTTCATCATGATGCGATCGCTTGGATCACCAATGATCTGGCAACATTGAACTTTACATTCACTCCCTTGAACCACAGCTATACGCTGTCTGGAGAGTTCACAGACTTCATCAATAGCACAATCAGAGAAAATCTGACGATGGCGATCAATGGAAAAAGTGTTCCTCTCACATGGTCAAGTCCTGGCCAGTTTTCTGGCGATATTCCTGACGGTTCGATGGTTGCGGGAGTCAATATCATCTCCATCTCGGCAAAGGTTGACCCCAGCCAATATGGTTTATCTGGGAGACTAACCCGCATTCAGGTAGATCCCAATTATTAATTGTAACTGCTGGCCGGATACATACCAGTATAGCTGCAAGGTGGGAAATTTTTTGCGTGAATTAAAATTTGACGCTCGTCAAAAGCGGGCGTTGAGTAACGGATACCATGACCCCCATAGATTGGCTTATATCCCGTACCTCACCAGCATGGCGTTTTTTTAGGAAAACGAGATGGATCAGCAGCATCTAAAGTACATGCCTCACATCGATGGGCTCAGGGCGGTAGCGGTCCTGAGCGTCATCTTCTATTATTTGAATATAAGTGCGCTCAATGGCGGTTTGTTGGCGTAGATATCTTTTTCGTTATCTCAGGATATTTAATATCCAAAATAATTTACGTTGAAATTTATAACCAATCCTTCTCCTTATCTACATTTTACAAGAGAAGAGCCCGGCGAATTCTTCCCGCCTTCATGGCAGCGGTCATGTTTTCGGCCTCGCTTACTGCGATCTTCATGTACTCTCAAGAACTGGCGCATTTGCCAAATCTGCTTTTGTCGTTTCGGCATTTTCGGCCAATATCTACTATTTTCTTACCTCAAGCTATTTTTCATCCACAGCGACTGAAATGCCGTTGCTTCACCTATAACCCCTAGGCGTTGAAGAACAGTTCTGTATATTTTTTCCATTTCTTGCCATTGCACTAATCAAATTCAAAAAGCCGATATTGGCTGCGGGAATTATCTCAATACTTTTTTATCTGTCGTGCTTTCGCAATGGACGCTCAGGCATAATCCGTCGACGGCCTTCCTCTTACCCTTCAGAGCGTACGAACTTTTGGTCGATTGCGCTATCGCGATCCCCAAAGGAGCCCGAGCAAAGTCACCGCTTCGCGACAACCTCTCTCTCTTACTTGGCATCGCGCTCATCACATCCTGCATATGCATTTTTAGTGCCGAGACCAGCTTTCCTGGTTTCAACGCGCTGTTACCTTGCTTGGGAACCGCCATCGCTTTAATGGCGGGCCGAAAACGCCCTTTTCTGTCGACCATGTTCTTAGAAAACGCAGCAGTCCGACACGTAGGCAGGCTGTCATATTCAATGTATCTTTTTCGCTGGCCACTCATCGTTTTCGGCAAACGCCTGTTTCCAGACGCAGAGAAGCTTGAGTTCAACTTCATTGTATTTGTCGCGCCCTAAATTCTTACAGCGCTATGCTTCAAGCTTATCGAAAACCGCTTCCGCGGACCCAAAATAAATAACTCGTCAGCGCGCATGTATAGTTATTCCCTCGCCTTCTTAATTTCTGTCATGGCGATCTCGGGACTCACGGTATACAACGACGGTTTTACTAAAAGCCCCGATGAGCGCGTAGCAAAAGCCATGTCATACATTCAATATGACCCCCTGCAGCATTTCCTACAGGCGAGTTTTTTTTTGAAGCCAAGCATATCCACAGCGGTATCGACTTCTCTCCATGTCTTCCCGAAGGCCGTTTGAAGAAGGCGATGATCTGGGGCGACAGCCATGCAGCGCAATACTATTTTGGATTAAAGCCTCTACTGGAACAGCACGGCTATTCACTGGCGCTTATTTCAGCTTCAGCCTGCCCGCCGATCGTAAACATCGTCGTCAAAGCAAACCCGAATTGCACAGAGTTCAACGCTCAGATTTATCCGGAATCATTAACTACAAACCGGATTTTGCTTATCTTGGGCGATAACTGAGTAGTGAACAGAGAAACCATGACCCTATTTGAAGCCCCCCTTCAGAAACTCCAGAAAACGCGCACGAAGCTGGTCATTCTCGGCGAATCTCCACTCTATAAGCGCAAGATTCCTGTCATCTTCTCAAAGCATGTAAAATCGGGAGAGAAGATGTATTCGTCGAAGGATCTGGAACGAGGATTCCTGGATGATTCCGAAAATGTGATGTCTCAGCGATTCGCGGGTCGAAGCGATGTCACGTATGTGCCGATCATGAAGATCTTGTGCCCGACTGGAGAGTGCCCACTCGCCTCAGATGATGGTTCCCCGGCACAGTTTGACATTGCGCACCTGACTGACAGCAGGTCCAAAACCTTCTCCAAGATGATACTCCCTGCGATTCTTGGTGGTGATTGAATTCGGGAATTATTACCGTACGGCGGCCAGCCCTATGACCCTAGGATAGCCGCCATCAGTCAACTGACGCCGTTGCTCAACGGTATTCAGTAGACGGCCGATCAGATGCCTTGGATGAGATTGCCGCTCGCACGGCAGTCTAATCGAAACCCATCCTCAGCATTGTTCCCGATTGCCTCATACGAGCGGCCAGCAGGACTTCTCCTGGTTCGGCATCGATAGAGTGCCGCCGCGACTGGTGTAGCGTCGACGATTCACACCACCGTAACGCTATAGCGTTAACTTCATGAAACAATCGGTAGTAATTTATGGCACACTGCCGCTACAATCAATGCCCCGTTTAAATCCCAGGTAGTAAGGATTGAAAAAATGAACGAAAAGGACTTCAGCTACGAGCTGCACGAGTCGAAATATCCGTCTCATTACGACGAGCCGTTGACCTTGAAAAAGCGTCGGGTCACCGTGGTAGCAAAACCCACACTTCTGCAAAAGTGTGTCTCGCTGTGGCTGTCTGCCCGCCCTCGCATCATGAGCGCCCGCCGGCCACGTTACTGACTGCGTTTCAAGCCTGCGTTGAAAACAGTCTTCCAAGCGTTTCAAACAGCGCCTTTTCCTAAGACGCTGTTTACGCTTAGGATCTATTCAGCTTCAGCATGAGCATCTCACCTAGTTCCTCCAGACATTCGGCAATCGATTTATCACTGGCGTCCAATGTAAGCGCTGGGTATTCCGGTACCTCATATTGAGCGCTCACGCCGGTGAACTCTTTGATCAGCCCGGCTCTTGCCTTGCGGTAAAGCCCCTTTGGATCATGCCTTTCACAGGCGGCCAATGGCGTGCTTAGATAAATCTCCATAAATCTTTCAGCACCGATGACTGACCGCGCCAGTTCGCGATCACGTTTCAACGGGGAGATGCACGCAACAATTGCGATCATCCCTGCATCACACATCAGTCGGGCGACCTCAGCGATTCTGCGGATATTTTCAGAGCGGTCTTGAGGCGTGAAAGTGAGATCTCGACACAGCCCGTGTCTCACATTGTCACCGTCAAGGGTGTAGGGCATTTTGCCCGCCTTAAACAAGGCCTGCTCCAACGCGAAGGCAAGTGTGGACTTACCCGCACCACTCAAGCCCGTAAACCAAATGACCAAAGGTCGCTGTCCCAGCCGCTGCGCTCGATCCACAGCCGTGACTGACCCGCGAGCCAAAACTATGTTCTCGTTCAAGTCCATATTTATGGTCCTTGTAAAACGCTGCACGAATTAGTTGGACGCTGGAGAAATGGAGGCGCCTAACCAACGTATCCCCAGAGCGCCAGCGATCATCGGCAGTTCTTCAGCTGTTAGCGACAGCACTAACTGACCATCAAGCGTCACCTTCAAACCGTCGCTATCTCTGTCAGCCTGAATGCGACCGCTGATGGGCAAGTCAGGTATATGGACTGACGCATCCGTGGTCCAGGCAACGCCGTCATTGGTCCACAACCCAAGCGATGCGTGCACATGGTCCTGAGGTTGGAGGAGTAGTGCATGCATGTCCGTATCACTGCCGTTGCCCTGATAGAGCACGACAGACACATGCGACGAATCATGCACCGGATCAAGGGCGTAACGGAAATCCAAAGAGGATCCGTCATCTAAGCTCTTTTGCGTGATGATGCACAACCCTTGAGGACCAGCCTTCCTGACGCCCCCTTCCTCCCGAGTCGGCACGCCCAGAATGCTCTCGAAATCCGCCCAGACTTCGGCCTCGAAAGAGGCAAGATTAGAGGCGCGCAAACTCAGCTCCTGTCTTCTGACGAAAAGATTTTGCGCTAGTAGCTGTTCCATACCGAGAAATACGTGGCCGTGATGAGCAAGGTCAGGAACGTTCAATAGGCGTACTTCATTCACTGCGCCGTAAGGTCCAAGACATAGATAGTCCAGCGTCTGGTAGGTCCGCCGATCAACGATCCATAAGCCACTCATGGAACTGCGACGCAGATCTCGTCCGGTCATTTGGCTCTCACCAACGACCAGGAAATCCTCGGTAGCGGCCAGGCCTCGGGTATAGATCGGATTTCCCGACGACCAGATGACCTCATTACTGGCTAGATCAATCAACGAACCGATGTTGCTATGGCACGAAATCTTCTGGCCTTCATCGGTTATCCAAATGTTGTGTAGCCCGGTCCGATTCGTGATGCTCTGCAACTCCACGATCTGCAAACTTGGATATTCCAGAACTGCAAGTGTCGCTCCCATATGGTGTCCATGGGCAATGACGTAGAGACGCCCGTCCCGTTCGAAGACCGAGTTGAGGTGGTCCCCCGTGATGTGCGCAGTGGAAAGCCGATCCCAGCGCGCTGGCGAAATCTGCTGTTCCTGAAAATGCCCCGGCTTGCGCAGGTCCAGAACAGTCAAGGCATTGCGTCCGGTGTTGGTGCAGACGATCCGGCCGTCACTGGCACAAATGACCTGATGGGGCGCTGACAGCACGCCTACGCTTCTCTCTAGGCCACTGGAGATATAACCTTTTTCCGAGTTCACATAATCCGTAATGTCTTGCATCGCGGCGTTATCCACGCAGGAGTGCGACAAGACAAGCTGATCAGAATGGGGCTGCCATGAAATGCCGTAATACTCGGGACGCTCGTTTTCGATCGGAGTAATGTTTTTTTTGGCTAAATCAACCAACAGCAAATAGCCCGTGGTGGCCACAAGCGCATAAATGGAATCCGACGAAGAGTTTTTAAACATTAGAGTGGGTCCGATTTTGCTTAAAAGACAACACGGCGGCATGGTGAACGTTTGCAACGCGAGGCATATGCAAATCCCATTAAAGCTGTGACCGCAGCGTTTCCAAAGATGCTATCGGCAGCGGATAGGGATAAGCGCTCCGAGAGGAATCGCAGTCTGATGCGCTACGGTCACCTTGCCAAGACTGTGCCATATAATTTTTTATAGTTGGCAACCATCGTATCGGCCCTGAAACATTCATCAAAACGCATGGCCGCGTACTTGCCTAGCTGAGTCGCTAATGCCGGATCATCCCAAAGCTGTCGCATCGCCGCCGCTAGCGCAGAAACGTCGCCAGGATTAACGACCAGGCCGGTCTGGCCATGAATGTTGACATAGGTGGTGCCCGTGCCGATTTCACAGGAAATCAGCGGTTTGCCGTACATTGCGCCCTCGAGCAAGGTCACGCCGAACGCTTCCGAACGAAGATGTGAAGGGAAAACCACTGTATTGCACAACTGCATTAGCGCCGACTTATCTCCATCCGACAGCCCGCCCAGAAAAAGCACGTTTGCCAGCTCTAGCGATTTTGCCTTGTGCTTGAGCGCCTGCTCGAGCGGCCCGCCCCCCACAATGACCACCGGCAGCCCAGTCAACTTCGCTGCGTCCAGCAAGTAATCCAGCCCCTTGTAATAGCGCAATGCACCCACGAACAAAAAGAAACGCTCGCCTACAACCGCGCGCCACCGATCCAATGAGTTGGTGTCGGGCACTGGATAGGTCTGCGGATCAATCCCGAGTGGAATGACGCTCACTTTATCTTGAAAACGCTGGAGCACTGAACTACTGGCCAGATAATTGGGCGAGGTAGCGACAATCGCATCGACACTGCCTAAAAATGTATTCATCAAGGGAGAATACATTTTCAATAGCGTTTTCTGCTTGACGATGTCGGAATGGTAAGTGACGACAGACGGTATGCTTACATGGCTGACAAAGTGCACCACGTCCATGAAGGGCCACGGAAAGTGGTAGTGCACTAGATCCACTTCCCGACAAAGACGTTTGAACATACCGAAGGCGCTCAGGGAAAAACCCGTTGATGCCAGATGCAAATCCTGTCGAGCACGGTGCACCTCGTGCTGGCCCACACGACCATCGTGCACCACAGGCCCCTTGCCCAACGACAGCACTTGCGCCTCAACTCCTACGCGCACGCCGCCTTCAGCCAGCTGAAAGATCACTTGCTCGACGCCTCCCATCGTGTCGGGCAAGTAGGTCTTGAAGAAATGAAGAACCTTCATGCAGGCAAGCCAGCGCGGCGTGCAGGTATCCCCACATAGATGCCCGGCTGCACCAGGTCTTTTACCGCACACCCTCCCGCGCCGAGTGTCACCTCGTTTGCAATCGAAATACCGTCAATCACAGTGGCGCTTGCGCCAATGAAGCACTGATGCCCTACACGGCTGCGCCCGGCGACAACAGCATTGACTGAAACGTGCGTGTAGTCGCCAATGGCGCACTCATGCTCGACTATTGAACCGGTGTTGATAATGCAGCCCGCGCCAACGGTCGCCATCGGCCCAATATGCGCGTGGTGCGCAACGAAGCTTCCGATCCCGACCGTCGCGCCCGCTCCCACGGTGGCGCGAGCAGAAATCAGAGTAGCCACTTTAAAGCCGCTCTGTGTCGCCCACTCTATTTGCTCCTTGCGCTTGCCATTATCGCCGGACGCCGGCAGCACCTCCCAACCTTCGCCGGGATCGAAGTCGATAGCCGCCATGACCGCAAATGAACAGAACCGCTCTCCGGGCCTGGCCTTTTCATCCAGAAAAAACAAGTCATCGTAGCCCAGTGACAATGCGACATCCGCCACGCTACGGGCATGCCCACCAAACCCCAGGATCAAAAGTCTCCGGGCACTCATGCAGCAGCACCTTCTTGTATGACCGACGCATCGGCAGAGATCACATCGAGCACTTGAATATGCTCATTGACGACATCGGTCCAGGTACGGCTGACCAAATGTTTGTAAGTTACAGTTTGCAATTCAACCAGCGCATCCCGGTTCTGGATCGCCCAATGGATCCGCGCCGACATGTCACGCCAGTCATAAGGATCGAAGAATGTCTTTTCCTGCATACCTTCGTCTGTGAGAATTTCTTCAGTGACCGGAATCCTAGCCATGACCACAGGCGTACCGACAGACAGCGCCTCAGTAAACGTGAATGGGCAGCCACCCTCACTCAAGCTAGGGTTCACCGCGACATCTGCTAGACGATAACAGGCGGCCAGTTCCTGAACGCTCAAACCATAGAGGCACAATACGTCGTTCTGCAGCCCATGCTCAGCGATGAATTTCTTGACCATCGGGAATTTTTCAGGATCCCCGGTAAGCACCAGTTTGTGCGTAACGAATTCGTGGCGCAGCAGATGTTCATAAGCTCTGAGGAGAGTGAGCATGTTCTTGTTCGGCCGAAACTGACTAGCGTAGAACAGAAACTTGAACTCACTGTTCATGAAGCCGACGGTGTAATTCTTATTTGAAGACTTACGTAATGCGCTGGAAAGGAGAGTCGAGCAGTAATGCGTCGATGTCGCGTCCAAGTCATGGAAGCCTCGGGTCGTGACCCACTGATTAAGCATGTTGGGCGCATGATGGATGACCGTGACGCTCGACGGCCGTACAGAATAATGGTCGACCAGCGTTTCCCACTTGATGGCATTGCTGTACGTCACGAAGTGCTCGCCAGTCTGAATAGCCTTGCGCACCGCTTCGAACGTTTGCAGATAACGGTCCCCGCCGACGCGGGAAAAGCCCACCGGAAAGTCGGACAGCACCACATCCGGCACGCACATCAGCTTTGGGGCCCTGATTTGGTTGAAGGCAGGCCAGAATGCCGTCGGGCTGTACCAAGCGCGTACCTCGCTCATGCGATTAATGATCGCAAGCATCCGTTCCGACTCCACGACCTCCATACGCTTGTAAAGGCGCAGCACGAAGGCGTCGTCCTTAGGCTCCCCCACAGCGCCCGTGAACCAGATGTTGATTTTTTTGAGAGGCTTGAGGATTCGTCTTGCCAAGCGTTTACCTGCACGGAAAAGCAAGACCGGCAGCGCAAGCAGCAGCAGTGGGCTCAACACCACCGCCGCGATTGCAGCCAAGAAGGCCTCGATTAATAGCAGTAAGACCCCAGCCGCGTTATGGGCGACCACCAATCGCTGTTCGACGTGGTCAAGCAGAGCTTGCCTGCACCCATAGAACTTTTCGGCAACCCAGCGTTTGAGAATCGATTTTCGCTTGCGCTTTTTACGATTCAGATAGGCTTCGTAAATCCTCAGCAGCATCGGTTTGCTGGCTGGGCTGAAAATCTCGAGTTGCTCGTCACTGATGCCTTCGCTGGAAAAAAGATCCACCAGACTCGCGCGCGACCAGCTCGGGCAAACGAGTGCGAATTTCACATCAGTGCGCTCGGAAGCGCCTTTGACGAAGGCCGCTAGGTAACGCCCCAGGCCTTCGTGCCGCAAGTCAAGACCTGGCGCGTACGCCAGATAGATACCATAGTGCTTTACAGACATTCTCTGATCTCCTCCCAATACTTGCCACCCAACCGGTCTACATGCTGCTCGTTCAAGCGATCGTGGCTGGGCAATAATGCAGACTTGGACAAGTGAGAGATTTCCATTTCCTTGAGCCGATGGGCTATATTCTTATAATCACCTGAATCCATCCATGTCAGATTCAGCGCAAATTGTTCATCGATTTCTCGCATGGCGGGATAATCGCTGCTCAAGGACGGCACGTTATAGTAGGCGGCCTCGATAACGCTGAATGTGCCGTTGTCAATTTTTCCCGCGTGGAGCAGGAAAGCAGCATTTTCCAGATAAGACCGATACTCGTAATCCGGAAGCTCTCCTAACCAACTCACGTTTTTCTTCAACGCTTTGTTGGATTTGAACAGCTGAATCGCAGGTTGGAGATGGTTAAGCTCGCTTTTTAACAGCTTCTTGGTACCCACCCCCGTCACCTTGCACCCCAGCTTGCCATCCAGCGTGCTGTAGTAATAGCTGAGCGCCTTGAATGCATTTTCATGGTTCTTGTGCGCGCTTGCATTTGTGGTCCACAAAAAATAGGAATGTTTAGCAGCCGGTGAAGCGAAAGAATGTTCAAAGCCCTTGGAAAAATCAGGTGCGAGCATCGGCAGTTTAACCAAACGCTTCTCGTCGACCCCTGCATACTGGATGGCATCATCTCGGGTGAAGTCAGTTGTGACCAACACCTTCTGTGCACGCCGGACGGCATGAATAAAGTGCTCGTCCGAACCCGACAGCGCTCGTTCATAACGCTGAAGATAGTCATAAACCATGAATAAACATGGGCGCAGCGGCAGCAGTGGCGCGTTAACCCTGTCAGATACGATGACCCAGGCATCACAATCGAGCAGCTGTTTGATGCCGTCGTCTGGCACCATGTAGTTGCCGGAAGTAGGTTCCCAGCCTTCATGGCCGGCATATCGCATGGCACGACGCGCGGTCTTCGCGTCGAGCATCCGCCAACGATACGAACGTCTCTGGATGTTGTCGTTTATATCGGAGAATTCTTCGTCCGGGTAACTATCTGGAAGGTCCAAATGGAGCAGGACAACGTCGACGGGCTCATCCCAATCTCGACTGCCGGAATAAAGTGCTTGTGCCAGAAGCTTGGCACCACGCAAGCTACCGCCCCGATATTCCACGGGCACCACAACAGCGATCTTTTTCTTCTTCGTTACCGGACGCTGGGGTAGTTCTTCTCGGTATGCAGCCAGCTCCGCCAAGATCTTCTCGAATCCAAGATGCCAGGCCTCTACCAGGTTTTCGGCACGCATGCCTTCGAGCAGAACACGTTGCGATGTGCGGATACGCTGAATCAGTTTCTCGTCGTCGTTGAGAATCCGGCGAATCTTGTCCTTGGCCTCGAGAATACTCTCGCAACGCCCGGGCAGCCCGATCCCACCCATCCGATCAAGAATGCCGCCCGCCATGAACACCAATGGCATGCCAACCCTGATAGCCTCGAAGGGGTGATAGTGAATATGGTTGGGTTCACTGGAGTGGTAAAACATGAGCCGGGACTCGGTCATGTTCCGCTCATGCTGCTCATTAGTGACAAATCCGAGCACATCTGGGTCATCTACTTCAATAGGCTGAGATCCGCCGATCTTGTAGGGAAACTCACCCATGTCGCGCCTGAACTCGTCATAGACCTTTTTGTAGTAACTGCTGAAGCCGATATCAGGGCAGACGAAGAAAATCTGCTTGTCGCGACCCTTCCAGGTATCGGTAATCGTGCAATTGCTTAACCCCAAGGGAAGGAAGACTTGCCGCTTCTGAAGATAAAGAGGTTCGACATTTGCTAAGTGATCGTAGGCGATCCCGAACCAGAGGCGACGGCCCAGACGCTTGACCGACTGGCTACCATAATGAAGCGCCTTCACGACATCGGCATAGGTAATGCTTCGGTCGAGTCCATAGGCACGCCAAATCGCAGCACCATCAAACGAACGGGCAACTTCGTTCATGAAACCAAGGGAATGACAGATGAAGAAACAGATATCAAAATGCTTGTTAGCGATTGCCCACGCCTCTTTGGTCGGCGCGACATACCAATTCTGAGCATTCAGAATCTCAAGATCTTCCGCAGGAATCGTCAGATTCGCGTCTTCAGAATAATCAACGCTTGCAGACCGAAAGCCGATTTCCTGTGGATAACTCTTTGGCAAGTAGATCTCATTGATGCCTACTGCCTTAAGCATGGGGAGTTCAAACTTCCGCGCAGACCCATGGTTCAGCAGCCACATCACACGCAACGGTTTAGCCGACATTATTCAATCCATTAATTCTTGCGTATTCTACGATGGATTCTTCAATTCCACCGTCAAACATTAGCGAACCGTGGTGAAACACCAGGCCCCTGGTACAAATCGAACGCAAGGCGCTCAGGTCATGAGACGCCAAGACGAGTATTTCTGCTTGCTCGATCAATTCGGTGATACGTGCTTTGGCCTTTGCCATGAAGTTTGCGTCACCCGCCCCGATCACCTCGTCCAGTAGCAGAATGTCACCGCCGACCGTAGTAGAGATGGCGAACGCCAAGCGCACTTGCATGCCCGCAGAATAGGTTTTGATCGGATAGTCGATGAACTCGCCCAGCCCCGCGAATTCCACGATTGCCGCCTCTCTTTCGCGCATGAACCGTGGAGAAACCCCCAAGAGCAGGCCACGGTAGAGAATGTTTTCTCGGCCGGATGCGTCGGGTTCGAACCCAAGGCTCAGGTCGAACAGTGAACGAACCTGTCCCACGACTTCCAATTGTCCGGCAGAAATGGGATAGAGCCCAGCCATGGTCTTCAGCAACGTACTTTTACCCGCACCATTGTGGCCGAGCAGTCCGACGCGCTCACCGCTGACAATTTCGAGGCTGACGTCTTTCAGCGCATGGATGTCAGCGACCTGACTCCTGCCCTGACCTCTGCCTTTGAAAATACCGGCCATCAGAGACTTCATCGAGCGCTCTTTATAGGCCACCGAAGCATAATGCAGGTTGACGCCATTAAGCGTTATGCGATTGCTGTTCATAGATAAAAAACCACTTTCCGTTCGGATTTCGACCCGACAAGCAACGCCATCAAAGCAAAAACCAGAACTGTGCCGAAGCTGAACAAATAGTTGTCAAGCGTAGGCCATTCCCCTTGCAACAATGGTGCCCGGATCAGCTGCAGAATGTGATAGATGGGGTTATAGTCCACCAGGGCATGCAGACCGCCCTGCTTAAATAGTTTTGCCTCGAAATAGACAGGGGAGACAAACCACAGCGCCTGCATGGCCAAGCCCAATACATGCGGGATATCACGGAAGCGTGTAGCAAAATAGGAAAGCAGGGTCGCTACCGGCCATGCAATCAATGCAAGTAAAGGATAGAGCGTCAGCACAGCCAGCCAACACCAGCCGAAATTCTGGGGCATGACGATCAATACCCAAACGAACAACGAAACGCTAGCCAGCATCAAAACGATCGAACTGCCTACCACTGTCCGCAACGTATAAATGGCCAGCGGATGGTTGCATTGCTTGATGTAGGAGTCTGCCTGCACAAAAGACAGAGAGCCGGCCACAGTATTGGCAGAAATAAAATCCCAGACAATGATGCCCGACAGAACATAGGGGGCATATGTCACGATTTCAGTGTTGAAAATCTTGCTAAACACTAGGCTCAGCAAAAGCGTCAATCCCAGTGGCTGGATGATTGACCAAAGTACGCCAAAAAAAGAACGCCTCCACCGAGAGCGGAGGTCTGCCAAAGCGAGATGCACCCAGAAATAGCGTGCATCCCATACACGGGAAAAATATGAAATCATTATTTCCTCTGGAATATTTGGCGACAACGCCAGGCATTGCCTGGCGCGTTGCTTGAAACCGAACCATGAGGCATGGACCTCATGGGTTTTACTCAATCAGTTCGAATAATACGCCCTGATCTCATCTGCAACCTGCTGCACCTCCTCGCGCGACAGCGTAGGGAAGCTCGGCAGGTTCACTCCGCGAGAGCCCAAGCTTTGCGCGACAGGAAAGTGTTCTTCCGTCTTGCAATGAGGCATGGTGTGAGCTGGCGGGAACAGAGGACGGGTTTCGACACCCTTCTCCTTCAGATGATCACGCAGTGGCTGACGCTGAGCCGGATCGTCCAGCAAGATCGAACACATCCAATAAGAGTGGCGATAGCCTTCAGGTTCCGCATGCAGAGCCAGTGGCAGCCCTTCGAGGGCTTCGCGGTACCAGTCGGCCAGCTGACGCTTCAGAGCGATTGTTTCGTCGGCGCGTTCCAACTGTGCCAGGCCAATTGCCGCACAGATGTTGGTCATGCGGTAGTTGTAGGCCAGTTCGTCATGCCAATACTCTCGCGTCTTGGACACACCCTGACTCTTGAGATGGCAAGCACGATCATGCACTGCCTTGTCCTTGCACACGACCATACCACCTTCACCGGTGGTGATGGTCTTGTTGCCGAAGAAGCTGAAGGTCGCCACATCGCCGAAGGTACCGACATGCTTGCCTTTGTACAGAGAACCAAAGGCCTCTGCACAATCTTCGATCAGAAGCAGGTTGTGCTCGTTGCAAAGCGCAACCACCGCGTCCATGTCGCAGGACAGACCGTACAAGTGAACGACCATCACGGCACGGGTCTTGGGGGTGATACGCGCCTTGATGTCCGCGACGCTGACGTTCCAGGTGTCGGCCAACGATTCGGCGTACACCACGGTCGCGCCGGTTTGCATGATGGTGTTGACGGATGCGATGTAGGTCAGCGTCGGGACGATTACTTCGTCTCCTGCACCGATTTCCAGCGCAGCCATGGCCAGATGCAGCGCGACCGTACCGTTACTGACAGTGGTCGCGTGTTCCGAACCGATATAGTCGGCGAAACCGGTCTCAAAGCGGGAGATGAACTCTCCGCGCGAGGAAATCCATGTCGAATCGAGACACTGATTGACGTACTCTTTTTCACGGCCGCCCAGATGGGGCTGATATACGGGAATCATTCAGAACCCCAATTATTCTTGAGTGTTGAAATACTTGTAGCCGTGCTGCTTGACCAACTGATCGCGCTCGGCTTCACGCAGGTCTTCACGCGCCATTTCTTCAACCAGCTGGGCGAAGGTAGTGGTCGGTACCCAGCCAAGCTTGTTCTTCGCATTGCTGGGGTCACCCAGCAGGGTTTCCACTTCGGCAGGACGGAAGTAGCGAGGGTCCACGGCAACAATGCACTTGTTGGTCGCAACGTCATAGCCCTTTTCTTCGGTACCGTCGCCTTCCCAACGAATGGCAATGCCCATTTCCTTGGCGGCGACTTCCACGAATTCACGAACCGAATGCTGCTCCCCAGTGGCGATCACGAAGTCCTCCGGCACTTCCTGCTGCAGCATCAGCCACTGCATTTCGACGTAATCGCGGGCATGGCCCCAGTCACGCAGGGCGTTCATGTTGCCCAGGAACAGGCACTCTTGCAGACCCAGTTTGATACGGGCCAGCGCACGGGTGATCTTGCGGGTTACGAAGGTTTCACCACGGATCGGCGATTCATGGTTGAACAGGATACCGTTGCACGCGTAGATTCCGTAGGATTCACGGTAGTTGACGGTGATCCAGTAGGCGTACAGTTTGGCGACCGCATAAGGAGAGCGCGGATAGAACGGCGTGGTCTCCTTCTGAGGAATTTCCTGAACCAGACCATAGAGCTCGGAGGTGGACGCCTGATAGAACTTGGTTTTCTTATCAAGACCAGCGATGCGAATCGCTTCCAGTAAGCGCAATGCACCCAGCGCGTCGGAGTTGGCGGTGTATTCCGGCTCTTCGAAGGAAACGGCTACGTGGCTCTGCGCAGCCAGGTTGTAAATTTCGTCCGGTTGCACTTCCTGCACGATACGGATCAGGCTGCTGGAGTCGGTCAGATCGCCGTGGTGCAGGGTCAGATCGTAGCCTTGAGCGTTGGGATCATGGTACAGGTGGTCGATACGCGCAGTGTTGAACAGCGAACTACGACGCTTGATGCCATGCACCGAATAACCCTTCTTTAGAAGGAACTCAGCCAGATAGGCACCATCCTGCCCCGTGATACCGGTAATCAACGCTACTTTCTTGTCACTCATCTTCTTCACCATTCAATTGGGCATGCAACAGTACAATTTCGTCCTGCGATGGGACGGCTCCAAAGTCCCTGACCTGGTGATCAGGGACTGCGTGTTAAATCCTTTCTATTTACTGTTCAGCAACCCCTCGATTTCCTTGACCTTCGCCGTCACCAGTTGCGGGTCGCGACGGCTCTCAACATTCAGACGCAGCAGTGGCTCGGTATTGGAGCCGCGCAAATTGAAACGCCATTCGTCAAATTCCAAGCTGATACCGTCAGTCTTGTCGATGTGCGAGCAGGTCGGGGAGTAGTGGTCGTAGACTTTGCCCAGTACCGCCTTGACGTCGTCCACCCTGTAATTGATTTCGCCGCTGCAGGGATAGGCTTGGATGCGCTCATCCACCAGTTGCGCGAGGGTTTTTCCGGATACCGACATCAGCGCAGTTACGAGCAACCAAGGGATCATGCCGCTATCGCAGTAGGCGAAATCGCGGAAGTAATGATGGGCGCTCATCTCGCCTCCGTATACTGCGTCCTCCTTGCGCATGCGCTCCTTGATGAAGGCATGGCCGGTCTTGCACAGCACTGGAGTGCCGCCCGCCAGGTTGACCTGATCGATCGTGTTCCAGGTCAGGCGTGGATCATGAATGATCTTCGAGCCCGGGTGTTGCTTGAGCAGCATTTCGGCCAGCAACCCAACGAGGTAGTAGCCCTCCACGAAACGGCCTTTCTCATCGAAGAAGAAACAGCGGTCGAAGTCCCCATCCCAAGCCAAGCCCAGATCACAACCGTGCTTGAGCAGGGCCTCCTGGGTAATACTGCGATTTTCCGGCAACAGTGGATTGGGCACGCCGTTGGGAAAGTTGCCGTCAGGCTCAGCGTTAATGATCACCCATTGGAACGGCAGCTTGTCCTTGATCGCCTGTAGGGCCGGTCCTACAGCACCGTTACCCGGGTCGGCAAGGATTTTCAGCGGACGCAAATCGGCATCTTCAACATAACCCAACAGGTGTTCGATGTACGCCGTCTTGTCAGGAGCCGATTTTACGCTGCCAACATCCGCAGCGACTTCACCCAAATCACCGGCGTCCACGCGCTGGCGAATCGCATCCAGACCCGTGTCTCCACTGATCGGGCGGGATTGGCGCTGCACCAGCTTCATACCGTTGTAACCCTTCGGATTGTGGCTGGCAGTGACCATCACACCGCCGTCGGCGACATAGTGGCTGGTGGCGAAATACACTTCTTCGGTACCGCACAGGCCGATGTCGATGACATCCGCGCCGGCGTCTTGAATGCCTTTGATCAAAGCCTGGGCAAGGGATGGACTTTCGAGACGCATGTCTCTGCCAACCACGATATTTTTGGCACTCAGTTCCACTACCATCGAGCGACCAATGCGATAGGCAATGTCGGCATCCAGGTCGGTAGGGACCTGACCACGAATATCGTAGGCTTTGAAGCAGCGTGTCTGAATAGCGGGATAGACGGAATTCATGTGTAAAAACCTATGCGACAAAAAACCCGAAGGTTTCTTTGTTCAGTATGAAGCAGCCTCACCAGCAGACTGCACGCAAACCCCGTGCGGAACGCCCGAGGCGAGGGTTAGGCACTGAAAATGGCGATTAGTTATCCACTCGACCGTAATTATCTTCGAAGCGCACGATATCGTCCTCGCCCAGATAATCACCGCTCTGCACTTCGATCAGCACCAGGTCGATGACCCCCGGATTTTGCAGACGATGCTTGTGACCGGCGCGGATGAACGTCGATTCGTTGGTGTTGAGCATCAATTCCTGCTGATCGTTGATCACCACCGCCATACCACTGACCACGATCCAGTGTTCGCTGCGATGGTGGTGCATTTGCAGGGACAGTGACGCCTTTGGCTTGACCACGATACGTTTGATCTTGAAGCGGTCACCGTTTTCCAGGGTGGTGTAGGTACCCCACGGACGGTGCACCGTGCGATGCAGCAGGTGCGCAGTATGCCCACCTGACCTGAGCTGCTGAACGATGTGTTTGACGTCTTGAGCGTGCTCTTTGTTGGTGATCAGCAACGCATCTGGCGTGTCCACCACCAGCAGATCCTGTACCCCCACCAGCGCGGTCAGGCGCTCTTCGCTGTTGACGTAGTTGTTGCGGGAGCCGTGTGACAACACCTCGCCCTCGAAACGGTTGCCATTTTCGTCCTCTCTGGTCAGCTCGCTCACCGCGTTCCACGAACCGATGTCGCTCCAACCGATGTCGCAAGGAATCGTCGCAACCTTTGCAGAGCGTTCCATCAACGCGTAATCGATGGAAATGTCCGGGACCTTGGCAAAGGCATCCGCATCGAGCGCCCGACAGCTATACCCCTTGGCGGTCGACAGACGGGAATCCTGAAGCGTCTGGATCACAGCATCGACGACGTCAGGCGCGTGATCACGCAATTCTTCCAGTACGGTGCCAACGCGGAAGCAGAACATGCCCGAGTTCCAGTAGTAATTACCGGCACTTACATAGCTTTTGGCGGTTTCAAGGTTAGGCTTTTCGACAAACCGGGCGACTTTCTGGCCCGCTTCGAGCCTGTTGCGCGCATCAGCTTCTATGTAACCAAAACCGGTTTCGGGATAGGTTGGCTGGATCCCGAAGGTGACAAGCCAACCTTGAGAGGCGAGCGACACTGCGCTATTGACCGCAGCAGCGAATGCCGCGTGATTCTGAATGAGATGGTCCGCCGCCAGCACGAGCATGCAGGCATCGTCGCCACGAGTCTCTTGAAGCTGCAATGCGGCAGCAGCCACCGCGGCAGCAGTGTTACGGCCGAAAGGCTCAAGAATGTAGCTTTGCGAGTGATGCGCGTGGTCGACCGCGCGATATTCATCTTCGGTCTTGAACAGAAGCTCACGATTGGTGACGGTAAGTATTTCAACGACGCCGTCAAGGTCCGAGGCGCGAAGGAAAGTCTTTTGAATAAGGTTCTGCCCATCAGGCAGCTGCATGAACGGTTTGGGATGGGTCTCACGGGAAACTGGCCACAGTCGGCTGCCTACGCCACCAGACATGATTACGGGAATCAATTCCATTCTAAAATCCTTAGTCCTCGCCAGGTTCAGCACCCGGCAAAGGTATTAGTAGTGTTACAAACCGCAATCAGAATTCGTCGGCCCTGCGCTTGAACCAGCCGTGACGGGCTTCTTGACGTGCGCGCTACGCAAGCAGGCCGTTATTCTACAGCTAGCAAACAAATTTACGAATGTTCACTTTGATGAATTCCAGCCTTTTCAAGCATTTCGGACGAGCATCCTGAAACCGTGACATCATAAGGACATTATCGCAGGCCGCAAAGCGGCGAATTAGACGGGTGGAAGGCACACTCGCCCGTTAATGATAATTTGCGTCAGTAGGAGGACTAACGCGCCATTAACGTCCTCGATCGTGCTGCGTACCTGCGTTCGAGCGACTGCTCAAGCTTCTAAGTGCAGTCCCGCCCCATGAACTAACTCTGGCTCGCGCGACCCTTGTTTCATTCCTGTAACAAACGCAAGCATCTCCTCCTGAACAGCATGAGCAGAGTAGCCACCAATGGTCTACATACCGCCATTGCCTGGTAACGCTCCTTGCCCCATACTTCTAGGCCCCGCAATCACCAGGCTGCTTACGGCTTGCAGATGCTGACTCCGGGTGTCGATGATCAGCTGATCGAAATCCAGTGGGCTGCGGCCGCAGCGCACGCACTGCCCCCTTTCATCGCCCCAAATGTCATCAAATGCTTTGCAGACTTCCGTTGAACACCGCGCGAGTGGAGAATCGAGGATCACCAGCCATTGAACCAGGTGATCGGCATTGCGTCGTCTCGCCTGCCTCGGGCTCACTATCACCGGCTGCACCTTGGGGTAAAGAGTGTCCTCGACACTTGTAGAGCAATCCACCGCTCGACCAACGCAGAATGCCGGGATCAACACCCTACCGCTATCAGCCAGCACTCTGTCAATGACGGCCTCCAGCCGTTTCTGGCGCGTAGCGCGATCCTCGTGCAAACAGTAGCCCTATGCACTTTCGAGCAACGGAATGTCAGCTTTTTTCAGGGATGTGAGATCGGGCAAATCGGCGCTTGGGAAGAGCCTCCCTCAGAGCTCGGCACAGACCAGTGTTCTTGAAGATATTGCATGTCATATTCAACATAGACCGAACAGAGGGAAAAACCCTCTACGGCGCCATGGTGGGTGATTTTTGGGTACGGCATGTAAGGCACTCTCTTGATCCGCCCGCTAGAAAGCAGCAGAGATTACCCCTTCAAAACATGAAAATCAGGCAAAGAGGTTTTCGAGATTTTTCGGAAGTATTCAGGAACACTTTAGCTTAGGCACATGCCCAGCGTTAAGCAGTGTCCAACAACGCTCAGACCAGACGCGAGCGTTTGGTTTTGCCACGCAGGCCCGCGAACCAGGCGAGGATCGGTCCGATCATCATCCCGACGAGTAACGCGACAATCACCGGCACAGCCATCGGCAACGCAGGCGCCGACCAGCCGAAGAACACCAACGCCACAGGCTGCTGGTTTTCAAACACGAACACTACCGTCGCCGATACGATAAGCACGACGACGACAAAGAAGATCAGGTGTTTGAGTTTGCGCATCAAATCCCCCTAGAGGCTTATTGGAGCCCGTGCTCCTCCTCTTCGTTCACGCGGTCGCGCAACTCTTTTCCTGGTTTGAAGTGCGGGACGAATTTTCCGTCGAGGCTCACGGATTGCCCTGTCTTGGGGTTCCGGCCTACGCGTGGGGCGCGGTAGTGCAGGGAGAAGCTGCCGAAGCCCCGGATTTCGATACGGTCGCCTGTGGCAAGGCATTGCGACATCTGTTCAAGCATGGTCTTGATGGCCAGCTCAACATCTTTGGATGAGAGCAGTCCTTGATGGGTGACAATTCGTTCGATCAACTCCGACTTCGTCATATTTTTCCCTTCTTTTTCAAGCAGCTAGGTTAAGCGCTTTGAAGGTTTTAGCACGCGGGAAAACATTTTGCCACCCCACGCATGCACATATATGAGCCGAGAGTCCAGGCAACCAGACATTATTTTTCACCACTCGCCCGACGGACCTTGTCGCACGCGGCGTTTCGCTTGATTGCTCAGGCGTCAGGACTGATCCAGTACCAAACAACCGCCCACAAAAAAGGGCGACCGAAGTCGCCCTTTTCACTGGTCAGACAGAACTCAGTTCTGTTTTTCCATTTGAGCACGCAACAGGTCACCCAGAGTGGTAGGACCCGTGTTTTCTGCGGTGTCAGGCTTGCTACGCAGGCTCTGAATCGCTTCCTTCTCGTCTTCAACGTCTTTCGACTTGATGGACAAGCTGATCACACGGCTCTTACGGTCAACGCTGATGATCTTGGCTTCGATCTCTTCGCCTTCTTTCAGGACGTTACGCGCGTCTTCAACGCGGTCACGGCTGATTTCGGAGGCTTTGAGGGTAGCTTCGATGTCGTCGGCCAGAGTGATGATGGCGCCTTTGGCGTCAACTTCTTTAACGGTACCGCGAACGATAGCACCTTTGTCATTGACAGTGACGTACTCGGAGAACGGATCGCTTTCCAGCTGCTTGATACCCAGCGAGATGCGCTCACGCTCAGGATCAACAGACAGGATCACGGTGTCGAGTTCGTCGCCCTTCTTGAAACGACGTACGGCTTCTTCGCCCACTTCGTTCCAGGAGATGTCGGACAGGTGAACCAGACCGTCGATGCCGCCGTCCAGACCAATGAAGATACCGAAATCGGTGATCGACTTGATGGTGCCGGAGATCTTGTCGCCCTTGTTGAACTGGCCAGAGAAGTCTTCCCACGGGTTCGACTTGCACTGCTTGATGCCCAGGGAGATACGACGACGCTCTTCGTCAATGTCCAGAACCATGACTTCCACTTCGTCGCCGACTTGTACGACTTTCGACGGGTGGATGTTCTTGTTGGTCCAGTCCATTTCGGAAACGTGTACCAAGCCTTCCACGCCTTCTTCCAGCTCAGCGAAGCAGCCATAGTCGGTCAGGTTGGTGACGCGCGCGGTCACGCGAGTGCCTTCTGGGTAACGTGCCTTGATAGCAACCCATGGGTCTTCACCCAGTTGCTTCAGACCCAGGGAAACACGATTGCGCTCGCGATCGTACTTCAGGACTTTTACATCGATCTCATCGCCAACGTTGACGATTTCCGATGGATGCTTGATGCGCTTCCAGGCCATGTCGGTGATGTGCAGCAGGCCATCGACGCCACCCAGATCGACGAATGCGCCGTAATCGGTGAGGTTCTTGACGATACCCTTGACCTGTTGACCTTCCTGCAGCGATTCCAGCAGAGCTTCGCGCTCGGCGCTGTTTTCGGCTTCCAGAACACTGCGACGGGAAACGACAACGTTGTTGCGCTTCTGGTCCAGCTTGATGACCTTGAATTCCAGCTCTTTGCCTTCCAGGTGCGTGGTGTCGCGCACTGGACGGACGTCAACCAGAGAACCTGGCAGGAACGCACGGATGCCGTTAACGTCGACAGTGAAGCCGCCTTTAACCTTACCGTTGATAACGCCCTTGACCACTTCTTCAGCTGCGAAAGCCGCTTCCAGAACGATCCAGCACTCAGCACGCTTGGCTTTTTCGCGGGACAGCTTGGTCTCGCCAAAGCCGTCTTCGACCGCGTCCAGCGCAACGTGCACTTCGTCGCCGATCTTGATGGTCAGCTCGCCAGCATCGTTGTGGAACTGCTCCAGCGGGATGAGGCCTTCAGACTTCAGACCAGCGTGAACGGTGACCCAACCAGCCTGGTAATCGATATCGACGATGATCGCGGTGATGATCGAACCGGCCTGAAGGTTAAGAGTCTTTAGGCTTTCTTCGAAAAGTTCAGCAAAGCTTTCGCTCATTTTAATTCCTGTTGATAAGGGCGAAGAATACGCCCATCTGCCACGCTCCAGACAACGTGGGTTTCGTTCATATGAAAGAAAGCCTGCGGGACTATGACTGGTCTCCCACATGGCTTCCTGGTCATCCAGCGAGATCGCGAATCGCGACTTCACTCAGGATGCGTTCCAGCACCTGCTCGATGGACAATTCGGTGGAATCCAGCTGGATAGCGTCATGCGCTGGTTTGAGCGGGGCTACCGCTCGCTGGGTGTCGCGCTCATCGCGGACACGTATCTCATCTAGCAGACTCGACAGACTAACATCGTCACCCTTGGCCTTCAACTGCAAATATCGGCGACGGGCACGCTCTTCGGCGCTGGCGGTCAGGAAAACCTTCAACGGCGCGGCGGGGAACACCACCGTGCCCATGTCGCGACCGTCTGCAATCAGGCCCGGAAACTCCTGGAACGCACGCTGGCGCTGCAACAACGCCTCACGCACCGCCGGCAGCGACGCCACCTGCGATGCACCGCTGCCGATCTGCTCATTGCGGATCTCCAGGGTGACGTCCTCGCCTTCGAGAATGATGCGCTGACCGTGGTCATCGGTCGCCGCCTCGAATTGCACATCCAGATGCGCGGCCAGAAGCTTGAGCGCTTCTTCGTTGGTCAGGTCAACGCCATGATTGCGCGCGGCGAAGGCCAGCAGACGGTACAGCGCGCCGGAATCCAGCAGGCACCACCCCAGACGTTTGGCCAGCATACCGGCTACCGTACCCTTCCCGGAACCGCTTGGTCCGTCGATCGTAATGACCGGAGCTTGAACTTTCACGATTGCCCCTCTTGCGCTACACGAATACCCACCTGGGCACACAGCGCCAGGAAATTGGGAAAAGAAGTCGCTACGTTGGCGCAGTCCCGGATCCGGATCGGATCGGTCGCGCGCAACGATGCGATGCTCAAAGCCATGGCGATACGATGGTCACCATGACCGTTGACTTCACCGCCGCCGATATTGCCGCCTTCAATAATCAGGCCATCGGCAGTCGGTTCAACCTTGATGCCCAGGGTTGTCAGACCATCGGCCATGACCTGGATGCGATCGGATTCCCTAACGCGCAGCTCTTGTGCCCCGCGCAGTACAGTCCGCCCTTCGGCGCAGGCCGCCGCAACGAACAGCACCGGAAACTCGTCGATGGCCAGCGGTACCAGCGACTCGGGGATCACGATGCCCTTGAGTTTAGCGTGACGCACACGCAAATCAGCCACAGGCTCGCCGCCCACTTCGCGCAGATTCTGCACTGAAATGTCCGCGCCCATCAGGCGCAGGATGTCGATCACGCCGGTACGCGTCGGGTTGACGCCAACATGTTCGAGCAACAGATCCGAGCCTTCGGCGATTGACGCCGCCACCAGAAAGAACGCCGCCGACGAAATGTCCGCAGGCACTTCGATGCGCGTCGCCGTCAACGTGCTGCCCGCCTCAACCGACGCCGTTGCACCATTGCCGGCCACCGGGTAGCCGAAGCCACGCAGCATACGCTCAGTGTGATCGCGGGTCGGCGCAGGTTCAGTGACGGTTGTCGTGCCTTGGGCATACATCCCGGCGAGCAGCAGGCAGGATTTGACCTGAGCGCTGGCCATCGGCATCACGTAACTGATGCCATGAAGCGACTTGCCACCGCGAATGGTCAAGGGCGGTCGGCCGTCGGCTGCCGTTTCGATCACCGCGCCCATTTCGCGAAGCGGCTCAGCCACTCGTCCCATTGGACGCCTGGACAGCGAGGCATCGCCGGTCAGGACGCTGTCGAATGCCTGCGCCGCGAGCAGGCCGGACAACAGACGCATCGAAGTGCCGGAATTGCCCAGATAAATCGGGCCCGGCGCAGGCTTCAGGCCATTGAGGCCGACACCGTGAATGGTCAGCTTGCCATGATGAGGGCCTTCGATGACCACGCCCATGTCGCGAAACGCCTGCAGGGTCGCCAGCACGTCTTCGCCCTCAAGGAAGCCTTCAACCTCCGTGATGCCTTCAGCCAGAGAGCCAAGCATGATCGAGCGATGGGAGATCGATTTGTCCCCCGGCACACGAATCTGCCCTGTGACGCTACCGCCCGGCTGAGCGACAAAGGCCACGTCGGTGGCTGCGGCTTTTTCGACGTAAGCGCGACGCGCAAGGATCTTGCCGAAGTGTTCGCGAGCCACACGGGCGCGGGTAAACACACCCAGCAACTGGTGACCATCGCCGGCATCGACCGCATCACGCAGCGCATCGAGATCGCTGCGGAAGGTGTCGAGGGTGCGCAAAACGGCCTCGCGGTTGGCGAGGAAGATGTCGTGCCACATCACCGGATCACTGCCGGCGATGCGGGTGAAGTCCCGGAAACCGCCCGCGGCGTAACGGAAGATGTCGAGGTTCTCGTTGCGCTTGGCCAGCGAATCCACCAGACCGAAAGCCAGCAGATGCGGCAAGTGACTGGTCGCAGCCAGCACTTCGTCATGACGCTCGACCTGCATGTGCTCGACATCAGCACCCAGCGCCGACCACATCCGATCGACCAGCGCCAGGGCGTCGGGATCGGTTTCAGGCAGCGGCGTAAGGATGACTTTATGGCGACGGAACAGCTGCGCGTTGGACGCCTCTACCCCGCTCTGCTCGGAGCCGGCAATCGGGTGGCCCGGCACGAAACGCGCAGGCATAGCGCCGAACACTTCGCGCGCAGCACGCACGACGTTACCTTTGGCGCTGCCGACGTCGGTCAGCACGGCATTACCCAGATCGAGTCTGGCGAGCACGCCCAGCAGTTTTTCCATGGCCAGGATCGGCACGGCCAACTGAATGACATCGGCACCAACGCAGGCAGCAGCGAGATTGTCTTCACAGCGATCGACGACACCCAGTTCGACGGCGAGCTTGCGCGATTGAGGGTCGAGATCGACGCCCACCACCTCGCGACACAGGCCGCTTTCTTTCAAGCCTTTGGCGAACGAGCCCCCGATCAAACCGAGGCCGACCACCACCAGGCGGCCGATCATAGGCGCAGCGGATTGCACTGGCGTGACATCGCTCATGACATCAACCACGCGCCAGAACCTTGCTCAAGGCTTCCAGAAAGCGGCTGTTTTCTGCAGGCAGCCCGATGCTCACACGCAGATGGTTGGGCATGCCGTAGCCGCCAACCGGACGTACGATCACGCCTTCACGCAGCAAGCCTTCGTAGACTGAAGCCGCTTCGCGGCCCAGATCGACGGCGATGAAGTTGGCTTTGGATGGAATCCAGCTCAGGCCTTGCGCGCGCAAGCCCTCTTCGAGCTGCTGCATGCCGGCTTCGTTCAAGCGGCGGCTTTCGGCGACGTATTCGGTATCGCCCAGCGCGGCACAGGCTGCGGCCAGCGCGAGGCTGTTGACGTTGAACGGCTGACGCACGCGGTTCAGCACATCAGCTACCACGGGCGAAGACAGCGCATAACCCACGCGCAGTGACGCCAGGCCGTAGGCCTTGGAAAACGTGCGCGACACCAGCAGGTTCGGGTAGTCGGCGAGGAAATTCAGGCCGTCCGGCAGCTCGGCGCCTTCGGCGTATTCGATATAGGCCTCGTCCAGCACCACCAGCACGTCTTTCGGCACGTCGGCGAGGAAGTCAGCGAGTGCTCGCGGGCCGAACCAGGTGCCGGTCGGGTTGTTCGGGTTGGCAATGCAGACCACGCGGGTGTTGCTGTCGATGGACGCCAGCATTGCCGGAAGGTCATGACCCCAGTCTTTGGCCTTGGCCACGCGCGCGTTGGCACCGACCGCTTGAGTGACGATCGGGTAGATCGCGAACGCGTGCTCGCTGAACACGGCGTTCAGGCCCGGTGCCAGATAGGCGCGGGCGACGATTTCCAGGATGTCGTTGGAGCCATTGCCCAGCGTCACCTGATTGGCCTGAACGCCACAGCGTTCGGACAACAGCTGCTTGAGGTCAAAACCGTTGCCATCGGGGTAACGGGTCAGCTCGGCGAGCGCTTCGCGAATCGCCGCCAGCGCCTTGGGGCTTGCGCCCATCGGGTTTTCGTTGCTGGCCAGCTTGATGATGCGAGCCGGATCGATATCCAGTTCACGCGCCAGTTCGTCCACCGGCTTGCCGGGAACGTAAGGCGATAGTTTTTGCACGCCGGGCTGTGCCAGCGTGAGGAAGTCGCCGCTCATGTACCGCTTACCTCTTCAAAGAAATCCGCAGGGCTCAACATCCATAAAGCGGATCAGAGAACGGCCTTCGGATAGGAACCCAGCACCTTGAGTGCCACCGCTTCCTGACTGATTCGCTCCAGCACTGCCTTGATCAGCGGATCGCGGTGATGACCGACGAAATCGATAAAGAAGACGTAGGTCCATTTACCGCTGCGCGAAGGCCGGGTCTCGATGCGGGTCAGGTCGATTCCGTTCTCGTGGAAAGGCACCAGCAGCTCATGCAGTGCGCCCGGCTTGTTGCTCATCGACACGATGATCGACGTCTTGTCGTCGCCGGTCGGTGGCACTTCCTGGTTGCCGATCATCAGGAAACGCGTCGAGTTGTCCGGACGGTCTTCGATCTTCTCGGCGATGCGGGTCAGGCCGTACAGACTGGCCGACATGTCTCCGGCAATGGCTGCGGAGTTCCACTCGCCCTTGACCCGCTTGGCGGCCTCGGCGTTGCTCGACACCGCCACACGCTCGACATTCGGGTAGTGCGCGTCCAGCCACTTGCGGCACTGGGCCAGCGACTGAGCGTGGGAATAGATGCGGCTGATACTGTCGGTCTTGGTGTTCTCGCCCACCAGCAAGTGGTGGTGAATACGCAGCTCGACTTCGCCACAGATGACCATGTCGTGTTCCAGGAAGCTGTCCAGCGTGTGGTTGACCGCGCCTTCGGTGGAGTTTTCCACCGGGACCACGCCGAAGTTGACCGCACCGGCGGCCACTTCACGAAACACTTCGTCGATGGCCGCCATCGGCTTGCTGATCACGGCATTGCCAAAGTGTTTCAGCGCAGCGGCCTGGGTGAAGGTGCCTTCAGGGCCCAGGTAGGCAATCTTCAGTGGCTGCTCCAGCGCCAGGCACGACGACATGATTTCGCGGAACAGGCGCGCCATCTCTTCGTTGCTCAACGGACCACGGTTGCGCTCCATCACGCGTTTGAGCACGGCGGCTTCACGCTCGGGGCGATAGAACACCGGCTCTTCGCCCTCGGCCAGGCCAGCCATTTTCACGCGCGCCACTTCCTGCGCGCAGCGTGCGCGTTCGCTGATCAGCTCCAGAACCTTTTCGTCCAGGCTGTCGATGCGTACGCGCAGCGCCTTGAGTTCTTGTTCGGACATTAGCCGTGTTCCTTCTCGAATTCGGCCATGTAGGCCACCAGCGCTTCGACGGCGTCCAGACCCAGGGCGTTGTAGATCGAGGCACGCATGCCGCCAACCGAACGGTGACCCTTGAGGTTGAGCAGCGCGCGCTCTTCGGCACCGGCCAGGAAAGCCTTGTCCAGACGCTCGTCAGCCAGACGGAACGGCACGTTCATCCACGAACGGGCGTTATGGCTGATCGGGTTGGTGTAGAAGTCGCTGTTGTCGATGAAGCCATACAGACGGTCCTTCTTCGCGCGGTTGCGCTTCTCCATGGCGTCGACGCCGCCTTGCTCCTTGAGCCACTCGAATACGAGGCTCGAGAGGTACCAGGAATAGGTCGCCGGGGTGTTGTACATCGAGCCGTTGTCGGCCGAGATCTTGTAATCAAGCATGGTCGGGCAACTGCTGCGCGCACGACCCAGCAGGTCTTCGCGCACGATCACGACGACCAGGCCGCTCGGGCCGATGTTCTTCTGCGCACCGGCGTAGATCAGGCCGAACTGCGAGACGTCGATCGGGCGCGACAGGATGTCCGAAGACATGTCGACCACCAGCGGGACGTCGCCGGTTTCGGGCACCCAGTCGAACTGCAGACCACCGATGGTTTCGTTGGAGGCGTAGTGAACATACGCGGCGTTTTGGGTCAGGTTCCATTCGTTCTGGCCCGGGATCGCCAGGTAATCGAACGGCTTGGCGCTGGCAGCAACATTGACGTTGCCGAAACGACGGGCTTCCTCGATGGCCTTCTTCGACCAGATGCCGGTCTCGATGTAGTCAGCCGTGCCGTTCTCCGGCAGCAGGTTGAGCGGGATCTCCGCGAACTGCTGACTGGCGCCGCCTTGCAGGAAGAGGATCTTGTAGTTGGAGGGGACGGACAGCAGCTCGCGCAGATCCTGCTCGGCCTTGACGGCGATGGCGGTGTAGTCGTCGCTGCGATGACTCATCTCCATCACTGACAAGCCTTTGCCGTGCCAGTCCAGCATCTCGGCCTGGGCACGCTGAAGAACAGCATCAGGAAGCGCGGCGGGGCCTGCGCAGAAGTTAAAGGCTCGCTTGCTCATATCCACTCTCGTCATGTCACTCGTTGAATTTGGAACGGGTGAAGCGTTGCGGGGTTGCGGCGGGTCAGGGAGACCGCATTCGTCCGGATGCGGTCCAGACCGTCGTAACCTCCGACCGCTCCTACAGGTTCCGCGTGCACATCAGAGTCAGGTGCTGACCGAGATCCACTGTAGGAGCAATCGGAGGTTACGACGGTCGCGATGCGGTGCGCCTGACACACCAACATCACGACCACTCCAACAGGGGCCTGTCACCAGCCCCCGCATTTACATCAGTCTTGCGATTCTTCGTCGTCGGCAGCGCCGTCGGCTTGCAGGTCGCTGGCCGAATCGCCTTCGTCGGAGAGGTTCATCACCTCGCCGTCGACGACTTCACCTTCGAACGCTTCGCCTTCCAGCTCTTCACCTTCGACTTCCGAAGGCTCCTGAACGCGCTCCAGGCCCACCAGTTTTTCGTCCTTGGCCAGCTTGATCAGGGTCACACCCTGAGTGTTGCGGCCCAGGCTGGAGACTTCGCTTACACGGGTGCGAACCAGAGTGCCCTGGTCGGAGATCAGCATGATCTCTTCGCCGTCCTGCACCTGAACCGCGCCGACCAGACGGCCGTTACGCTCGTTGCTGACCATGGCGATAACGCCCTGACCGCCACGTTTGTATTCAGGGAACTCGGTAATGGCGGTGCGCTTGCCGTAACCGCGCTCCGAAGCGGTGAGGATCTGGCTGCCTTCTTCCGGGATCAGCATGGAAATCAGCTTCTGGCCTTCCGCCAGGCGCATGCCGCGTACACCGCGAGCCGTACGGCCCATGGCGCGGACATCGGATTCCTTGAAGCGGGTGACCTTGCCGCCGTCGGAGAACAGCATGATTTCCTGCTCGCCATCGGTGATGGCGGCGGAGATCAGGATGTCGCCTTCGTCCAGTTCCAGCGCGATCAGACCGACGCTGCGCTGACGGCTGAAGGCCACCAGCGGGGTCTTCTTGACCGTACCGTTGGCGGTGGACATGAAGATGAACGGTGCCTTCTTCTTGTCTGCGGCCTTGATACGCGCCTTGCGCTCTTCTTCGGTCTCGTTGCTGTTCTCGATGTCTTCGACATCGGTGTCCACGCCTTCGGCCTCTTCTTCGTCAGCCTGCTTGCGCATGGCTTCCAGATCGACCGGCAGCATGGTGGTGATGTATTCGCCTTCGCTCAGTGGCAGCAGGTTGACCAGCGGACGACCACGGGCAGCGCGGGACGCTTCCGGGATCTCGTAGGTCTTGAGCCAGTACACCTTGCCCTTGCTGGAGAACATCAACAGCGTGGTGTGGCTGTTGGCGACCAGCAGGTGAGCGATGTAGTCCTCATCCTTGACGCCGGTTGCCGACTTGCCTTTGCCACCGCGACGCTGGGCTTGGTAAACAGCCAGCGGTTGAGTCTTGGCGTAGCCACCGTGAGAGATGGTCACGACGCGCTCTTCTTCCGGAATCATGTCGCCCAGGGTCAGGTCCAGACGCGCATCGAGGATCTCGGTGCGGCGGACATCGCCGTATTCGGCACGAATCAGTTCCAGCTCTTCGCGGATGACTTCCATCAGGCGCGTGGAGCTGTTGAGGATGCGGATCAGCTCGCCGATCTGAGTCAGGATTTCCTGATACTCGGTCAGCAGTTTTTCGTGTTCCAGACCGGTCAGACGGTGCAGACGCAGTTCCAGGATTGCCTGAGCCTGTTCGGGCGACAGGAAATACTTGCCGTCACGCAGGCCGTATTGCGGATCGAGGTTTTCCGGGCGGGACGATTCGGCGCCAGCGCGCTCGACCATCTCGACCACGGCGCTCGATTCCCACGGCGTGTTGATCAGGCCTTCCTTCGCCTCGGCCGGGGTCGGCGACGCCTTGATCAGTTCGATGACCGGGTCGATGTTCGACAGGGCAACGGCCTGACCTTCGAGGATGTGACCACGCTCGCGGGCCTTGCGCAGTTCGAACACGGTGCGACGGGTGACGACTTCGCGACGGTGGCGAATGAAGGCTTCGAGCAGATCCTTGAGGTTGAGGATCCGTGGGCGGCCGTCGATCAGCGCAACGATGTTGATACCGAACACGCTTTGCAGTTGAGTCTGGGCGTAGAGATTGTTGAGGATGACCTCAGGCACTTCACCACGACGCAGCTCGATGACCACGCGCATGCCGTCCTTGTCGGACTCATCGCGCAGTTCAGTGATGCCTTCGAGCTTTTTCTCCTTGACCAGCTCGGCGATCTTTTCGATCAGACGCGCCTTGTTCAGTTGGTACGGCAGCTCGGTGATGACGATCTGCTGACGACCGCCGACCTTGTCGATGTCTTCGACGATGGAACGGGCGCGCATGTAAATGCGGCCACGGCCGGTCTTGTAGGCTTCGACGATGCCGGCGCGGCCATTGATGATGCCCGCTGTCGGGAAATCAGGGCCGGGGATGTACTGCATCAACTCGTCGACGGTCAGGTCGTTGTTGTCGATGAGGGCCAGGCAACCGTCGATGACTTCACCGAGGTTGTGCGGCGGAATGTTGGTGGCCATGCCCACGGCGATACCGCTGGAGCCGTTGACCAACAGGTTGGGGATGCGCGTTGGCATGACCGCCGGGATCTGCTCGGTGCCGTCGTAGTTAGGCACCCAGTCGACGGTTTCCTTGTGCAGGTCCGCCAGCAGTTCGTGAGCCAGCTTGGTCATGCGCACTTCGGTGTATCGCATGGCTGCGGCGTTGTCGCCGTCCACCGAACCGAAGTTGCCCTGGCCGTCTACCAGCAGGTAGCGCAGGGAGAAAGGTTGCGCCATACGCACGATGGTGTCGTAGACCGCAGTGTCGCCGTGCGGGTGGTACTTACCGATGACGTCACCGACCACACGGGCGGATTTCTTGTATGGCTTGTTCCAGTCGTTACCCAGTTCGCTCATTGCGTACAGGACACGACGATGCACGGGCTTCAAGCCGTCGCGCGCATCGGGCAGAGCACGTCCGACGATGACGCTCATCGCGTAGTCGAGGTAGGACTGCTTCAGCTCGTCTTCGATATTGACCGGGAGGATTTCTTTGGCCAGTTCGCCCATGAGAAGCCTGATTCCTTTTTCTGGTGAAACCTCGTACATCCATCCGGGATGAACGAAGCTCGCCGCCGCCGACGATTGCCTGGCAGCGACTTACGACAAATCAGCGAGTTAAGCCATGGATTTGCGCAGTGAAGGGAGCCGCAACGCGCCCCCTTGGAAACCGCCGGATGTTACCACAATCGCCGTCAGGCACGAAGACTTTGAGCGTGCCGAAAACGAGCCATTTCGCCATTAGCGGCCTGTGAAGGGCTTGGAGGGCCTGACAGCACTTTCCCTACACACCGTAGCGCCTGCGACAAACTGCTCAATGCAGGCGTTTACGGCACATCAGCAGCGCCATTTTTGCGGTGTCGGGGCGTTCGACGATGCCCTTTTCAGTCACGATGGCATCGATCAGGTCGGCTGGCGTCACATCGAACACAGGATTGAAGGCATCGACCTGGCCCCCCAGACGATGTCCGCCCAGCTCCAGAAGCTCATTGCCATCGCGCTCTTCGATGAACACGTCTTCGCCGCTGTCCAGGTTCATGTCGATGGTGGAACTTGCCGCCACCACCATGAAGCGCACGCCGTGGTGCATGGCGGCCACCGCAAGGTGGTAGGTACCGATCTTGCTGACCACATCGCCATTGGCGGTGATGCGGTCGGCGCCGACGATGACCCAGGTGATGCCCTTGGTCTTCATCAGGTGCGCAGCGGCGGAATCGGCATTGACGGTGACCGGGATGCCTTCGTTGGCCAGCTCCCAGGCCGTCAGACGCGAGCCCTGCAGCCAGGGGCGGGTTTCATCGGCGTACACGCGCTCGATCATGCCTTCTATATAAGCGGCGCGAATCACCCCCAGCGCCGTACCAAAACCGCCCGTGGCGAGGGCGCCGGTGTTGCAGTGGGTCAGCACGGTCTGCAGGTTGCCCTGATGCTTGCGGATCAGCTCGGCACCCAACTGCGCCATGGTCAGATTGGCTTCGCGGTCGCTCTGGTGAATGGCCACCGCTTCGGCTTCCATGACCGCAACCGGATCTTCGTGGTCCTTGAGGCGATACAGGCGCTCGCGCATGCGATTCAGCGCCCAGAACAGATTGCCACCCGTGGGCCGCGCGTTGACCAGCAGGTCGAAATCTTCTTCCAGCGCCATCTGCCAGTCGCCGCCTGCCGCCAAACGGTCAATAACGGCGAGCACAATGCCGTAGGCGGCGCTGATGCCGATGGCCGGCGCGCCGCGCACGACCATCGTGCGAATGGCTTCGGCGACGCCAGCGGCACTGTTGCAGGGCTGCCAGGTTTCTTCGAAGGGCAGGATTCGCTGATCCAGCAAAAACAGCGTGCCATCCCGCCAATCGATGGCCTTCACTTTTTCCGCAGCCATTAGTCGATCGCGCATTGCACACTCCACAAGATGTTTTTGAAAAGCCAAACGCCGAATCCACCAAAAAGGGCCGGGAATCAAATTGCCAGCAGCTGAAAAAGCCGCCGATTATAGCGAGCCGCCTGCCAGGACGCTCGGGTATACTTCGCCGTTCCCGATTTGCGTCACTGGATGCCATCCCGATGCCTGACTCCGCTGCCCCGCTCGACCTGATGCTCCTGCCGGACTGGCTGGTACCGGTCGAACCCGCTGGCGTCGTTCTGCAGCAACACGGGATCGGCATTCGAGACGGCCGCATTGTCTACATCGGCCCCAAGGCTGAAGCGCTGCGGCAAAACGCCTTTGAGGTGCGCGAGCTGCCCGGCATGCTGCTCAGCCCCGGCCTGATCAACGCCCATGGCCACGCGGCGATGACCCTGTTTCGCGGCCTGGCCGACGATCTGCCCTTGATGACCTGGCTGCAGGACCACATCTGGCCTGCCGAAAGCAAGTGGGTGGATGAGGACTTCGTTCGCGACGGCACCGATATCGCCATCGCCGAACAGCTCAAGGGCGGCATCACCTGCTTCTCAGACATGTATTTCTTTCCAAAAGTCGCCTGCGAGCGCGTGCACAACAGCGGCATTCGCGCACAAATCACCGTGCCCGTGCTGGACTTCCCGATACCCGGTGCCCGCAACGCAGACGAATCGCTGCACATCGGCATCGAACTGTTCAATGATCTGGCCCATCACGAGCGCATCAGCATCGCCATGGGGCCCCACGCGCCGTACACCGTGAGCGATGAGAACCTGGAGAAGATCCGGGTCATCGTCGACGAGCTCGATGCGGCGATCCACATGCATGTCCACGAAACCGCCTTCGAGGTCAGCGAAGCCGTCAAACAGCGCCAGGAACGTCCGCTTGCGCGCCTCAAGCGCCTCGGTCTTCTGGGCCCGCGCTTCCAGGCCGTGCACATGACGCAGATCAGCGATGACGATCTGGCGATGCTGGTAGAAAGCAACTCCAGCGTGATTCACTGCCCCGAATCGAACATGAAACTGGCCAGTGGCTTCTGCCCGGTCGAACGGCTGTGGCAGGCCGGGGTCAATGTGGCGATCGGCACCGACGGCGCGGCCAGCAACAACGATCTGGACCTGCTGGGTGAAACCCGCACCGCTGCCCTGCTGGCCAAGGCCGTCGCCGGTTCCGCCACCGCGCTGGATGCCCACCGCGCCTTGCGCATGGCCACGCTCAACGGTGCCCGCGCCCTTGGCATGGAAGATCGCATCGGTTCGCTGGAACTCGGCAAGGCCGCGGACATGGTTGCGTTCGACCTGTCGGGCCTGGCGCAGCAGCCCATCTACGACCCGGTTTCACAGCTTATTTATGCCAGCGGCCGCGATTGCGTCACCCACGTCTGGGTCGCCGGTAAACCACTGCTTGAAGACAAACGCCTGACGCGCATGGACGAACACGCGCTGATCCGGACCGCCAGGGCCTGGGGCAACCGCATCGCCGCCAAAGGCTGAACAGCATTGAAAGGTCATGGTTCTCTCTGTGACCTGCCACCGAATTCAACGTTTTAGAGGGATCACACATGAGCAACGTCGACCACGCCGAAATCGCCAAATTCGAGGCCCTGGCCCATCGCTGGTGGGACCGCAACAGCGAATTCAAGCCGTTGCACGACATCAACCCGCTGCGGGTGAACTGGATCGACGAGCGCGTCAGCCTGGCCGGCAAGAGGGTGCTGGACGTCGGCTGCGGCGGAGGCATTCTTAGCGAGGCCATGGCCCTGCGTGGCGCCACCGTCACCGGCATCGACATGGGCGAAGCACCGCTGGCCGTGGCACAACTTCATCAGTTGGAATCCGGCGTGAGCGTCGAGTACCGCCAGATCACTGCCGAAGCCTTGGCTGAAGAAATGCCCGGGCAGTTCGACGTGGTGACATGCCTTGAGATGCTCGAACACGTGCCCGATCCGTCATCGGTGATTCGCGCCTGCTACAAGATGGTCAAGCCGGGGGGCCAGGTGTTTTTCTCCACCATCAACCGCAACCCGAAGGCGTATCTGTTCGCCATCATCGGCGCCGAATACATCATGAACCTGTTGCCGCGCGGCACCCATGACTTCAAGAAATTCATCCGCCCCTCCGAGCTTGGCGCGTGGAGCCGTCAGGCGGGCCTTGAGGTCAAGGACATCATCGGCCTGACCTACAACCCGCTGACCAAGCACTACAAGCTGGCCTCTGACGTCGACGTCAACTACATGATCCAGACGCTGAAGGGGGCCTGAGTCATGCGCTTGAGAGCGGTTCTTTTCGACATGGACGGCACCCTGCTCGACACCGCGCCGGACTTTATCGCGATCTGTCAGGCCATGCTGGCCGACCGAGGCTTTGCGCCGGTCAACGACAAGCTGATTCGCGATGAGATCTCCGGCGGCGCCAAGGCCATGGTCTCGGCGGCATTCGCCATGTCGCCCAACGAGCCGGAGTTCGAGGCGTTGCGCCTGGAGTTTCTCGAGCGTTACCAGAAGGACTGCGCGGTCCACAGCAGGTTGTTCGACGGCATGGGCGAGCTGCTGGCCGATATCGAAAAAGCGAAGCTGATCTGGGGCGTGGTGACCAACAAACCCTTGCGCTTCGCTCAGCCGATCATGGAGCAACTGGGGCTGGATCAGCGCTCTGCGGTGTTGATCTGCCCGGACCATGTGACCAGGAGCAAGCCTGATCCAGAGCCGCTGCTGCTGGCCTGCAAGATGCTCGACCTGGCGCCGGCCAGCGTGCTGTTCGTCGGGGATGATCTGCGCGATATCGAATCCGGTCGCGATGCGGGGACCAAAACCGCGGCGGTGCGTTACGGCTATATTCATCCCCACGACAACCCGGATCACTGGGGCGCCGATGTGGTGGTGGATCACCCGCTGGAACTGCGTCGGGTGCTGGATAACGCGCTGTGCAGTTGCTGAACCCCAAACGCGGCGTCTGTAGGAGCGCGCTTGCCCGCGATTGCGGTTTATAAGCCACATCGATGGTGAACCGTCCATCGCCTTCGCGGGCAAGCGCGCTCCTACAATGCTCTTCATATCCTCGCCACCGCGTTCCGTATCCGTAAAAATGGAGCCCACATGTTCAAGTACTCCACCCGCCCCGACCTGCTCAAGGACCGCATCATTCTGGTCACCGGTGCTGGCCGTGGCATCGGCGCCGCTGCCGCACGCACCTATGCCGCCCATGGCGCGACGGTGTTGCTGCTGGGCAAGACCGAATCGAACCTGATCGCCGTCTATGACCAGATCGAAGCCGCTGGTCACCCGCAGCCGGTGGTCATTCCGTTCAATCTGGAAACCGCCCTGCCCCATCAGTACGACGAGCTGGCGGCGATGATCGAGACTGAATTCGGGCGGCTGGACGGGTTGTTGCACAACGCTTCGATCATCGGCCCGCGCACGCCGATCGAGCAACTGTCGGGTGAGCACTTCATGCGCGTGATGCACATTAACGTCAACGCCACGTTCATGCTCACGGCCGCGCTATTGCCCTTGCTCAAGCTGTCCGAGGACGCTTCGGTGGTGTTCACCTCCAGCAGCGTCGGGCGCAAGGGCCGCGCGTATTGGGGCGCTTACGGGGTGTCCAAGTTCGCCACCGAAGGCCTGATGCAGACCTTGGCCGATGAGCTGGAAGACGTCGCCTCGGTGCGCGCCAACAGCATCAACCCTGGCGGCACCCGCACCGACATGCGCGCCCAGGCGTACCCCGCGGAAAACCCGCTGAACAACCCGACGCCGGAAGAAATCATGCCGGTGTACCTCTACCTGATGGGTCCCGACAGTGCGGGCGTCAACGGCCAGGCGTTCGATGCGCAGAAGAAGTAAGCAGCGCGCGTAAAATGTGGCAACGGTATTTCCTGTCAGACGCACGATCTGTGGGAGCGAATTCATTCGCGAGGGCCATTACATTCGATAGAGCATCACCGGATGTACAACCGTCTCGCGAATGAATTCGCTCCCACAGAAGATCGCGGTCATCCCCCGCAATCTCATTGCCTCTCATCCACTCGGCGGTTTTCCGTCGCCTCTGTGTAGTCCATTGGCCTGCAAACCGTTACGTTAGTCAAATCCAAGACGCCGTCGGACACCCCCTCGGCGCCTACTCACGCTAACTGTTTGATTTATATGACGAACCCTGCCAACAGGAAACATGGCACGACTTTCGCTCTGTCGATAGCAAGCCCTATAAGAGGCGCAGGAGCGGAAACATGAGTTTTCCTACACGAACCAACGCCATTGATTTTGACAGTGCACGACTACAGCGCTACGGCCTCGCAGTTGCGCAGAGCCCTGCGCAGGCGCCGCTGAGCCATGAGCAGCTGCAGCGCAAGCTGGCCATGCAGCTGCAGAGCAGTCTGGAAGCGGACAAGATTCTGTCGATGTTTTTCGACAACGTGCAGCAGCTGATCCCGCTCAATGCGCTCAACTACAGGCAACTGGGCACTGACCTGCGTCTGGAGTTCGGCGAGCGCGCGCGTCACAGCGCCAGCTACCGCATGACCTACGAAGGCGAACAACTGGGTGAGCTGGGTTTTCAACGTGACCGGCGCTTCAGCGAAGAAGAGCTGTCGCAGCTCGAGTCGCTGCTGAGCAGCCTGTTGTATCCGCTGCGCAACGCCCTGCTTTACCGAAGCGCAAACCTCAGCGCCCTGCGTGATCCACTCACCGGCGCGGGCAACCGAATTGCCATGGAACAGTCGCTCACCCGCGAGATCGAGATCGCCCGGCGTCAGCAGCAGCCGCTGTCGGTGCTGATGGTCGACATCGATCATTTCAAGCACATCAATGACACCCATGGACATGCTGCGGGCGATGGAGTGCTGCGCGCGGTCACCGATACGATCAAGGATCGCCTGCGTAACATCGATCAGGTCTTCAGATTCGGCGGGGAGGAATTTCTCATCGTGTTGACCAATACCGGTCGTGAGTCCGCCGCGCTGGTAGGCGAACGCCTGCGGCACGCGGCACTGCAACTCATTTATCCAGTCGAAGGAAGCCCGGTGGAACTGACCGTCAGCCTGGGGTGTGCGACGCTGCTGCCGGGGGAATCCCCCGACAGCCTGTTGCGTCGCGCCGACAGCGCCCTGTATGCGGCCAAGCGCCAGGGCCGTAACCGCCTGGAAATGGCGGGTTAAGCGCGCTCAGGCACGAACCGCGAACCGGCGTTCGCGAAGTGGAGCGTTCGCTTCCTGAGGGCGTTCCAGAACCATGCAGCGTTCCAGAAACAGGTACATGTATTCGTAACTCTTGCAGATGGCCATTCTCAGGTCGGCCTGCAATTGCTCGCTGGGGTTGTTGCCCGCCAGGGTGCAAATGATTTCCAGTGCTTCCCAAGGGTGAGAATCGTCGTACTGCGCGTGCATCTTCAGCCACTTCATGGCGCGCTTGCGAATCTCCGGCGGGAACAAATCTGCGTAGGTCTCTTGCGAACATACGACAGCAGACCACTCTCCGGTCGCGCCCTCGATGGCGTAGTTGGTGGCTGCAATGGCGACCACCAGAGGCTCCGACGAACAGCTGTGCCAGCACCAGTGATTGAGTGCGTGCAACTCTGACGGAACGCGCTGCGCTTGCAGGTCTTCCAGCGTGACCCCATGGGCCGCGCTCCAGTTTACCCAGTAATCGGCATGATTGAGCTCGACCCGAATATTGCGCATCAGCCAGCGACGCGCCATGTCTTCGCCCGGGTGACGGGCAAAACGGGTTTTGGTCAGGTTATGGGCCATATAGACCGCGAACTGTTCAACTACAGGCCATCCACCAATCAGGTACTGGCGCATGGTCCTGGAACTGAGCTGACCATCTCGCATACGTTGATAAAGTTCATGCCCTACCACGCGTGCCTTGGCTTCACTGCAATCGTTGATCAATTGCTGTGCCCAAGCGGGGTAACTGCTGGCATCCATCAGCGGACCGGTTCGAATGAACATATCGATCACTGTGTAGCTCCTTATGTGGTGTTGCAACGGGGGTCGTTCAGCGAAAAGTCCCGGGAGCGCTGAACAACATTGGGGTCTGCCTCGCGGGCCGTGCGTGCAGACATTCGCAGGTGAATAATTGCGGTCGCTCGATAACGTAACCCTGAGCGTAGTCCACACCGATTTCCAATAACGCCTGCTCTATCTGGGGGCTCTCGACGAACTCGGCGATCGTCTGTTTGCCCATTACGTGCCCGATATGGTTGATCACTTCCACCATCGCCCGGTTGACCGGATCGTCGAGCATGTCTTTTACGAAACTGCCATCGATCTTCAGGAAATCCACAGGCAAATGTTTCAAGTAAGCGAATGACGACATGCCTGCACAGAAGTCATCCAGAGAAAAACGGCATCCCAGACTTTTGAGTTCGTTAATGAACCGAATAGCACTGCCCAAATTGGCGATCGCACTGGTTTCGGTGATCTCGAAACAGATAAGTTCAGGAGGTATGGCGTAGATTTGGAACTGCTGTCGCAAATATTCGAGAAACGCGTCGTCGCCGATGCTGGAGCCGGACAGGTTAATGGCACAAACCGCCATCGGGCCAGTACGGTGGTTGTCGCTGAGGCATTCAGAGATGATCTTGAAGACGTTCTGCACCACCCAGCGATCCAGGGTCGTCATCATGCCGTAGCGCTCGGCCGCCGGGATAAAGCTGTCCGGCAGGATCAGGCGGCCTGACTCGTCACGCAGGCGCAGCAGAATTTCCACATGACCATCGCCCGGCCCGCTATCACGGCCCAAGCGGGCGATTTCCTGCGAGTACAAACAGAACCGGTTGTCCTCAAGCGCCATGTGCAGGCGCTGAATCCAGGCCATTTCGCCGAACCGGGTGGACAACTCGGAATCGTCGTCGTGGTACACCTGGACCCGGTTGCGGCCCTTTTCCTTGGCCATGTAACACGCCATGTCGGCCGCCCGCAGCGACGCCTCCAGGGTGGTGGGTGTGTTGGACACATGCACCAGGCCGATGCTGACGGTGGTCATGAACGGCCGACCCTTCCAGACGAAATGCAGGCTCTCCACGGTCTGGCGCAGGCCTTCGGCGATCTTTTCCGCAGCCCCCGTTGTGCAGTGCTCCAGCAGAATGCCGAACTCATCGCCCCCAAGCCGCGCCAGCGTGTCGCCCTCGCGAATGCCTTGTTGCAACACCGCGCAGATGTGCCGCAGCAGTTCGTCGCCAGCAGCGTGACCACTGGTGTCATTGACCAACTTGAACTGGTCCAGGTCGAGAAACATCACCGCATGCCGCGCCGGCTGATGGACGAGACCTGCCAGCGCCAGTTCCAGCCGGTACTCGAACTCACGGCGATTGGCCAGACCGGTCAAGGCGTCGTGAGTCGCCTGCCAGGACAGATTGGCGATGTACTGCCGCTCCTGGGTCATGTCGTGCAGCACCAGCACCGCGCCACTGACCTTGCCCTCGGTGCGGATCGGCGAGCCCACCAGCGCCACCGACACCGTGCTGCCGTCCAGCCGCTGAATCAGCTTGGAGTTCTCGCTGCCGCCGGCCAGTTTGCCACTCAGAATGTTCTCGATCAGGATCGTGCTGTCTTTTTGATCGTTCTCGTCCAGCAGGTTGAACAACGCGGCCAGCGGCAAACCGGCGGCCTGATCGGTCTTCCAGTGAGTCATCTGCTCGGCGGCGGGGTTCATGTAGGTGATTGCGCCGCCCACATCGGTGGTGATCACCCCATCGCCAATGGACTCCAGGGTGATCTGCGCCCGCTCCTTTTCCATTTGCAGGGCCGAAGCAAAGGCGTGGCGTTGTTCCAGCAGTTTGTGGGTGCGCAACAGCGCGAGAATGATCAGAAAGATCGCCGTGGTCAGGTTGACCACCAGGAGAATCCGCAGAATGACCCGCGAGCCCTCCCCCAAGGCATCACTGAACGCCATGGCTGCCGGCGTTACGCCCTCGTTGATGGCGTTGATGCGCTGCCGCCAGTCCAGCACGTCGGCGTTGGTGGCGCTGCCATCAGCGATGCGCCTGTGCATTTCACGGGCGACTTCATCCAGTTCAACCAGGTAGTTGTCGCCGATCTTCCACAGATCGATAGCCTTTTCCAGGTAGCTGAAATGACGGAAGTTGAGGTAGAGCCAGATGATGCCGGGGGCATCGTCGGGATGGTTACCACCCTGCAGAATGCCTGCATTGGCCCGTGCGATATCGGGAACCGGTTGATCCATGGCCACCCGCAGATCATGCCCGCCCTGAGGAATGGCGATGGCCTGCTGGTACTTCAGGTAGTTGATCTCGTCGCGACTATTGGCGTAAAGATTCAGGTAATAAATGGCGTCCTTCTGTCCCTTGGACCAAAGGCTCTCCCCCCCAATATAGCTGCGCACCGCCGACATCATATAAAGGCTGACGCAACCCAGCAGTGCCTGTAACAGCACCACCGCGATAAATGGCCAAACGATGCCCAGAAGACGGGGCTTCTCGAGAATCCGCTTTTGCTTCATGGTGTCCCTTTCATCAGCACTGCCAGATACTCACTTCCCCGGCTCAGGCGACCTTCCTGAAGCCCGAGGGACTCGGCTAATTTCCACGATGCAGCGGGTGACGCTTACACCAATCCATATGAACTGATGCATAACCTCAAGTAAGTGGAGACGTAAATATGACGCTTTTCACACTTTCCTTGCACACGCCGCTCAAGCATAGCCCAAGAATTGACGTATTCCACTGGCGAAACGCCATTTGGGACGGCTAAAGCAAAAAACCGACAAGCTGTATCAGAGCTGTTGCAGATGACCATAAAGGCGCGCATACAGGCCGCCGTCGGCTATCAGTTGTTGATGATCGCCGTCCTCGACGATGCTGCCGCCATCGAAAACCAGAACCCGGTCAGCCTGTTTCACCGCAGACAAACGGTGAGCGATGATCAGCGTGGTGCGACCGCTGAGAAAGCGGTTCAGGGCCTGATGCAGATTGTACTCGGTGGCGGCATCCAGCGCCGAGGTGGCCTCGTCGAGAATCACCACTTTCGGGTCGGCCAGCACCATCCGGGCAATCGCCAAACGCTGTCGCTGACCACCTGAAAGACGCACGCCAGAGCGTCCGACGACACTGTCCAGCCCTTGCGGCAAGGCGCGGATCGAGGCCTCCAGTTGCGCGATCTCCAGCGCCTGCCAGCAGGCTTCATCGCTGCGCTCGCGTCCCATCGACAGATTCGCCCGCACGGTATCATTGAATAACGCAGGGTGTTGCAAGACCACCGCGACATTTTCTCGCACGATTTCCAGGCCGATGTCTTCGAGGCTGGCGCCACCAAAACGGATCGTCCCGGACTTGGCGCTGTACAGCCCTAACAGCAACTGCACCAACGTGCTCTTGCCGCCGCCGCTGGCACCGACGATGGCGATCTTCTCCCCGGGCGTGATCGACAGGTCCAAATGGTCGAGCACCAGCTCTTCGTTGTAACCGAAGCACAGGCCGCGCACATCAATGCTCACGGTCCCGCGCCCGATGAACGGATTGACCCGGCCTTCGTATTGCGGCTCGTCGGCGCGGGCGAGCAGTTCGTTGATGCGGGTCAGCGCGCCCCCAGCGGCATAAAAGGCATATTGCAGGTTCAGCAGCTGCTCAACCGGGCCGATCATGAACCACAGGTAGCTGAACACCGCGAGCATGTGGCCGATGGACAGGTCGGAAAACAGCACGGTAAGCATCGCTGCTGCGCGAAAGATATCGATACCGAACTGAAACAGCAGGCCACTGGCCCGACCAGAGGCATCGCTTTTCCATTGCGAAGAAACGGCGTAATCGCGCACCTCTTTGGCACGCCCACCCAGCAAACCGAGGAAATAGCCCTGGCGGTTGCCGGCACGGATTTCCTGAATGGCGTCGAGGGTTTCGGTCAGCGCCTGGGTGAAGCGCGACGTGCTGTCGTTTTCCAGCTTCTTCAGGTGTTTGACGCGTTTGCCCAGCTTGACCGTGGCGTAGATGACCAGCGGGTTGAACAGCAGGATCAACAGCGCCAACTGCCAATGCATCCACACCAGAATGGCGGCGGTACCGGTGAGCGTGAGCATGGCGACAAGGAATTTGCTCAGGGTCTCGCCGACGAATTTGTCGAGCGTGTCCAGGTCCGTTACCAGATGCGCGGTCACCGTGCCGCTGCCCAGGCTTTCATATTCGCCGAGCGAGATGCGCTTGAGCCGTTCGATCAGACGGATACGAATGCGATAGACGATGTCCTTGGACAGCCCGGCAAACAGCCGCGCTTGAATGACGTTAAAGAGCAAGGCGCCCAGTCGCAGGCACAGCGTGGCCATCAGCATCAGGGCGATGTAACCCACTGGTTTGTGCAGGCTTTCCGGCAAGAAGTGGTTCATGAACAGCAATGCGGCGTCGCCCTTGCCCAGCAACACTTCGTCGACCAGCAAAGGCAGCAGCAATGGGATCGGCACTGAGCACAGCACCGCGAGAAACGCGACGCCATTGGCGATCCACAAGGCTTTTTTATGGGTCAGGGCCAGCCGGCGGATTTGCGTCCAGTCCAGGCGATCGACGTGGGCAAGCCGGTCGTCAGCAGCGCGCTTGCCCGGGGTTTCGACGGCGACGGAATCACGCACTGGCTGCGCGCTCCAGCCAACGGCTGAGCAACGGCGCCAGTTCTTCCAGAGGTTGATAACCGTTGGTCAACAGCGCCAGCTGGCCACTGCGCTCAGCGAGCAGGGTTGGAAACCCGGCGATGCCCAGATCCTGTACCCAGGAAAAATCCGCTGCCGTGGCCGCGTGTTGTTCGGCACTGTCGAACGCGGCAGCGAACTCGATGCGCGGCAGGCCTGCGTTCTCGGCAAGCTCTGCCAGCACTGACGCCTGGGTGGTATCGCGCCCTTGCAGATAGAACGCCTGCTGGATTTCCTTGACCAATTTCCAGGCGATGTCCGGCGCCAGGCTGCGCGCTGCGACGATGGCGCGACACGCAGGCTCGGTGTCGTAGACAAACCCGTCAGGCAGAGCATCGTCGAACTTGAACGACTGGCCCGTGGTGTCCTGCACCGCGTGCCAGTGTTCGAGAATGTAGCGCTTTGTGGTCGGCTCCAGTGCCGCGCCACTGCCGGTGCGCAGACCGCCTACCACCAGATGCAGCGGCACACCCGCCGCACTCGCCTGCTCCACCAATGCGTCGGCCACGGGCGCAAAACCCCAGCACCACGAACACATCGGGTCCATCACATACAGCAGGCGGGCGTTCATGGGGTCAAGCCTCGTTCGTTTGCGTTTCGTCAGGCTGCGCGTCCAACAGACGATAGTTGCGACCGATCGGATGCGGCTGATTGCGCGCCTTGGCCAGCTCGATCTGCTTCTGCCGGTCGATGGCGCTGCGGCGGGTCTTCTCGCTCAGTGAGTCCCAGCAATGCGGGCAGCTGACCCCTGGCGAATAATGCTCGCTGGCACGGTCTTGGGCGCTGATCGGGGTGCGGCACGCATGACACTGATCGTAGTCGCCTTCGGTCAGATCGTGGCGCACGGTCACGCGATTGTCGAACACGAAGCAGTCGCCGCGCCACTGGCTCTCTTGCTGCGGGACTTCTTCGAGGTATTTGAGAATGCCGCCCTTGAGGTGATAGACCTCTTCGAAGCCCTCGCCGAGCATGTAGCTGGAGGCTTTTTCGCAGCGAATGCCGCCGGTGCAGAACATCGCGACCTTCTTGTGTTTGGCCGGGTCGAAATTGGCCTTGATGTACTCGGGAAACTCACGAAAGGTCGTGGTTTTCGGGTCGATGGCACCTTCGAAGGTGCCGATGGACACCTCGTAATCGTTGCGGGTGTCGATCAACAGCACTTCCGGGTCGGCGATCAGCGCGTTCCAGTCTTGCGGCTCTACGTAAGTGCCGACGGCCTTGTTCGGGTCAACGCCCGGCACGCCCAGGGTGACGATTTCTTTCTTGAGTTTGACCTTGGTGCGGTAGAACGGCTGCTCGTCGCAGTACGATTCTTTGTGGTCGATGTCGATCAGGCGCGGATCGCTGCGCAGCCAGGCCAGCAGGCCGTCGATGCCTTCCCGGGTCCCGGAAACCGTGCCATTGATGCCTTCGTCGGCGATCAGCAGGGTGCCTTTGATACCGTTGTCGTTCATGGCGTTGAGCAGCGGCTCGCGCAGCTCGACGTAGTCCGACAGGGTGACGAATTTGTACAGCGCCGCGACGACGATGGGTGCGGGTTGGGTCATGTTGCGTCTCCAGGTGGTGACCCTCGCAAAGGGCCTACCGGATAGTAAATTCAGGTAAAGGCGTGCCGACCGGGCAACGCGGCGCGGATTCTAGCAAAAATCGGCGGCGAGCAGACAGGGTGGGTGATCGGTGGGGAGTTGATGCAGATCAATGGAGACACGTCAGACGCGCATTCTGACCTGTGGGAGCGAATTCATTCGCTAAAGATGTATCAGGCGACAAAACGCATCGATTGGAACACCGTCTCGCGAATGAATTCGCTCCCACAGGGGAACGCATTCAATCGCAAAAACGGGGCAGACGGAGCTGACTCAGTCATGCCCCCCGGCACAGGTTGGCGAAGCAGGCGCGGCGCCCAGATTCGCCCATTCTTGCGGGGTGTAGGTGTGCAGTGCCAGTGCATGAAACTCACCCATCAGGCCACCGAGCAGGCCATAGACCTTCTGGTGGCGCTTGACGGCGTTGAGGCCAGCGAACTGCTCGCTGACCACCACGGCCTTGTAGTGAGTGTCGGTGCCACGGCTGTGCATGTGGCTTTCATTGAGCACTTGAAGGTACTCAGGCTGAAAGACCGCCAACGCGGATTCGATTCGCTGTTGCATGCTCATGTGTGGCTTCGCTTATGGCTTCTTGGCTGGGGCGGCAGGTGCTGCACCCTTGGTACCGGCTGGCACCAGTTCCTTGGTCATGGATTCCAGCAGGCCAGTCACCACAGGCACTGCCGGTTGCAGTTTGTCCTGGGTCATCTGGAACGATTGCTGGCTGATCTGCGGCATCTTGGCCTGGACTTTCTTGCCCAGCGGCGACTGGTAGAACGCCACCAGATCCTTCAACTCCTGCTCGGTGAAGTTGTCGGTGTAGAGCTTGACCATGTCAGGTTGCAGCTTGTCCCAGCCAATGGCCTTGTCCAGCGCGGCGTTGGCCTGAGCCTGGTATTTTTCCAGAACGGCTTTCTTGGAATCCGGGGCTTTGGTTTCGGCGAAGCGCTGAGCGAACATTTGCTGCGCTTGCATGTAGATCGGCGCACCCAACTGATCGGCGTGAGCCAGTTTGAGGAACGCTACAGCACTGGCCTCGTGGCTGGCGGTGGCAGCAAGAGCCTGGCCGCTGGCACATACCAGAGCGACCGCAGCACAGATGGCGCGAAGACGGGTCATCGAGTTTCCTTATCTAGCAGGCGAGGCTGAACCCCAAGGCCGGACATTCTGCGCCCCTTTTCGCCCTGCGCTCAACCCCCGTCGCTACGAGCGGTCGAATCGGCAACGCACGACACTCCAAGACCTGAAAGGTTCTTTTGTGCACACTAGGCTCAACGTACCTGCCGCACAGCCGTTGCCGGGAACCGAACCGGCGTGCGGGGTACTAAACTGCGCTATTCGATCTTAAGGAGTGAGTCCAGTGAGCCGTACCGAAACCGACAGCATAGGTCCGATCGAAGTCCCCGAAGACGCTTACTGGGGCGCACAGACGCAACGGTCCCTGATCAATTTCGCCATTGGCCAGGAACACATGCCCCTGCCGGTGCTGCATGCCCTGGCACTGATCAAGAAGGCCGCCGCCCGCGTCAATGACCGCAATGGCGACCTGCCCGCCGACATCGCGCGCCTGATCGAACAGTCCGCCGACGAGGTGCTCAGCGGCAAGCTCGACGACCAGTTCCCTCTGGTGGTCTGGCAGACCGGCAGCGGCACCCAGAGCAACATGAACGTCAACGAAGTGATCGCCGGACGTGCCAACGAGCTGTCGGGCAAGGGGCGTGGCGGCAAGTCGCCGGTTCATCCCAACGACCACGTCAACCGCTCGCAGAGCTCCAACGACTGCTTCCCTACCGCCATGCACATCGCAGCCGCGCAAGCCGTGAAAGAGCAATTGCTGCCTGCGATTGCCGAGCTGTCCAGCGGCATCGCCGAGCAATCGTCGCGCCACATGAAGCTGGTGAAAACCGGCCGCACACACATGATGGATGCCACGCCGATTACCTTCGGCCAGGAACTGTCGGCCTACGTTGCACAGCTGGACTACGCCGAAAAAAGCATTCGCGCCGCCCTTCCCGCGGTCTGCGAACTGGCTCAGGGCGGCACGGCGGTAGGCACGGGCCTGAACTCGCCGCATGGTTTTGCCGAAGCGGTGGCTGCTGAACTGGCCGCGCTGTCGGGCCTGCCCTTCGTCACTGCGCCGAACAAATTCGCCGCGCTGGCCGGGCATGAGCCGCTGACCGCGCTGTCTGGCGCGCTGAAAACCCTGGCCGTGACCCTGATGAAGATCGCCAACGACCTGCGCCTGCTGGGCTCAGGGCCGCGCGCCGGTCTGGCCGAGGTCAAGCTGCCAGCGAACGAGCCTGGCAGTTCGATCATGCCCGGCAAGGTCAACCCGACCCAGTGCGAAGCGCTGTCGATGCTGGCGTGTCAGGTGATGGGCAACGACACCACGATCTCCTTCGCGGCAAGCCAGGGTCACCTGCAACTGAACGTGTTCAAGCCGGTGATCATTCACAATCTGCTGCAATCGATCCGCCTGCTGGGCGACGGCTGCCGCAACTTCAACGAGCATTGCATCGCGGGCATGGAACCGGACGCTGGCAAAATGGCCGAGCATCTGGAACGCGGCCTGATGCTGGTGACCGCGCTGAACCCGCACATCGGTTACGACAAGTCGGCGCAGATCGCCAAGAAGGCCTACAGCGAAGGCCTGACCCTGCGTGAAGCGGCGTTGCAACTGGGCTTTTTGACCGATGCCGAGTTCGACGCTTGGGTACGCCCCGAGAAGATGCTTGAGGCGGGCAGCAATGGCTGAGCCGATCAGCGGCGCCACCCCGCTTGAGGGGTATGGCAAACGCATCCTGATGGTCATCGGTTCGCCGAAGACCATCAGCCTCTGCCACGCCCTGGGCGATGCGTACGCCCAGGGCGCGCGCAGTCAGGGCCATGTGGTGCGGGTGCTGAAACTGGAGGAACTGGCGTTCGACCCGACGCTGCACAACGGCTATGAATCCAGCCAGACCCTGGAACACGATTTGCTCGAAGCCCAGCGCGAGATTCATTGGGCGCAGCATCTGGTGTTCGTCTATCCAGTCTGGTGGGGCGGGCTGCCGAGCCTGCTCAGCGGCTTTTTCGAGCGCGTGTTCATGCCCGGTTTCGCTTTCAAGGCCCACGGTCGCCATCATCCTTCCAACGAACTGCTCAAGGGGCGGACCGCGGAGCTGCTGGTGACCCTGGACACGCCCTCACGCTACTTCCGCTGGGTGTTCAAGGCGCCGGCTCATCGACAGATCAAGCACGCGATTCTTGAGTTTTGCGGGATCAAGGTCACGCGTTTGACTGAGTTTTCCCCGGTCAGGACATCGACCGAGGAACAGCGTCAGCAGTGGATTCATCAGGCTGAAGCGCTTGGCAAGCGCTGAGAGGGGTGATATGTGCCGTTAGCGTAGATCAGTCGTTTTAATGGCTGACTGATCCAGCGCTTTCGTCACTGTCGCACAGCTCAAGTGGCTCCTACAGGTTTGGCAGCGGTCAGACATCCGAGGTACGCCACAGATTCTTGTAGGAGACGTCGGAGGTTACGACGGCAGCGAAGCGATTCGTCATCCACCCCACACCCACCTGACCCCGCGCAATCTTTGGAGTAAAGTACCGAACGTCCCGCCCACTTTTCCGTCTCACGCTGTGGAAAAGCCATCAGGTCGGGTCTTCCCAGGTCAAGTCGTCCTGAACGGTTTCATATCGAACTCCCGTCCCCCGGAGCAGGCTATGTTGAGCAAGCGTGAGCAAGACCCTCAGACCGCCGTGCACTTTCGCAGTGACCGCGTCTCTCGCGTCAATGGCATGTATTTTTTCAGCACCCGCGAAAACACCCTCGAAGGCCCTTTCTTCACCAAGGAAGACGCCGAGCGGGAGACCGACGCTTATATTCGCCGCATGCAGGAGGGCAAGGTCATCTCCCACGAACCGTCCAGCTCGCTCAACGGCTGAGCCTCACGAGTGGTTGCGGCGAAAGGTCTCTTCGCCCATCGCCGCGATCTGCCCTTCGATCAACGCCTCGAATGGACGCAACAGAGGCTCGAACGAGCGATCGGGCTCGAGCGTCTGCAGCGCATGAACAATGGCTTCCAGGGTCGACAACGCATCGGCGGCCGGGGCCTTGCGCAGTCTGTAACGCGATGCCGGCACGCTGCCCAGCGTCACCCTCGGCAATGCGGCCAGCAGCGGATTGAGGTGCAGTAACTTGCGCGCCTTGCGCCACGTGCCATCAGGGACCACCAGTAGCATCGGCTCGTCATTTGTCGATTCGGCAGCAAGGGTGGTCGCCTCCTCTCCCGGAAACAAAAGACACGCCCGATACCCCGGCACACTCAACAGCTCAGCTAGATGGTCGAAGGTCTCACCGACCACCAGCTGCGCATTGTTCAAGCCCAACGCGGCCAGACGCGCGGTGTTGAGCGCGTGATTGACCTCGCTGGGGTGTTGCAGGATCAGTACGCGGGTACGGCTGTCCAGCCGGGGAATCAGCGGACAGAGGCAGTGGTTTTCCGGTCGATGGCAACGCTCGCAGCGGGGACGGGACATGTTCGTGGCCTCTTACAGCGGGTTGAGCTGGGTCTTGAGCAAATCACGGAACGTCTGGATCAGCGGCTCGCGACTGCGCCCGCGACGCAGGATCATCGAGAACGGCGCCTGATAGCCAAACGTGGCAGGCAGCAAGACCCGCAGATGCCCCGAGTCGACCCACGACTGCGCATAGTGCTCCGGCAGATAACCGATGTAAGCGCCGGACAGCACCAGAATCAGCTGCGCCTCCATACTCTCCACCGTCGCCGCGCTGTGCTTGAAGCCGTGCCGCGCCAGCTCGGCCTGACTCCAGTAGCCGCGACCGACCATGCGTTGCTGGGTGATCACCGGCTCCGGAATGCGCCGCTCGTTGAACAGCGGGTGACGATTACTGCAATACAGCCAGTGTTGTTCGCGATAGAGCGGCTGATAGAGCAGGCCATTCATGCGTGTGGAAAACGAGCCGATGGCCAGGTCCAGGCGGTTGTCGAGCACGCCCAGCTGCAGCTCGTAGGGGCTCATGACCGAAAGGTGCAAGTGCACCGCCGGATGTTCCTCGCTGTAGGCACCGATGACCTCGGCGAAGGGCAACGCCCGGTCGCTCACGGTCGAATCCAGCACCCCGAGATTCAGCGTGCCGCGCAGCTCGCCCTTGAGCGCGGCGGCGTACAATTCGAAGCCTTCCAGCTCGCCCAGCAGGCGCAGGGTCTCCTGATGGAACAGCTCGCCCTTGCTGGTCAGACTGAAACCGCCGCGGCCGCGATGGCACAAAACGATGCCCAGCGTCGATTCCAGCTGGCTCATGTAGGTGCTGATCGCCGAGGTCGAGAGATTTAATTCCTGTTGTGCACTGGCAAAACCCTGATGCCGGACGACACAGGTGAAAATACGCAGCAGTTTCAGATCGGGTAATGCGCTGGCCATGATGCATCCGGGAATCGAAGAACGGGCAGCTTACCCGATACTTCAGAAATCTCTGAACTAAGTATTTTGCCTCAGCGATTGTTCGCGGCCTGCGCGCTTCGCAGAATCCGCCCAGCACTGACAACTACTAATAACCCACCGATGAGGCAATCCCGTGGACAAGATTTTTCACCAACCACTGGGCGGCAACGAAATGCCGCGCTTCGCCGGCATCGCCACCATGATGCGTCTGCCACACCTGCAAACGGCCGCAGGCCTTGATGCCGCCTTCATTGGCGTGCCTCTGGACATCGGCACCTCGCTGCGGGCCGGCACCCGTTTCGGCCCTCGTGAAATCCGCGCCGAATCGGTGATGATCCGCCCTTACAACATGGCCACGGGCGCTGCGCCCTTCGACTCGCTGTCGGTTGCCGACATCGGCGATGTCGCCATCAACACCTTCAACCTGCTGGACGCCGTGCGCATCATCGAACAGGCCTACGACGGTTTCCTCGAACACGGCATCATCCCGCTGACCCTGGGCGGTGACCACACCATCACCCTGCCGATTCTGCGTGCGATCCATAAAAAGCACGGCAAGGTCGGCCTGGTGCACATCGACGCCCACGCGGACGTCAACGATCACATGTTCGGCGAGAAGATCGCTCACGGCACCACCTTCCGCCGCGCGGTGGAAGAAGGTTTGCTCGATTGCGATCGCGTGGTGCAGATCGGTCTGCGTGCCCAGGGCTACACCGCTGAAGACTTCAACTGGAGCCGCAAACAGGGCTTCCGCGTGGTGCAGGCCGAAGAGTGCTGGCACAAATCGCTGGAGCCGCTGATGGCCGAAGTGCGCGAGAAAGTTGGCGGCGGCCCGGTTTACCTGAGCTTCGACATCGACGGCATCGACCCGGCCTGGGCGCCTGGCACCGGCACCCCTGAAATCGGTGGGCTGACCACCATTCAAGCCATCGAGATCATCCGCGGCTGTCAGGGCCTGGAGCTGATCGGCTGCGATCTGGTGGAAGTCTCACCGCCCTACGACACCACCGGCAACACCTCGCTGCTGGGTGCCAACCTGTTGTACGAGATGCTGTGTGTGCTGCCGGGGGTTGTTCACCGCTAAACGATTGATCGCCCCAATGAATCAATGGGGCATGCTGACGAAACCCGGATTCTGTGGGAGCGGATTCATTCGCGATAGCCCGGTACATCCGACATATAGCTGTCGGCCGCACCCACGTCTTGCGAATGAATTCGCTCCCACAGATCCAGCGCTTACCCCTTATCCGTATTTCAAATGAATAACAATCTCACCCGCTGACTGCCTGCGTGATCTCAGCCGGATGATTCGCGTTTCACTATAAAAACAATGATTGGAGACACTCCATGGCTTTAGATATTTTCGTCGTGCTGATCTACGCAGCCGGCATGTTGGTCCTGGGCTGGTACGGCATGCGCAAGGCCAAGACCCATGAAGACTACCTGGTCGCCGGGCGCAACCTGGGCCCTAGCCTGTACATGGGCACCATGGCCGCGACGGTTCTGGGCGGCGCGTCTACTGTCGGCACTGTGCGCCTGGGTTATGTGCACGGCATTTCCGGCTTCTGGCTGTGTGCGGCGCTGGGCGTCGGCATCATCGCGCTGAACCTGTTCCTCGCCAAACCCCTGCTCAAACTGCGCATCTTCACCGTCACGCAGATCCTCGAAAAACGCTACAACCCCATGGCCCGCCAGGCCAGCGCGGTGATCATGCTTGCCTACGCGCTGATGATCGGCGTGACCTCGATCCTGGCCATCGGCACGGTCATGCAGGTGCTGTTCGACCTGCCGTTCTGGGTCTCGGTGATTCTGGGCGGTGGCGTGGTCGTGGTGTACTCCACGATCGGCGGCATGTGGTCGCTGACCTTGACCGATATCGTGCAATTCGTGATCAAGACCGTCGGCCTGATGTTCATCCTGCTGCCGATCTGCATGTACCGCGTCGGCGGCTGGGACGAACTGGTGGCCAAGCTGCCGGCGTCGAGCTTCAGCTGGACCACCATCGGCTGGGACACGATCATCACTTACTTCCTGATCTACTTCTTCGGCATCCTGATCGGCCAGGACATCTGGCAGCGCGTGTTCACCGCGCGCACTGAGAAGGTCGCCAAGTACGCAGGCTCCATCGCAGGCGTGTACTGCATCATTTACGGTCTGGTGTGTGCGCTGATCGGCATGGCCGCCCATGTGCTGCTGCCGGATCTGGCCAACGTCAACACCGCGTTTGCGGCCATCGTCAAAGCCTCGTTGCCGGACGGGATTCGTGGCCTGGTGATCGCCGCTGCATTGGCCGCGATGATGTCCACCGCCAGTGCAGGCCTGCTCGCGGCATCCACCACCCTGACCGAAGACCTGCTGCCCAAACTGCGCGGCGGCAAGCAATCGAGTCTGGGCATCAACCGCCTGTTCACCGCTCTGACGGGTATCGTCGTACTGGCCATCGCGCTGGTGGTGAACGACGTGATCAGCGCCCTCACCCTGGCCTACAACCTGTTGGTCGGCGGCATGCTGATCCCGCTGATCGGCGCCATCTACTGGAAACGCGCAACCACCGCAGGCGCCATCAGCAGCATGAGCCTGGGGTTCGTGACCGCGCTGATCTTCATGCTCAAGGATGGCCTGGACGCCAATACGCCGATTTACTACAGCCTGACCATCGGGCTGGTAAGTTTCGTGGTGGTGAGCCTGGTGTCGCCACAGCGCACAGCAGTGGCTAGCGCCGCCTGATCACAGCGTTACATCGATGAAACAGATCAAGGGCGCCTGCGGGCGTCCTTTTTTATCCGCGGTTACAAAAATTCATCCTTGGCCGGACAATCTCGTAGACGTAACTTGAACTAGCCTAGAGAGGGACAGCACCGTGGCAATACGCCAGATCGGCGCCATTTCAGGAAGCCGACTGTCAGGCAGTAACCCTCTGTATGTGAAGTCGGGGTGATTTTCGAACGCGTCAACGCAGAGGCCGGTCATGAAACCTTCAGAGGTCAAACAGCACGTTATCGATACCCTCGGGAAAATCCTCGTCGACAAATCGCTGATTCAGGAAAAGGAAGACGCGATGTTGAGCGAGCTGGTGCTGGACGAAGAAGACTTCGCAAATTTCTTTACCGAATTGCAGGCTGACTTCAACATAGTCCTCCCGCGCCAGATCAAATCCGACATCTCTCATCTGCCCGAACACTCGCGATACAGCCAACTCACGCTGCAGGGGTTGGTGGATCTGATATTGGTGCAGATGGAAAACCGCAAGGCACACTGATTGAACGCAGATGCGTTCGATTTCCAGTCACCGAGAGCTTGAAGCGAAAGATGCGCGCGTTCTGGCGATCGCCAGGCGCATCAGGTGTGCGGACAGCACAAGCGGGCTATCGGACGATAGCGCCGCCGGGGTTGACGTCGAGAGAAAGGCCCGGACCTAGCGACGAGGGCGGCGACGCTCGTCATCATCAGTACGCACGGGAATGGGTTGCAGCTTTGGCCGCTCGATCAGACCCAGTGCGACGCCCACGTCGTGAAGCCACTCTTGCAATTTGCTGTTCATATACGCCCCCTTCAGGGAAATGCCGGCAGCCAACTTCTGGTCCGCTTAACGCAGATCATAGTGCTAAGTCGTACTTTACGCCTGCTACGCAGTGTCGCGGCAGGAAATTTTCCTTCTCTTTACTTTGTATCGCCGCCTGCCGACAAACCCTGAGCTGCAAACGACCAACGGCGACGCCGCTGGCCGTTGCGCGTTAACCCGCAGTAGCCGGGGTCAGCACGGCACTTTCATGGGCCTGGCTGCGTCGTGCGAACACGTAAAACAGCGCGCCACCCAAGAAACATCCTGTAAACCATGCGAAGTTGGCCATGGCCTGCAACGCCGGAATAAACGTGATCGCAATGCCCACCAGCGTCGCCAGTATCAGCGCCTTGACCGCCGTGTAGTTCACGCCGCCTGTGTACCAGTAGCGCCCGCTCGGGCCATCGTTGAACAGCGCGTCGACGTCGATCTGCTGCTTCTTGATCAGGTAGTAGTCCACCAGCAGGATGCCGAACAGCGGGCCGATGAACGCCGCCAGCACGTCGAGGGTGTAATGGATGACCGCCGGGTTGTTGAACAGGTTCCATGGCGTGATGAAGATCGACGTAACGGCCGCGAGCATCCCGCCTACCCGCCAGCTGATCTTGCTCGGTGCGACGTTAGCGAAGTCGAATGCAGGCGACACGAAGTTGGCGACGATATTGATACCTATGGTCGCGGTCACGAAGGCAAAGGCACCCAGCAGCACGGCCACGTCGTTGTCGATGCGCGCGACGGTGGCGATCGGGTCGTGAAGCATTTCACCAAACACCGGCAAGGTCCCGGAAACGATGACCACCGTCACCAGCGAGAAGGCCAGAAAGTTGACCGGCAGGCCCCAGAAGTTGCCACGACGCACTTCAGACATGCTGCGGCAGTAGCGACTGAAATCACCGAAGTTGAGCGTAGGCCCGGAAAAATACGACACCACCAGCGCTGTAGCCATGATGACTTGGGAAACCGCTTCCCAGCCGCTCAGGGATTTTTCCGACAAGGTAAAGCTGATGTTCGCCCATCCGGCTTTCCAGACGATCCAGCCCGCCAGCAGAAACATCACCGCATAGACCACTGGGCCTGCCCAGTCGATGAAGCGCCGAATCGAATCCATGCCGGTCCAGAACACCGCAGCCTGCACCAGCCAAAGGGCCAGGAAGCCGAACCAGCCCAGGTAGGACAAGCCTGCGAAGTGTGGCTCGGCGTACACCGACATCTGTGGGAAGAATCGCAATACCACGATGATCAGCGCACTGGACGCCAGATAGGTTTGCACGCCGTACCAAGCCACCGCGATCAGGCCGCGAATCACTGCCGGAATATTCGCGCCGAAGACCCCGAACGCCAGTCGGCAGATCACAGGATACGGCACCGCCGCTTGCTGGCTCGGCTTGGCCAACAAGTTGGCGATCACCTGGATAATGCAAATCCCCACCAGCAGCGCGATCAGCACCTGCCAGCTGGCCAGCCCCAAAGCGAACAGGCTGGCGGCAAAGACGTAACCGCCGACGCTGTGCACGTCGCTCATCCAAAAAGCAAAAATGTTGTACCAGGTCCACTTCTGCGGCAGCGGCCCCAGGTCCTGGTTATATAAACGGGGGCTGTAGCCTTTAGGCATGGGCTCGGTCATCGCATTTCTCCCTGATAGGACGAGCTGGCTCCCGAAACAGACCGGCTGAACACACTGCGTACGGGAGCGAGCATGGGTTGTATACGAACCAATAGGCAGAATGCGTGCCATTGCTATTTTGAAGGCGGGGAATGAGCGCTAAACAGCGGTTAGAAGGGTTCAGTGGGGAGCAGATAGCAGAGAGACATTATCTTTTGATAGAGGCCTCGCGCCCACTGACAGTGCAGCGGTGCCTGATCGGGGTGCATTTTCGGTGCCCAGGAATGACCAGCAAAAATAATGTATACAATCTCGCAAATATAGCTCTGTGCCCCCCTTTTCTGTGGGAGCGAATTCATTCGCGTAAAATCTGCCCGGCGACAGAGATCTATCGCATGCACCGACGTCTCGCGAATGAATTCGCTCCCACAGAGAGCTGCATCGACCTGGTTGAACCCATCGCCGAAAATCACTCCGGCAATTGCACTAGCCCATCCTCATCGGTTATCGCCCGCTCCAGCAGATCGGCTGGCAAATTCTTGCTCGCACGTGCCCCGAGCAGTTTGAGCTGCTCGCTGCGGCTGACCAGATTGCCGCGCCCCTCGACCAGCTTATTGCGCGCCGCGCCGTACGCCTTGTCGAGTTGCTGCAAGCGGCTGCCGACTTCGTCCAGATCCTGAATGAACAACACGAACTTGTCGTATAGCCACCCTGCCCGCTCGGCGATCTCCCGGGCGTTCTGACTCTGACGCTCCTGCTTCCACAGGCTGTCGATCACTCGCAGCGTGGCCAGCAGCGTAGTCGGGCTGACGATCACAATGTTGCGATCGAACGCGTCCTGGAACATCGTCGGTTCAGCCTGCAACGCAGCCGAAAACGCCGCTTCGATAGGCACGAACAGCAACACGAAGTCCAGACTGTGCAGGCCTTCCAGACGCTTGTAGTCCTTGCCCGAGAGGCCTTTGACATGGTTGCGCAACGACAGTACGTGCTGCTTCAACGCGGACTGGGCAATCACCTCATCGTCGGCAGAAACGAACTGCTGATAGGCCGTCAGGCTAACCTTGGCGTCGACGACCACCTGCTTGTCGCCAGGCAACATGATCAGCACATCGGGTTGGAAGCGTTCGCCGTCCGGGCCTTTCAGGCTGACCTGAGTCTGGTATTCGCGGCCTTTTTCAAGGCCTGCATGCTCAAGCACGCGTTCCAGGATCAGTTCGCCCCAGTTGCCCTGAGTCTTCTGCCCCTTGAGCGCGCGGGTCAGGTTGGTGGCTTCGTCGCTCAGGCGCTGGTTGAGCTGTTGCAGCCGTTCCAGTTCCTTGCCCAGAGAGAAGCGCTCGCGCGCCTCATGTTGGTAGCTTTCCTCGACGCGCTTTTCGAACGACTGGATGCGCTCCTTCAGCGGATTGAGCAGCTGTCCCAATTGCTGCTGACTGGTTTCAGCAAAACGCTGTTCACGCTCATCGAAGATTTTCCCGGCCAGTTCGGCAAACTGGGCCCTAAGTTCATCCCTCGATCCCTGCAGATCGTTCAGGCGTTGTTGATGACTCTCCTGTTGTTCCCGCAACTCGGCGCTGAGCCCGGCACATTGCGCATCCAGACGACGCAGCTCGCTTTCCTTGAGAACCCGTTCCTGGCTCCAGCCTTCTTGCGCCTGGCGGGCCGCATCGTGCTGTTGACGCAAGAGATCGACTTCCCGGCGCAACGCGGCAAGATCCGCCTGCTTGACCGCATTGGCCTGGCTCAGGTCGCTGATTTCGTCGCGACAGGCATCAAGCTGCGCGTTGAGACCGTTCTGGGCCAGCTGTGCATGGCTCAAGCGCTCATCGAGCAGTGCCGAATCCGCCTCACGCTGCGCCACCTTGCGCTGCAGTTGCCACGCCAGCGCCAGCAACGGCACCGCCGCTGCCCCCAATCCCAGCAACAGGCTGGTGAGGTCCAAAGCCATAAACATTTCCCGCCTCCACAAACATGCTGGCGGCATTATGCGCAGAAGCGGCGTCGGCGTCAGATTACGATGTGAAGTCGAAGAAGAGAGACAGAAAGCGTAGCGCGAACTTGCAAAGGTGCGTACTAGAGCAAGCGCTCGGGACAATCCACAGAAGCTGTGGATAACTCAGTGGACAACGCCCCGTGAGCCCCCGCAAACGCACGTAGAATGGGGCCTGCGTTCAAACTGACGATTTTTTCACCAGCAAAAAAAAGCGATGATTTTCATTGACTTAATAATTCGCTACCGGAAATCAAACTGTTAGGAGCGAATGTGACAGTGAGATGGCAGCTAGCCGAGGTAATGTGCACAAGTCCATTTCCAATCGCTATAAGCCGCCGTTTGAAAAGTGTCCAAACGCTCTTAATGGACGGCAAAACGGCCAAGTGCCATCTATATCGTGCCCCATGTCGCATCTTTGCTCGGTGCCTGGGACCTGTTGAATCTCGGGTCAACCCCATCACCGGGCAAAATCTGGCCGACGAAATACCCGGCAACTGACGTTTCCGATCAAATCCTCCCTTCCCATAGCCATCACAATCCGTTACCATCGCCACCGTTAGTACCAAGCTGAAAGTCAATTCTGATCGAACAAATCCCCCGATCCGGTTCGCCATGTGAGCAAACGGATTGAAAACAGGGATCGATCACCTCGATGGTTTCCAGACATGAACTCGCACAGCCTGCCGAAAAATCGGAGGGGTGACGTAGCAATCATGGCCTGCTCAAACCAGCCTGCAAATTGATCAGGATCTTCACCCCGAGCATCGAACCTTTGCTCCTGTTGTGTCGCCTGCCCTCCTAAGTACCTACCAGTCAGCCCAGCGCCCCACGATAACCGCGCTTCAACTGGCTGCTTTTGTTCCAGACAGGTTCTGCGCCCTGCCCTGACTCGCTTTCGAGCATTGGCCCCGCGTTTACTGGAACGTTTTTATTTTGCACGCCTCTTATTGCGTGTCGATTCAGGAAACACCATTACATGACTACTCATATCCAGACTCAGGATGCCATCCGCACCCTCACCAACGCCTTCGCACCGATGGACTGCCTGATCATGGCTGCCCGCAAAGGCTGCTTCAGTTTCACCATCGTCAACGAACACGGCATCGCCCGTCACACCGAACGCCTGTATCCCGATCAGTACTCCAGCGCTGAACCGCTGCAGGCCGTGATCGACCGCACGCGCCAGGCACTCACTGCCTGATACCGTTCGTCGGTAAAAATCCCGCGGTGCCAAGCCCCACCCTCAAACGGTGGGGCTTTTTTGTGTCTGTTTTTCATACAAAAAGCACGAGAACGTCTTCGCCAGACCGAGTGCGCGTGGGCATTGCAATCGGGAAATATTTTAAAAACAGCCCTTTACACCGTAAATATGAGACTACGCTTCAACTCGAGCGGTCTGAGCCGCTTCCGGTGGACCCGGATTTCAATTTCGCTGCCAAGCGTCAGGGTCCGCCGGCTCATTAACTTCCCGAGGGTGTTATGGGAATCGCTGCCAGTGAACTGTGCCGATATGTGATCCGCCCCACGCTGATCTACCTCGGACGCAACCCTCCCGGCGCGGAGTCTTTTCTCCTCGCCGTCGCCGCGAGCCAGTCTGCGTTGGGCGCCGAGCTCGACAGCCAGCGCGGCCACGGTCTTTACGGCATCTCCGACGCACGCCATTACCAACTCTGGGATGGTTATCTGGCCAAGGATCCGGACCTCGCCAGCCTGGTCAGAGGTCTTGCCAGCCAGCATGCCTTCCTTACCGGACCGGACCTGGAACTGACCGTCAACCTGCGTTATTCCACAGCCATTGCCTGGATGATGGTGGAGGCCAGTCGATTTTCGATACCGGCCGAGGATGACGTCATGGGAATGGCGCGTATTTGGCGCAGGATATTTCAGCCTCACGGCAGCCTGGAGGATTTCGCGACGGCCTGGCATACCTCGGTTCGCCCCCTGTTTGCGGGCGAACCAGCCATTTTGTGACTCAGCGGTTTCGCTGGAGATCGCATCAGTTATCCCCGGATTGTCCTACAAAAACTGCTCTAACTCGGGCGATCCAGCCTATAGCGCGTGATGAAAAATGTTGGTAATTTCCGCGCGGTGATCAACAAGGAGTTCTAACAATGAAAAAAACAATGATCAAATCCAGCCTCAGTCTCGCCATTACTCTCGCCTCCACCCAAATCTTCGCATCCGGTTTTGCCCTAAACGAGCAAAGCATCAGTGGCATGGGTACCGGTTATGCCGGCCGCTCTTCCGCCGCCGATGACGCCAGCACCGTTTATGGCAACCCGGCCGGCATGTCGCGCCTCAAAAGCCCGCAAGTGACTGTAGGTGTGGCCGCGATCGATGCCAAGACTGACATCTCCGACGCCAGCGGTAGCCGTGCCGGCACCAACAAAGGCGACATGGTTCCGTTCACTGCCGTGCCAATGGGCTTCTACGTCAACCCTATCGACGAGCACTGGGCGTTCGGTCTGGGCGTATACGCGCCGTTCGGCCTGGTCACCGACTACGAAAGCAGCTTCCAGGGTCAGAACTTCGGCAGCAAGAGCATCGTCAAGGTCGTGACCTTCCAGCCGACCATCAGCTACGCCTTTAACGACAAGGTCTCGATCGGTTTCGGTCCGACCATCAACCGCATTTCCGGTGCGCTGGAATCGAGCCTGAACCTGCCTCAAGTCCCGGGCTCGGGCACTGGCCGCGTTCAGGTGAAAGGTGATGACGTCGGCTACGGCTTCAACGTCGGCGTTCTGGTGACCCCGACCGACAGCACTAGCCTGGGTCTGACCTATCACTCGAAAGTGACCTACAAGCTCGACGGACACACCGAAGTGCGTGCCGGTGCCGGTGTTCCAGCCTTCCTGCTGGGCAGCAACCGCTACGACGCCAAGCTGAACCTGGACACGCCGGAGTCCGTTGACTTCTCCGTTACCCAGAAGCTGGACGACGCCTGGAAGGTCTACGCAGGTGCCACGTGGACTCGCTGGAGCCGTCTGGAAGAAATCAAGGTCAAGAACTCCGGCGTGACCGCTGCGGGCGGCGCAGCTGCTCCATTGCTGGTAGGCACCATTACCGAAGAGCAGAACTGGCATGACACCTGGGCTTACGCCATCGGCACCTCCTACCAGTTGAACAAGCAGTGGGTACTGCGCACCGGTCTGACCCTTGACCAGTCGCCTACCAACAACACCGATCGTTCGCCACGCATCCCGACCGGTGACCGCACCATCTTCAGCATCGGCGCTGGTTACAGCCCGACTGATAACGTGACAATCGACGTCGCCTACTCCTATCTGGACGAAGAAACCGTCAAGGTCAACCGCACCAACGCGCTGGGACAACGCTACTCGTCCAAGTACGACAACAGCGCCAACGGCTTCGGCCTGGGCCTGACCTACCGCTTCTGATACCGTTGGCAGAGCCGGCCCAGACCGGTTCGCCATACAGAAAACCCCGCAGCCAGCGATGGCTGCGGGGTTTTTCGTTTCATGCCGTCAACTGAATCCGAGGGCTCAAGGCTTCGACGCAATCGCCTTCTCGACCGCCGAAATCAGCTCAGGATCATCTGGCGTGGTCGTGCTGGAAAAGCTGGCGATGACGAGACAGAAAGTCGGGTGTAAGAGGTACACGCTACGTTCTGCCTTCACGGATGCCAAGGGATGGCGGGCGTCAGCAGGTCATGCCCAGTTGCAGGGCGCCGAGGCCGACGCTGTGCCAGCCCCACCAGGCCAGCGCCAGCAGCGTCGCGACAATGACGACGGCGAAAAGCCAAGGGGCGAGCCGGGTCACAGGACCACCGGCTGCACCTGCAGGCGCGCCACGGGGCGCTCGCGCACCGGCCAGTTCAGTGCAGCCGCCATCAGACTCAGGGCAATGGAGACGTGCCAGATCATGTCGTAACTCCCCGTGTGGTCATACACCACCCCGCCCAGCCAGCCGCCAAGAAACGCGCCCAACTGATGGAACAGAAAGACGATACCACCGAGCATCGACAGGTTGCGCACGCCAAATAGCGTCGCCACGGTCCCGTTGGTCAGCGGCACGGTGGACAGCCAGAGCAGCCCCATGGAGATGCCGAACAGGTAGGCGGTCGTCTGGGTCAGTGGCGCCCAGAGAAAGCCGACAATGACCACCGCACGCAATAGATAAAGGCCGGTCAGCAGGCGCGGTTTGGACATCCGCCCGCCCAGCCAGCCCGCGATATAAGTGCCGAACACGTTGAACAGCCCGATCAGCGCCAGCACAGTGGTGCCGACTGTCGCAGGCAGATGCTGATCCACCAGGTACGCCGGCAAATGCACGCCGATGAACACCACCTGAAAACCGCACACGAAGAAGCCGAACGCCAGCAGCCAGAACCCGGAGTGGGTACAGGCTTCATGCAACGCCTCGCGCAGGGTCTGTTCGCCCATGGCAACCGGCACGGGTTTGTCCTTGAGCATCGCCACCAGCGGCAAAATGAACGCCACCAGCAAAGCCAGCGCGACCAGCGCCATCGACCAGCCGAGCCAGCCGATCAGGCCCAGGGTCCCCGGCAGCATGGCGAACTGGCCAAACGAGCCTGCCGCACTGGCGAGGCCCATGCCCATGCTGCGTTTTTCCGGCGGCAAGGCGCGGCCGACCACGCCGAGAATGATGGAAAAGGTGGTGCCAGACAGGCCGATGCCGATCAGCAAGCCAGCGCTCAGAGACAGCGTGGCGGGCGAGTCGGCCATGCTCATCAACGCCAGGCCGACCGCGTAGAGGACTCCGCCGACGAACACCACCTTCGCGGCGCCGAACCGGTCAGCCAGTGCGCCGGTGAACGGCTGTGCCAGGCCCCAGATCAGGTTCTGCAAGGCGATGGCAAAGGCGAAGACTTCCCGGCCCCAGCCAAACTGTGCGCTCATCGGCGGCAGAAACAGGCCGAAGCCGTGCCGCGTACCCAGCGACAACGCGAGGATCAGTGCGCTGCCCAACAGAATCCAGCCACTGGTACGCCAGACCGATGTCATTGTTGTTCTCCCGAGGTCGCGTGCGTGACGAAATTAGATGTATAGGCCAATAAATGCGGCTCCGCGACGCTACGCGCAGGCCTTGAAAGTGTCAATTGAGGTGGCGCAGGTACGAAAACCTGAGTGAGCGAGCTTACTCACATAAGCTGAATGCCAGCCGCTGCGAACGGGTGTCGCCGCCAACATTCGTGAGCAAGCCCACTCCCACAGCGCCTCATCTGATGGACCCCGCTCATACCGCCAGTGCGAGCAGCACCAGCACTTCCAGCAACTCCAGCATCGCCCCGGCAGTGTCGCCCGTGCTGCCGCCCAGGCGCTTGATCATCAGACGACGCAGCCCGAAGAATCCGAGCGTCGCGATCAGCAGAGACTCCACCCCCGCCCCCCCTGAGAGCAGCACACACGCCAGCGCGGTCAGCGCCAGCACTTGCATGCCAAGGGTTCGCGGCAGATGATCGGCCAGCGCCTGCCCCAAGCCGCCCGCACGCACGTACGGCGTATTGAGGAACAAACCCAACATCGCCGCTCGGGCAATCACCGGTGCCAGTATCAGCCCGGCACTGTGATGCGCCTCGATCAACGCCAGAATCGCGGTGAACTTCAGCAGCAGCACGACCACCAGGGTGACCACGGCAATCGGGCCGCTGCGCGGGTCTTTCATGATCGTCAGGGTGCGTTCGCGATCACCGAAACCGCCAAGCCAGGCATCGGCGCTGTCGGCCAGGCCATCCAGATGCAGGCCACCGCTGAGGAGCACCCAGGCTGCGAGCAACAGGGCTGCGTGAAGGAACAGTGGCGAGCCTTCGAGGAGCACATTCAGCCCCATCAGGATCGAGCCGAACAGCACCCCCACCAAGGGATAGAACAGCAGCGAACGCCCCAGCGCCTCGGGTGCCGGCATGTCAGGCAGGCGAATCGGCAGGCTGCTGAGAAATTGCAGAGCAATCCAGAACGGCAGCATCTAGACCTCCGTCAGCGTGCCAGCCGCGTCGACATGGATCGCCAACAGGTCGCCATGGCCGACGATCACCTGCAGCAGTTGTTCACGCGGCAAGCCACGGGCCTGCGCCAGCAACAAACGCATGACGCCACCATGGCTGATCAGCAGCACTCGCTCGCCGTCATAAGCCCACTGAAGACGTCGGACAGCGCCCAGCACCCGCTCGGAAAACGCCACCACCGGCTCACCCTTTGGCGGGGTGAAGGTGTAGGGGTTTTCCCAGAAGCGCCCGAGCCCTTCAGCATCGGTTTCCATCAATTGCGACGTGCCGATGCCTTCCCAGTCACCGAAATGCAGCTCTTGCAGATCAGGCTCCAGCTGCATCGGCAGGCCCAGACGTGCCGACAATTCGTCAGCGAAACGTGCGCAGCGCTGCAACGGTGAGCTGACAATGCGATCCCACGCCCGGGGTTCGGTCACGGCATCGCGCATCTGCTGCCAGCCCAGTGCGGTCAGGGCATCGTCCAGACTGCCGCGCAAGCCGCCACCCTGCTCGGTTTCGCCGTGGCGCAGCAGGTCCAGACGCAAGGTCATGCCGGGCGATCCGCCACGGCCGCTTCAGCGAAGGTCGCCATGCCGTTGTGCAGCTGGCACGCCAGGCGCACCAGTGGCACCGCCAGCGCAGCACCACTGCCCTCGCCCAGCCGCAGGCCCAGCTCCAGTAACGGCTCTGCCTGCAAGGTTTCCAGCACGTGACGATGCCCAGGCTCAGCGCCACGATGGCCGAAGAACAGCCACTCGCGGCACGACGGATTCAGGCGCACCGCCACCAAGGCGGCCACCGTGCAGATAAAGCCGTCGACCAGCGCGGCGATGCCTTCTTGCGCGCAAGCCAGGTATGCGCCGACCAGCGCCGCCACTTCAAAACCGCCCAACGCGCGCAGGCTGCCCAGTGCATCACCGGTTTGAGCGGCGTGCAGTTGCAGCGCCTGCTCGATGACCTGCGCCTTGTGATTGATGCCCTGTGCGTCCAACCCGGTGCCAGGGCCGACCAACAACGATGCAGGGCAACTGAGCAACGAGCACGCCACGGCACTGGCCGCCGTGGTGTTGCCGATGCCCATTTCGCCAGCGATGAACAGCTCGGTACCCGCCGCCTTGGCGCGCAGCACGCTGTCGCGACCACCGGCCAGTGCGCCTTCCAGTTGCGCCTGGGTCATCGCTTCGCCCTTGGCGAAGTTGGCCGTGCCCGCGCCCAGATTCAAATGACGCACGCCTGGCAGGTTCAAGGGCGAAACGGTGCCCAGATCGACGACATCCAGCTGCGCCGACAACTGCCTGGCCAGCACGCTGATCGCCGCGCCGCCCATGATGAAGTTGTGCAGCATCTGCCCGGTGACTGCCTGCGGGTAGGCCGAGACGCCTTCGGCGACCACGCCGTGATCGCCGGCAAAAATGGCGATCCAGACGTTGTCGGTCTTGGGCTTCACACGACCCTGCAAGCCGGCCAATTGCACGGCAACGGCCTCCAGCTGGCCCAATGAGCCGGTTGGCTTGGTCAATTGCTGTTGTCGGGCCAATGCCTGTTCGCGGCTGTCTTGATCGACTTCACGTGCGGGAGTGAGCCACCAGGTGTTGCTCATAGTGCGGATCCTTTGAGGGTCATGGGCAGCCCGGCGACCGTGAACACCACGCGCTGGCATCGCTCGGCCAGCGCCTGATGCAGCCAGCCGGCTTCATCGACATAACGACGGGTCAGCTCGCCGAGGGGCACGACGCCCAGCCCGGTTTCGTTGCTGACGAAAATGATTTCACCCGGCAGCTGCGCCAGGCAATCGAGTAACGCTTCGCGCTCCTGCGCCAGTCGCTGCGGATCGTCCAGCATCAGCAGATTGGTCAGCCACAGGGTCAGGCAGTCCACCAACAGGCAACGCCCCTGCCCTGCGTTTTCTTTCAATACCCGGGCCAGTTCCAGAGGCTCTTCGATCAGGCCCCAGGTGTCCGGGCGCCGCGCTCGGTGCTGCGCCACCCGTTGGTTCATCTCCCCGTCCTGGGGCTGACTGGTGGCAATGTAAATGACGTCGAGGCCACTTTCCTCAGCCAGTTTTTCTGCCAGCCGACTCTTGCCCGAACGCGCACCGCCGAGGATCAATTGCAGCATCACACTGGCTCCAGGCCGCAGAGTTCACGAAGAAGCTTGCCGTCCAGATGCGTCTCCACCAAGTCGGCCAGCCGCTCGATGTCGCGCTCGCGCAGGGCGTGGTAGTTGACCTGCTGCACATTCTGCAACCCTGCCCAACGCAGCAGGGCGCTGCTGGAGGCCGGGTTCTCGAACAGGCCATGCAGGTAAGTGCCGAGCACCTGGCCATCGGCACTCTGGGCGCCGTCGCAACGGCCATCGCTTAATTGCACCAATGGCCGCTCCAGCGCAGGGCCTGTGGTCACGCCCGCGTGAATTTCATAACCGCTGACGTCGGCGTCTTCCAGGGTCAAACGGCCGCTGACATTGCGCAGCTGTTTTTCCTTTTCGAGCACCGTGCTCATGGCCAGCAAGCCCAAACCGGGGCTCGAACCCGCTGCGCCTTCCAGCCCCAGCGGATCATGCAGTGCCTCGCCGAGCATCTGCAGACCGCCGCAGATGCCCAGAATCTTCCCGCCATAACGCAGATGACGGGCGATGGCCGTGTCCCAACCGTTGTTGCGCAAATAGGTCAGATCGCTGCGCACGCTTTTCGAGCCCGGCAGGATGATCAGATCCGCCGGAGGAATCGGCTGGCCCGGCCCGACGAACTGCAGATTGACCTGCGGATGCAGGCGCAGCGGGTCGAAATCGGTGTGATTGCTGATGCGTGGCAGCACTGGCACCACGACGTTCAGCACCTGCTCGGCCTTGTCGATCTGGCGCTGATCGAGGCCGTCTTCGGCCTCCAGATGCAGGTCCATCACATACGGCAGCACGCCGACCACAGGCTTGCCGGTGCGCTGTTCCAGCCAGTCCAGGCCCGGTTGCAGCAGGGCGATGTCGCCACGAAAACGGTTGATGATCAAGCCCTTCACTCGCGCCTGCTCGCTGGGCGACAACAGCTCCAGCGTGCCCACCAGATGCGCGAAGACGCCCCCGCGGTTGATATCAGCCACCAGCAACACCGGGCAGTCGATGGCCTCGGCAAAGCCCATGTTGGCGATGTCGCCGGCGCGCAGGTTGATTTCCGCTGGCGAGCCCGCGCCCTCGACCATTACCACCGACCAGCTTGCGCTCAGTCGCGCATGAGACGCGAGCACGGCCTGCATGGCGATGGCTTTGTAGTCGTGATAGGCGACCGCGTTCATGGTGGTCACCGCGCGGCCATGAATGATCACCTGGGCGCCGGTGTCGCTGTTGGGCTTGAGCAGCACCGGGTTCATGTCAGTGTGGGGCTCAAGCCCGCAGGCCTGAGCCTGCACCGCTTGGGCACGACCGATTTCGCCACCGTCGGCGGTCACGGCGCTGTTGAGCGCCATGTTCTGTGGCTTGAACGGCACGGTGCGCACGCCTTGGCGGGTCAACCACCGACACAGCGCAGTCACGAGGGTGCTCTTGCCGGCGTCCGATGTGGTGCCTTGCACCATCAAGGTTTTACTGGTGTGTGGCGCGTTCATGCACGCTCCCGGGAAAATTCTTGCAACGCTTGCTCCAGACGCTGCCAGTGCGCTTCTTCACGAGGCAGCCCGAAACGCAAGCTGCTGTGGTGGTGCCCACTGTTCAAGAAGATGCGCAGGAGAATTCCCCGCTGAGCACAAAATTCATGCAGCTCAGCAGCCAGCGGCGTGATCAGCCATTGAAACAACGCGCAGCCGCCGTGCGGGGCGAAGCCGAAGCGGGTGAGCAATTCGACCAGGCGCTCCGAAGCCTGCTCAGTGCGCTCCCGCTGTCGCCGATGACCTTCGACGTCATCCAGACACGCCTGACCCAAGATGCGTGTAGGACCGCTCACCGACCAGGGTCCGATCTGTTTGGCGAGCACTTTGAGAAAACGCGACTCGGCCAGTACGAAGCCCAGTCGAACCCCTGCCAGCCCGAAGAATTTGCCAAACGAGCGCAACACGATCAGGCCGGGGCGCTGAGTTTCAGCCGCCAGGCTCAGGTGCGGGGTGTTGTCCATGAAAGCCTCATCCACCACCAGCCAACCGCCACGTTGAGCCAGGCGGGCGTGCCATTCAAGCAGGCGCTCCGGCATCAGGCTCAGGCCGGTGGGGTTGTTCGGGTTGACCACCACCAGCACGTCGAGGGCATCGATGAAGCGGTCGATTTCGTGCTCCAGCACCTCGCGCACCAAAAAGCCATTACTGCGCCAGGCTTCAGCGTGTTCGGCATAACAGGGCGACAGCACACCGACCTTGCCTGACTGACGCAACCGCGGCAGCGCCTGAATCGCCGCTTGCGAACCGGCCACCGGCAGCAGGTCCGACGCGCCGTAATACAGGCGAGCAGCGTTTTCCAGGCCGTCTTCGGTCTCCGGCAGACGCGCCCAGGCAGCCTCGGGAATCGGCGGGATCGGCCACGACCAGGGCGAGATGCCGCTGGACAGGTCGAGCCAGTCGGCCTCGTCGATGCCGTACTTTGCTACCGCGCCCCGCAGCCGCCCGCCGTGCTCAAGCATAGAATTCAGTCCCCAGACACAGAATCAGCAACCACAGCCAGACCCCGCGCTGCACCAGTTGCCAACCACGATCGATGGAAGAGGCATCGGCGGCAACGCCTTTGCCCAGGTGCGGGCGCTGATGCTGCTCGCCGTGATAAATCGCCGCGCCGCCCAGTTCGACCCCCAGCGCGCCTGCGCCAGCGGCCATCACGGGGCCCGCGTTGGGGCTGTCCCACTTCGGCGCCTGTGTGCGCCAGCAGCGCAAGGCGAGTCGGGTTTTGCCCAGCAGCGCGTAGGTCAATGCCACCAGCCGCGCAGGAATGTAGTTGAGCAAGTCGTCGATTTTCGCTGCGGCCCAGCCGAAACGCTCGAAGCGCTCGTTGCGATAACCCCACATGGCGTCCAGCGTGTTGCTCAGCCGATAGAGCACGACGCCCGGCGCGCCAAGCATGGCGAACCAGAAGATCGCCGCGAACACCGCGTCGCTGCCATTTTCCAGTACCGACTCAGTGGCCGCGCGGGCGACTTCAGTGGCATCCAGCTCAGCGGTCTGGCGGCTGACCAGATAGCCCACCCGACGCCGCGCTTCTTCCAGATCGTCGCCGCGCAAGGCCTGCGCCACGGGCTCGACATGCTCGCCGAGACTGCGCAGGCCCAGCGCGCAATACAGTGCAGCCACCTCCACCAGCCAGCCGATGTAGGGCAGCCAGCTCAAAAGCGTCACCAGCAGGGTCAGCGGCACGACCGCGATGAACCAGGCCGTGACACCATGGCTGCGCCAGCCGCGGCCGCCCGCATTGAAACGTTGCTCGATGCGCTCGACATATCGGCCGAACGCCACCAGCGGGTGGTTTCGTTTTGGCTCGCCGAGCAGCGCATCCAGCGCAACCCCAGCAACGCTCAATAACGCCACACTCATGAATTCACTCCCCATGTGTTCTCAAATAGCAGCTCTTGCAGCGGACGCGCCTGCGCCCAGCCTTCCAGCAACAGCATCGGCGCCGGATAGAATTCCTTGACCGGCCCCAGGCACAGGATCGCCAGGGGTTTCGAACCGCTTGGCATCTGCAGTAGATCGGCCAGCGCCTGCGGGTCGAACAGCGACACCCAGCCCATGCCCAACCCTTCGGCGCGGGCGGCGAGCCACATGTTCTGGATAGCGCAGGACAGCGACGCCATGTCCATTTCCGGCAAGGTGCGGCGACCGAAAATGTGCTTCTCGCGATCGTCCATCAAGGCGGCGACCAATACTTCGGCGCAATCGTTGATGCCTTCGACCTTGAGCTTCATGAAGTCATCGGAGCGCTCGCCCAGGGCTTGGGCGGTGCGAATCCGCTCTTGCTCCACCTGCGCCTGAATCCGTCCCCGCAACTGCCGGTCGCTGATGCGAATGAAGCGCCAAGGCTGCATCAGCCCGACGCTCGGGGCCTGATGCGCCGCTTCCAGCAGACGTGCCAGCAGTTGGGGCGCGACCGAGCCGCCGCTGAAATGACGCATGTCCCGGCGCTCGGCAATGGCCCGGTAAACCGCAGCGCGCTCGGCATCGCTGAAGGCGTCAGTCACGAACATACCTCGCTAGCCCGACTGAGCGCATAAGTCACTGTGGGAGCGAATTCATTCGCGAGACGTCGGTACATCCGACCCCACTCCTTCGCCTCCCCCACCGCTTCGCGAATGAATTCGCTCCCACAGGGGAAAGTGTTCCTACAGGAAACACTCTTCAGCGCAACAAAGACGGGTGTCAAAAGACCGTTCATGGCAAAAACAGCGCCGCCATCGCTTGTGGGTTGGAGGGGAAATAAAAGTGCACGTACGACGCAGTCATGCGCCCTTGGCGATACACCGCTTCGGCGCCGCGTCCACCATTGGGGCTGAGGCCGCGGGCGATCGGGGTCAGTTCGGTGCTGGTCAGCGAATGGTGGTAGGTGTGGCCACGCAAGGTGCCTTCGGGCAGTTCCACCGATTGCAGGGCCAGCGCCGCAAGGCGTTTTTGCATCACGGCTTCGCCCTCGAGCAAGCCCACCAGCTCGGCGCGCTGACCGGCGACATCGGTCAGGGCATTGAGCAGATAAAGCATGCCGCCGCACTCGGCCAGCAACGGTTTGCCTGCGCTGTGGTGCGCGCGAATCGCCTGCAGCATCGAATGGTTCTGCCCCAGCGCCACGTGATGCAACTCGGGGTAACCGCCCGGCAGGTACAGGCTGTCCGCATCGGGCAGCTGCTTGTCACGAATCGGCGAGAAAAACAGCAATTCGGCGCCCATCGCTCGCAGCAGATCAAGGCTGGCGCCATAGGTGAACGCAAAGGCTTCATCGCGCGCGATAGCGATGCGTACACCTGTCAGCAACGGCTCGGCAGGCACCCCCTCGGGAGCGTGGAAGATCACGGCAGGCGGCAACGCGGCATCGCAGGTGCTGGCCAGCGCGTCGGCGGCGGCATCCAGACGCACGTCCAGATCGTTCAGTTCGCTGGCCTGAACCAGGCCCAGGTGTCGACTCGGCAGCTCGATCCCGGTTTCTCGCGACAACGCGCCATACCAGCGCAGGCCTTCAGTCAGGCTGCCTTCAAGCAACTGCGCATGACGCACGGTGCCGACCCGGTTGGCCAGCACGCCTGCAAAGGGCAAGTCAGGTTGATAACGCGCCAGACCCAACGCCAACGCGCCAAAGGTCTGCGCCATGGCGGTGCCGTCGATCACGCCCAGCACCGGCACACCGAAACGCCGGGCCAGATCGGCGCTGGACGGGGTGCCGTCGAACAGGCCCATGACCCCTTCGATCAGGATCAGGTCCGCTTCGGCGGCGGCTTCCCACAACAGACGTCGGCTTTCGGCTTCGCCGACCATCCACATGTCCAACTGATACACCGGGTTGCCGCTGGCCCGCTCAAGAATCATTGGGTCGAGGAAATCCGGCCCGCATTTGAACACGCGCACGTTGCGCCCCTGGTTGCGATGCAGGCGCGCCAGTGCAGCAGTAACGGTGGTCTTGCCCTGACCGGAAGCGGGTGCGGCGATCAATACCGCCGGGCAGCTGCGAGCCGCTTCATTCATACATGCAGCTCACAGCTCGATGCCCTTTTGCGCCTTGATACCGGCCTGAAACGCGTGCTTGACCACACCGATCTCGGAGACGGTGTCAGACAAATCGATCAATTCCTGCTTGGCGCCACGGCCCGTGATAACCACGTGCTGCATGGGAGGACGCGCCTGCAAATCGCTGAGCACCTGCTCAAGCTCGAGGTAGCCGTGCTTGAGGGCGATGTTCAGTTCGTCGAGGATCACCAGACCGATCTCGGGGTCGCGCAGCAACGCCTGAGTCACGACCCAAGCGGCTTCGGCGGCGGCGATATCACGCTGACGATCCTGGGTTTCCCAAGTAAAGCCCTCGCCCATCACGTGATAACGCACCTGCTCCGGGAAGCGGCGGAAGAACAGCTCTTCCCCGGTGGCGTTGCGGCCCTTGATGAACTGCACCACGCCGCACTGCATGCCGTGGCCCATGGCCCGGGCGAGCATGCCGAACGCGGAGCTGCTCTTGCCTTTGCCGTTGCCGGTCAACACCAGCAGCAGGCCGCACTCGTTGGGGGCGCTGGCAATGCGTTCGTCCATCACCGCCTTTTTGCGCAGCATGCGCGCCAGGTGGCGTTCGTCACGTTCGGGGGATTCGCTCATCTGGGCTCTCCGCTTGAGGGCAGGTGTGGCAAACGGAGGACGCAGGCAAAGACTGGCAGCAGGCGCCGGACAAGGCCGAGCCTGCGCAGAGCATCGCCCTCCGTGATGCTGTTGAATGGATCAGGCCGGTCTCCGGACTCATGAAAAACCACGCGCCTTCCCATGCTCATCGAACACAGTGGCATTGTGCGGGGCCTTGGCTCATTTACCGTTGCGGAGGCAGCGCCGGGATGGATCGCAAAGCGTTCGCACCGGCTTCCCTGTTTCACCCTTTTTTGCGGGCACCTGAAACAATCGGCGAAGGTTAGAGGGTTGACTTGCGAGCGTCAATCGAAGCGACGCTTCTCTAGCGACTCATGTAGGAGCGCGCTTGCCCGCGATAGCGTTGGGTCAGCTGACACATGCGTATCAGACAGTCTGCCTTCGCGGGCAAGCGCGCTCCTACAGAGCACGTAGCATGCTGAAGATCGCCGCAGGAAGAGCAATGTCGCGTCAGGTGTTTGCTGCGCAACAGTAACGCAGCAAATCATAGGGAAATGATCAGTTACTGCGCGCCAGATTCGACGGCTGAATTACCCGCTTGGCGTTCAGCCAGGCCTTCTGCCAATACGGCTTGTCGAGGCTGTCGAGCTTGACCGTACCGCCCGTGGCAGGCGCATGAACGAAACGACCCTCGCCCACGTAGATCCCGGCATGGCTGACGTTCGAACCACCACTGGTCGCAAAGAACACCAGATCACCGGTCTGCAGCTGACTGCGGTCGATGTCCGGGCCGCGCAGAGTGATCATCTCGCGGGTCGAGCGCGGCAGCGTAATGCCCGCCGCGTCGCGGTACACGTACCCGATCAGGCCACTGCAGTCGAAGCCCGAATCCGGCGTGTTGCCACCCCAGCGATAAGGCGTGCCGACCAGCCCGATGGCACGCAACAGCACGTCATCAGCGACCGGAGAAGAAAATTGGGAGGGAGCGGAAACCACAGGCCTGGAAACGACCTTGGGTGGGGATGGCGGTGGATTGCTGGAACAAGCGGCCAGCAATACAGCCAGGGAAGCAACAGCCAGGCGAACCGTAAACGACATAAACACAACAACCTTCCTAGGATGCGGCTTACTCTGCCGGGAGCCGGATCTGCGCGCAATCAGGGTTTCCCCCGATTGCGCGATCCGTAATTAACGGTGTTGGCGCTTGATTGTAGTCGAGGTCATTGCAGTCGTCGTTTCTGGCACCTTGGAAGGTGCCATGGCCAACGCGCGCTTGGCTTCGATGAACGTACGGGCCCAGTAAGCATCGTCGAGACTGTCGACGCGCACACCACCACTGCGACGGCTACTGGAGTGGATGAACTGGTCATCGCCCAGGTAAATACCGGCATGGCTTACGCGACCACGGCCAGCGGTGCTGAAGAACAGCAGGTCGCCTGGCTTGAGGTCGTTGCGTTTGACCAGTGGGGCATCGATGTTGATCATTTCGCGCGAAGAACGCGGCAGGCTCATGCCGGCTTCTTCACGGAACAGGTAACCGATGAAACCACTGCAATCGAAACCCGAAGTGGTCGAGGTGCCGCCGAAACGGTAGCGGGTACCGATCAGAGACTTGCCACGTTCCAGAATGCTATCAGCCAGTACCGGCAACTGATAAGGCTTGTTGTCGGAGAACTGGGCCAACTCGTCTTCGGTTGCGATTTCGTCATCCAGAACGGACGAGGAATAACCGGAACGGCTGGCGGATTGTGCGGTGGCAGCGTCCTTGATTTGCGGATTCTGCGACTGCTGTTGCGACGCTGGCATCTGGGCCGCGCAGCCGAACAACAGGGTCACGAGTGCGAGAGGCACGAGGGGTGCGAAGCGATTTAGCATGGGCACGACCGTGGCTAATGTGTAAAGAAGCCGAGACTATGCCCTCTATCGTCATCATTTGCAAATTCAATCGAAACAAATGTGACTTACGATGTCCTCCATCACATCTAAGGCTCTACACCTCAGAAACGCATCCATGTGAATGGAGTGATCGGTCGACGAGGGGTTTATCTCGGCGGTAAAGCCACCCGTGACCCGCGTGCGCAGCATCGGCTCGTGAATATACGGGAAGCTGGCGGTGGTTCCAATGCTGAGCACAGCATCGAAGCCTTTTGCCATCTCCTCGTACAGCACATTCAATGCCAGCTCTGGCAACATTTCCTCAAACAAGACGACCGGCGGCCGCAGCACGCCATGGCATTGCGCGCACAACGGCGGCAGTGGGCGCTGCAGGTGCTCGCTCAATTGCGGGTCTTCGGCGCCACAGGACTGGCAGTAGAGCGGCGCGAGCTGACCGTGGATCTCGATCAGACGCTCGGGCGGGCTGCCCGCCGCACGATGGTAGCCATCGACGTTCTGCGTCAGCACCCAGCATTGCGGCTTGCAACGCTGCAATTGCGCGATCGCATAATGCGCCGCATTGGGCTGCCCGCCCAGGCAAGCGCTGCCTAATTGGGCAATGTATTTCCAGCACAGGGCAGGATCGCGGCGCAGCATCGGGCCGGACAGCGCCATCTCGATAGGCAGGCCGTCGTCGGTCTGGCCGTTATACAGGCCGCCGACGCCACGATAGGTCGGCAGCCCCGAATCCGCCGAAAGCCCGGCACCGGTGATGATCAGAATGCGCGTTGCGTGACGCAACGCCGCAGCCGTTTGCAGTACAAGGGCGGGATCGACTGCGTTTACCACCCCAGCGTCTCTTTGAGGAAGGGAATCGTCAGCTTGCGCTGGGCCTGTAACGAGGCCTGATCGAGCTGTTCGAGCAGATCGAACAAGGCGCTCATGCTGCGCTTGCCGCGAGTCAGGATGAAATGCCCGACCTCATCGGTCAGGTGCAGGCCCCGGCGCGAGGCGCGCAATTGCAGGGCGCGGAGTTTTTCTTCGTCGGAGAGCAGGCGCATCTGGAATACCAGCGCCATGGTCAGTCGGGACTTGAGGTCGGCCAGCTTGACCGGCAGTTCGCGAGGCGAACAGGAGGCCGCGATCAGCAGACGCCGGCCGCTGTCACGCAGGCGGTTGAACAGGTGGAACAGCGCCTCTTCCCACTCGGGCTTGCCGGCTACCACCTGGAGGTCGTCCAGACAGACCAGCTCGTACTGCTCCAGATGATCGAACAGTTCGACACCCTCTTCGAGCAATTCAGCCATGGGCAGATAAACCGCAGGTTCACCCAGTTGCTTGAAACGCAGGCAGGCCGCCTGCAAGAGGTGCGTGCGCCCTACCCCGTTTTTGCCCCACAGATAAATGAGGCTTTCGGTCCATCCGGCGTCGGCTTCGCACAGGCGCTCGACATAGCCGAGTGCAGCGGCATTGGCGCCTGGATAGTAATTGATGAAGGTGGCGTCATCACGCAGACGCACACTCAGGGGCAGCTGAACTGGTTTCATGCTGGCTGAACGGTTCAGTGACGAACCGCCAAGGGGCCTCTGTGTAAAGTGTGCAAAGTTTATACCCGCCAAGCGAGCCGCACAATGTGCCACACGGCCTGCAAAATCAAAGGGTTGCGTCCACCTCGGGCCAGGCCACGGAATATGGGCAATCAGCGGACATAGAAATGCTGCGTTCTGGCGGATTGATAGAGAGCCTGTGGGAGCGAATTCATTTGCGAGGGGGCCGTACAGACGACCTACCAGCAGCGCCTGTACCTTCTTTCGCGAATGAATTCGCTCCCACGGATCCGACCGCGCTGCGACTTCCTACAAATCCGGGTCTTCCATCCCGCCGTAGATATCCGAATCCTTGTACAGATCGTGCACATGGCGCACCAGCACCATGATCACTGCCGCCACCGGCAACGCCAGCAGGATGCCGGTGAAACCGAACAGCTCGCCGCCTGCCAGAATCGCGAAGATCACTGCCACCGGATGCAGGCCGATACGATCGCCCACCAGCAGCGGCGTCAGCACCATACCTTCGAGCGCCTGACCGACCATGAACACCGCGACGATGCCGAGCATCGGATACAGGTCGCCGCCGAACTGGAAGAAGCCCGCCAGAATCGCCGAGCCGATGCCGATCACGAAGCCCATGTACGGCACGATGGCCGCAAGCCCCGCAATCACGCCGATCAATAGACCCAGTTCCAGGCCCACCAGCATCAGCCCTGCCGCGTAAATCACACCCAGCGCCACCATCACCAGCAGTTGCCCGCGAATAAACGCGCCCAGCACTTCATGACACTCATCAGCCAGGGCGACGATTTTCTTCTCGCGATGACGCGGCAACAGGCTGCGCACTTTGGCCATCATCACGTCCCAGTCGCGCAGCAGGTAGAAGCAGACCACTGGAATCAGCACCAGGTTGGTCAGCCAGCCGATCAGCGCCAGGGTGGACGTGGTGGCCTGCGCCAGCACGATACCCACGATGTCGCCGGTCTGCCCCATGTGCTCGGAAATCGCCGCCTTGACCTTGTCGAATTTCCAGAAACCGTCCGCCAGCCCCAGCTTGGCCTGAGTCCATGGCAGCGCCGTGTGCTGCAGCCAGTCGAGGATCTGCGGCGCCAGTTCGTACAAGCGATACAGCTGCTTGGCGAGCATGGGCACCAGCACCAGCAACAGGCCCATGAAGATCAGGGTGAAGAACACGAACACCGTCACCACACTCAAGGTGCGCGACATTTTCAGTTTTTCCAGCCGATCCGCGAGAGGATCGCCCATGTACGCCAACAGCAACGCCACCAGAAACGGCGTGAGAATGGCGTGCAGCAACCAGACAAACAGGCACAGCAGGATCAACCCGCCCAGCCAGAACCAACGACGTGTATCAGTCATTACCGCCCCTCAATCCATTCAAACGACGTCGCTATGAACCCGCTTACCAGCGAAAGTGCAGTGTTTGTGCAGCCGCAGCCTCCGGCACGGGTGCGCCCCCCGGCGCGCCACCGGCGACCGGCACTTGGGCGGCGTTCACCGGTGCACTGGCCACTTCGCCTGCCGGGACTTCCTGCAGCTTGGCCAGCGACAGCTGCGAGCGAAGCTGATCCGGGCTGCCGCTGACGTCGAACACCACACGATCGGCGTCGGCAGACTTCAAACGGCCGCCAAACGGTTCGAGCAAACGACCCAGTTGCGCATAGCGCTCCAGCGTCATGCCCTGCACTTCCAGCGCCATGCTCGACGACGCGCCCGGCTTGACCACGAAACGCGGCGCCAGACGCTGACTCACCGCCAGCAGCACGGCGTCGGCCAGTTCAGCCGAGCTTGCGCCGCTGGCACTGCCCTGCTCCATCTTGTCGCCCAGCCACAGGTGCCATTTGCCCTGCCACTGGCCGCCATTTTCCTGTGCATGAACCGCCAGAATCCCGTCGGAGCCGTAGCGCTCGGACGCCTGCTTGAGCGGCGTGACGTCGTTGCCGTCGAGGGTCTTGGCGTTGCCGATGCTCTGCTCGCCAAGGTCCGCCAACGGCAGACGCAGCGGCAAACCGCGATGTTGCGCGGCACGACGCAGGGGGTCGGCAGAAGGTTGGCCGTCACCGACCAGATTGGCGCCATCGGTCGCGTCGTTCAGCCACCAGGCCATGATCACCGGGCGGTTCGAGCCCCACAGCGACAGGCCGGCCTGACGCAATGCGCGATCCGTGCTGGCCGGATCGAAATCCACTTGCAGCGACTCGGGCGGGCCTGCGTCGTAACCGAACTGACTGATGATTTGCTGAGGGTCCTTGCGCACGGCCGCAAGGCCCGCGCTCTGGGCGGCTTTCGCATCGCCGGTCAGGCGAATGACCAAGGTATCCAGCGCCGCCTGGGTGGCGCGGGTCTTCTCATCCGGGGTTTGTCCGCTGACCGGCTCGCGCACCTGATAAAGATTGTTCACCGTCTCGGCCAGGGCCGGGAGACTCATGAGGGACAGACAACCCACCAACAGGCAGTTTTTCAGGCGCATAAAAATTCCTGGAAACGAAAAACGCAGCGTATAGATAGCTGCAGGAAAAAATGACTGGCTCGACTCAGACCGCAATGCGACCCGAATCGCTCACGCTGCTGACGAACTTACACCTTTTATAGCGACCGACGAACGGCTATGACCTGAACACGCGGCTTATTTTTTCTTCATGATGCTTCTGCCCGTCGGCCCGAGGATGGCCGCTTGCGCCCAACCCTGATAAAATCGCGCGCCTTCGCAGACCGGCGATGCTGCGGCCACGAGCCATTCCATTCCGGTCGTTACCCCGAATCCCCCCTAAAGGCCTGGATAATGAGCAAGCAACCCTCCCTGAGCTACAAAGACGCCGGTGTAGACATCGACGCCGGTGAAGCATTGGTCGAACGCATCAAGAGCGTTGCCAAGCGCACCAAGCGCCCGGAAGTGATGGGCGGCCTGGGCGGGTTCGGCGCGCTGTGCGAAATTCCTGCGGGCTACAAACAACCGGTTCTGGTTTCCGGCACCGACGGCGTCGGCACCAAACTGCGTCTGGCGCTGAACCTGAACAAGCACGACAGCATCGGCATCGACCTGGTCGCCATGTGCGTCAACGATCTGGTGGTCTGCGGCGCTGAGCCTCTGTTCTTCCTCGACTACTACGCCACCGGCAAACTGAACGTCGACACCGCCGCTCAGGTCGTGACCGGCATCGGTGCTGGCTGCGAACTGGCGGGCTGCTCGCTGGTCGGCGGCGAAACCGCTGAAATGCCTGGCATGTACGAAGGCGAAGACTACGACCTGGCAGGTTTCTGCGTCGGCGTCGTGGAAAAGGCCGAGATCATCGACGGTTCCAAGGTCGCCACTGGCGATGCGCTGATCGCCCTGCCGTCCTCGGGCCCGCACTCCAACGGCTACTCGCTGATCCGCAAGATCATCGAAGTCTCCGGCGCCGATATCGAAACCACCCAGCTGGACGGCAAGCCACTGACCGACCTGCTGATGGCGCCGACCCGCATCTACGTCAAGCAACTGCTCAAGCTGATCAAGGAGACTGGCGCGGTCAAGGCCATGGCCCACATCACTGGCGGCGGCCTGCTGGACAACATCCCGCGCGTGCTGCCGGAAGGCGCACAGGCGGTGGTCGACGTCGCGAGCTGGACCCGTCCTGCGGTGTTCGACTGGCTGCAAGAGAAAGGCAACGTCGACGAGCACGAAATGCACCGCGTCCTGAACTGCGGCGTCGGCATGGTCATCTGCGTCGCTCAGGAACACGTCGAAGCGTCCCTGACGGTCCTGCGTGAAGCGGGCGAACAGCCTTGGGTCATCGGCCAGATCGGCGTCGCTGCCGAAGGCGCCGCACAAGTCGAGCTGAAAAACGTCAAGGCACACTGATGCCGGATGCGTTGAAGCCTGACATGCACGAACCCTGTGATGTCGTGGTGCTGCTGTCCGGCACCGGCGGTAACCTGCAAGCGATGATCGACAGCTTCCAGGACAATTCGAGCCCGGCTCGCATTCGCGCGGTGATCTCCAACCGCGCCGATGCCTTCGGGCTGCAGCGTGCCAGAAACGCGGGCATCGAAACCCGCGTTCTCGATCACACGGCCTACGAAGGGCGCGAAGCCTTCGATACGGCCCTGATCGAACTGATCGACTCCTTTGCGCCGAAGCTGGTGGTACTCGCCGGCTTCATGCGCATTCTCACTCCAGGTTTCGTGCGTCATTACCACGCACGCCTGCTGAACATACACCCGTCATTGCTTCCCCTGTATAAGGGTTTGCACACCCATCAACGGGTGCTCGAAGCCCGCGACGCCGAGCACGGCTGCAGCGTGCACTTCGTCACCGAGGAACTCGATGGGGGGCCTCTGGTCGTACAGGCTGTTATTTCGGTAGAGTTGCACGACACGCCCACGACGCTGGCGCAGAGGGTTCACACCCAGGAACACCTGATTTACCCGCTGGCAATCCGCTGGTTCGCCGAGGGTCATCTGGCCCTGAACGAGCACGGCGCTACACTGAACGGCCAGCCATTGGGGCCTCGCGGCCACGTCATTGTGGCCAGTTAATTTGGCTCTTTATTTAAAGACGGGAGATATTATGCGTCGCGCTTTGCTCTTCGCTTTCGCTCTGTTCGCAGTCCCTGCGGTCAATGCGGCAGACCTTCAACCTTTCTCCGCCAGCTACACCGCTGACTTCAAACAACTGCCTGTGGGCGGCGGCAGCGCCACGCGTAGCCTGGAGAAAGACGCCAACGGCACCTGGACCCTGAGCTTCAAGGCCTCGATGATGATCGCAAGCCTCACCGAGGTCAGCACGCTCAAGGCCGACAAGAGTGCGCTGGTGCCACAGACCTACCATTTCGAACGTGGCGGCCTGGGCAAAAGCAAGACGGTCGATCTGGTGTTCGACTGGTCCACCAAGTTCATCACCGGCACCGATCGCAACGATGCGATCAAGATTCCGCTCAACACCGGCATTCTCGACAAGTCCACCTATCAACTGGCGCTGCAGAACGACGTAGCCGCGGGCAAGAAGACCATGAGCTATCAGGTGGTCGACGGTGATGAAGTCGATACCTATGACTTCCGCGTGCTGGGCACTGAAAAAGTGGACACCAAGGTGGGTTCGGTCGATGCCATCAAGGTCGAGCGCGTGCGTGATCCGACGCAAAACAAGCGCATTACCGTGATGTGGTTCGCCAAGGATTTCGATTACCTGCTGGTTCGTCTGCAGCAGGTTGAAACCGATGGCAAGGAATACAACATCATGCTGCAGGACGGCACGGTGGCAGGTAAGTCGGTTAAAGGCAGCTGATCATCGCCGCTGTCACCTCCCCTGAAAAACCCGCTGGAGACAGCGGGTTTTTTATTGCCCGCGAGATCATCGAGACTCAAACTCACGCGTCACTTGCCATGGGATTGGCGTGATGTCATAAGGACATCAAAAAACCGACAAGGATGGTTGTCTTGCGTATTTTTCACCGTGCAATGCTGCTGTTGCTCACCATGGTCGTGCTGGTACTGGCCGTGGTGACTTACTACATCGTCAACCCCAGGCTGCCTGAATACACGCCCGTCGAGCAGGTTCAATACCCGCCTCAGTGGGACGACAGCGACCGTCAGACCTATTACTTCACCCCTCAGGGCACACAGGTCAAAGGGCTGCACTACAACTGGTTCACATCGCTTGAGATGCCGTTCTCAGAAGACCGCTTCGCGGCGCCCGAGCACCTCGCCCGGTTCGGTTTCCTGGTAGACCCCAAGCAGGTCGCCACCTCGCTGAACCCCGGCAACCTGCCCGTGGGTTTCACTCGCCACCAGAACCCGGACCACACCGTCGAATACCTGGACATCACCTGCTCGGCCTGCCACACCGGCGAACTGCATTTCAAAGGGCAGGCCTTGCGCATCGACGGCGGCAGCGCGCAGCACGTCCTGCCGTCCAGCGTGCCGACACTGCGCGGCGGCAGTTTTGGTCAGGCATTGGTCGTCAGCCTCGTGGCCACCTACTACAACCCGTGGAAATTCGAACGCTTCGCTCGCCGCGTGCTGGGTGAACGCTACGATGCCGCTCACGATCAGCTGCGTGACGAGTTCAAGCAGTCGTTGAATACCTTTGTCAGAACCGCCTGGAACGACACCCATCGCGGCCTGTACCCCACCGAAGAGGGGCCGGGGCGAACCGATGCCTTCGGTCGCATCGCCAACGCCACCTTCGGTGATGCCATCACGCCGGACAATTACCGCGTCGCCAATGCGCCTGTGGATTATCCGCAATTGTGGGACATGTGGACCTTCGACTGGGTGCAATGGAATGGCTCAGCCAAGCAGCCGATGGCGCGCAACGTGGGCGAATCCCTGGGCGTTGGCGCGACGCTGACGTTCTTCGATGCCGCAGGTCAGCCTCTGAAGGTGGCGGATCGTTACCCTTCCAGCGTGCGGGTGCGCGACCTCAACACCATTGAAAAGACTCTTCAGCGCCTCAAGCCGCCGGTCTGGCCGGAACAACTGTTCGGCCCGGTGAATAAGCCATTGGTCGCACAGGGCCGCGCGCTGTTTGCCGAACATTGCGCCGGCTGCCACGTGCCGCCCCACAGCGTGGTGGACGGCCGTACCGTCCAGTACCTGAACATGATCCCGGTGGCGGAAATCGGCACCGATCCGAACACGGCCAACAACATTGCCGACAACCATTACGACGTGAGTGCGCTGAAATGGACCCAGGCCGAGCTGGAACAGCTCACCAACGTGAAGCTCGCCAAATCGGCGCCCCCACTGGACACCCGCAGCGTCACCTCGGCCAAGGCGCTGGCGTACATCACCGCATACGTTGAAAACAACGCCTACAACGTAGCCAATGTGCCCGCTGCCGAGCGTCCAGGCATGGATGGTTTCGGCCTGCCGATCGCCGTTCAGGAACTGCGCGCGTATAAAGCCCGGCCCCTGGACGGCATCTGGGCCACGCCGCCTTTCCTGCACAACGGTTCCGTGCCGACGATCTATCAGTTGCTGTCGCCCCAGGATGAGCGCAGCACCACCTTCTATAAAGGCACCTTCAACTACGACCCGTTGCATTTGGGCTACGAAACCGGCGCCTTTAAAAACGCGTTTCTGTTCGATACGACTATTTCCGGCAACCACAACAGCGGCCACGAATTCCGCGACGGCAAGCGAGGCAACGGCGTGATCGGACGCGGCCTGCTGCCGCAGGAGCGCTGGGCCTTGGTGGAATACCTGAAAGTGCTGGGCGGCCCGTTGGAGCAAGAATTGCCATGATCACTCGACATCGCGACACACCAAACACTTTGCTCGGGCGGCTCTGGCTGCGCCTGGGTTCACTACTGGGCAAGACCCTGCTGTGGCTGATCGGGCTAGGCCTGTCGGGCTGGGCACTGTCGAGTGTCTGGTTCGCCTGGCAGCACCGCGGGCCAGTGCCGGTGGAGGAACAGATTCCGCCCGGCGAAGCGGCCATGACCCAAGGCATCATTCAGACAGCGGTGCGCATCGTCGACCAACATCGCGAACCCACGCGCTACCTGCGCGACGCCCATGCCAAGGCCCACGGCTGCGTGAAGGCGGAAGTCAGCGTGCTGAAAGACCTGGATCCGGCGTTGCGCCAAGGGGTGTTCGCCGAGCCGGGCAAAACCTGGCAGGCCGTGATGCGCCTGTCCAACGGCAACGCCTACCCGCAGTTCGACAGCATCCGGGATGCGCGTGGCATGGCACTCAAACTACTGGATGTGCCGGGCAAGCAACTGTTGGCTGACCAGCAAACCCGCGCAGAGCAGGATTTCGTGATGTTCAGCCACCCGAATTTCTTCGTCAGTAACGTGGCTGAATACGCGCAGAACATCGGAGCTCAGGCAGACGGCCAGAAGGTCCTGGCGTTCTTCCCCAGCCTGGACCCGCGAAGCTGGCAACTGCGTCATCTGTTCATTGCGCTCGCGACCCTGGCACCTGCCCCCGCCAGCCCGACGCAGACGACCTATTACTCGGTCTCGCCCTACAAATTCGGCACGGCCAACGCCAAGTTTCGGGTCGCACCGGACCCGCAAAGCTGCCCGCCGTACACCCTGCCCAAACAGAACCGCGACCTGCCCAACTTCTTGCGCACGGCCCTGAATCAGCAGCTGTCCACCGACCGCGTCCCCGCGTGCTTCGTGTTGCAGATCCAACGACAGGACCCGCAGAAGTTCATGCCGATCGAGGACACCAGCATCGAATGGAAGGAAAGCGACGCCCCGTTCGAGACCGTGGCCAACGTCAGGGTCGCGCCCCAGGATTTCGACACCCCGGCGCTCAATCTGGCCTGCGACAATCAATCCTTTAACCCGTGGTTTGGGGTCGAGGCGCATCGCCCCGTCGGCGGCATCAACCGCCTGCGCAAAGCGGTGTACGAAGCCGTCAGCGATTACCGGCATAGCCGCAACGCACTTCAAGACAAATGACAGGCTCGGGGGAACAGGCGAAAACGCCAGCTTTGTGGCGTGTTTTGTTCCCCGCGTCTTTATGAAAGATTCTTCATCCCACTCAAGCAGCTGCGACAAAACGCCGCACACCCTTCAAAATCAGCCAGTTACTCACTGTTGCCGGTTTCGTAAAAAACTCTTACCGAATTAAACGATTTACGTAGCAAGCTACCCAATTCTATAAAGGAACCACTGCGACGTCCTGCCGCACACATCAAAGAGTCAGGAGTTTTCAAGATGACGGTAACGGTTACTGAACGCGACGAGTCCCACCAATCCCACGAAAGCATCGCCGCTGGCATCCAGATGTGGGATGTTCGCCAACAAGACCAGTTGGTAGGAGTGTTTCACCAGGAGTCGGACGCCAAGCGTTACGCAGCAGAGCTCGCGGAGCTGGAAGCCAAGAAGGCAGCGAGCCACACGCAATAACGGATTTGCGAAAAAACAAAACCCGCCTAGGCGGGTTTTGTTGTTTATAGCGATATTCAGCGAACACCGATCGGCCCTGTGGGAGCGACTTCATTCGCGATACGGTGTGACAGTCACGAAGCTGCGTCGGATGTACTGGCCTCTCGCGAATGACTTCGCTCCCACAGGGTTCACCGTTTACAGGTGTCGAGTTACCACATCAGATCATCAGGGATCTTGTAGGCTGCGTACGGATCATCGGCATCCGGCTCTTCGGTCGGCTCGCTGAGCATCACGATACGCCGCGGATCACGCTCCTGAACCTTCAACGCCGCTTCACGCGGGATCACCTCGTAACCGCCACCGTGATGGACGATCGCCAGCGAGCCGTTGCTCAGCTTGCTGCGCATCAGCGAGTTGACCGACAGGCGCTTGACCTTCTTGTCGTCGACGAAGTTGTAGTAATCCTCGGTCGTCAGCTTCGGCAGGCGGGTCGCTTCGATCAGTTGCTTGACCTGCGCGGTGCGGGCCTTCTGCTCGGCCTTTTCCTGCTGTTGACGGTTCAGCTCCTGGTCGCGCCTGGCCTTTTCGGCCATGGCGTCCTGGGCGGCGCGCTGGGCCGCGTCGTCGGCGACCGCCTGGCCTTTGTGCACCAGACGCTGCTCTTTCTGCTTGCTCTTGGCGACCTGTTTGGCCTGCTTCTCGTTGACCAGGCCTGCCTTGAGCAGTTGGTCACGAAGGGAAATACCCGCCATCTGTCTTCTCTCTCTGACGCTCTAGCTAAATAGTCGACTCAACCGCAGTTGGGCGTGTTCTTTTCCTGGCGCTTGGCTTCGCCCCAGAGCGCATCCATCTCTTGAAGGCTGCAATCTTCGATGGGGCGGCCGCTGTCGCGCAAGGCCTGTTCGATGAAACGAAAGCGCCGCTCGAACTTGCCGTTGGCGGCGCGCAGTGCATTTTCCGGATCGACCTTGAGGTGGCGGGCCAGATTGACCACCACAAACAGCAGGTCGCCGATTTCCTCGTGGATGCCGTCCTTGTCGTTGTCGGCCATGGCTTGGAGGACTTCGTCAAGCTCCTCGCGCACCTTGTCGATCACCGGCAGCGCTGCGGGCCAGTCGAAACCGACCTGCGCCGCGCGCTTCTGCAACTTGGCCGCTCGCGACAAAGCGGGCAGCACAGTCGGCACGTCGTCGAGCAGGGACAACTGCTGCGGAACGTGGGCCTTCTCGGCGCGCTCCTGGGCCTTGATCTCTTCCCAGCGGTGCTTGACCTGGTCTTCACTCAGGCGCGGCGTTTCCAGCGGGGCATACAGATCGCCAGTGGGAAACACATGGGGGTGACGCCGAATCAGTTTGCGGGTGATGCCATCGACCACGCCGTCGAATTCGAAGCGCCCTTCTTCCCGCGCCAGCTGGCAGTAATACACCACCTGAAACAGCAGGTCGCCCAGCTCGCCGCGCAGGTCATCGAAATCCCCGCGCTCGATGGCGTCGGCCACTTCATAGGCCTCTTCGAGGGTGTGCGGCACGATGGTCGCGTAATTCTGCTTCACGTCCCACGGGCAGCCGTATTGCGGGTCACGCAGGCGGGCCATGAGGTTGATCAGGTCGTCGAGCTTGTACATTGAATTCCAATTCACGTCCGGAGGCGCCTGAACCGACATCATCGCGAATGAATTCGCTCCCACAGGGGCAACGAGATCTCCTGTGGGAGCGAATTCATTCGCGAAGCGTCGGCACAAACAACGCCAATCGTTAAGGCGTACGATTACGCCGCGTCTCGATGATGTTCGGTAGCTGCGAGATGCGCCCCAACAGACGGCCCAGGGCGTCGAGCCCCGGAATCTCGATGGTCAGCGACATCAGCGCGGTGTTGTCTTCCTTGTTCGAGCGGGTGTTGACCGCCAGCACGTTGATGCGCTCGTTGAGCAGCACCTGGGACACGTCACGCAGAAGACCCGAACGGTCGTAGGCGCGGATGATGATGTCCACAGGGTAGGTGAGCACCGGCACCGGGCCCCAGCTGACCTGGATGATCCGCTCAGGCTCGCGCCCGGCCAGTTGCAGCACCGATGCGCAGTCCTGGCGGTGGATGCTCACGCCACGCCCTTGGGTGATGTAGCCGACGATGGCGTCGCCCGGCAACGGCTGGCAGCAGCCGGCCATTTGTGTCATCAGGTTGCCGACGCCCTGGATCTGAATGTCGCCACGCTTGCCCGGTTTGTAACCCGAGGCCTTGCGCGGAATCAATTCCAGCTGTTCGTTGCCACGCTCCGGCTCGACCAGTTGCTGCGCCAGATTGACCAATTGCGCCAGACGCAGATCGCCCGCGCCCAAGGACGCGAACATGTCTTCGGCGGTCTTCATGTTGGCGCGTTCGGCCAGTCGGTCGAAGTCCACCTGGGGCAGCGCCAGACGCGCCAGTTCGCGCTCCAGCAGCACCTTGCCGGCTGCAACGTTCTGATCGCGGGCCTGCAGCTTGAACCAGTGAACGATTTTCGCCCGCGCCCGCGAGGTCGTGATGTACCCTAGGTTCGAGTTCAGCCAGTCGCGGCTCGGCGTGCCGTGCTTGCTGGTGATGATTTCGACCTGCTCACCGGTCTGCAGGCTGTAGTTGAGCGGCACGATGCGACCGTTGATCTTGGCGCCACGGCAGTTGTGACCGATCTCGGTGTGCACGCGGTAGGCGAAGTCCAGCGGCGTTGCGCCCTTGGGCAAGTCGATGGCGTGACCGTCCGGGGTGAACACGTAGACCCGGTCGGGCTCGATGTCGACGCGCAACTGCTCGGCCAGACCACCGATGTCGCCCAGCTCCTCGTGCCACTCCAGCACCTGACGCAGCCAGGAGATTTTCTCTTCGTAGTGGTTGGAGCTGGATTTGACGTCGGTGCCCTTGTACTTCCAGTGCGCACAGACGCCAAGCTCGGCCTCTTCGTGCATGGCGTGGGTGCGGATCTGCACTTCCAGCACCTTGCCCTCCGGACCGATCACGGCGGTGTGCAGGGAGCGGTAGCCGTTTTCCTTGGGGTTGGCGATGTAGTCGTCGAACTCTTTGGGAATGTGCCGCCACAGGGTGTGGACGATGCCGAGCGCGGTGTAGCAATCGCGCATTTCCGGGACCAGCACGCGCACCGCGCGAACGTCGTAGATCTGGCTGAATTCCAGACCCTTGCGCTGCATTTTGCGCCAGATCGAATAGATGTGTTTGGCCCGGCCGCTGATGTCGGCCTTGACGCCGGTGGCCAGCAGTTCGTTTTCCAGCTGCGACATGACGTCGGTGATGAAGCGCTCGCGATCCAGGCGACGCTCATGCAACAACTTGGCGATCTGCTTGTATTGCTCAGGCTCCAGGTAGCGGAAGGACAGGTCCTCCAGCTCCCACTTGATGTGACCGATACCCAGGCGATGCGCCAAGGGCGCGTAGATGTCGAAGACTTCCCTGGCGACGCGGTTGCGTTTCTCGTCGTCGGTGTTCTTCACCGCGCGGATGGCGCAGGTGCGTTCGGCCAGCTTGATCAGCGCCACGCGCACGTCGTCGACCATGGCAACGAGCATCTTGCGCAGGTTTTCCACCTGCGCCTGAGTGCCCAACACCAGCGACTGGCGCGGGCTGAGACTGGCGCTGATGGCCGCCATGCGCAGCACGCCGTCGATCAGCTTGGCCACGGTGGGGCCGAAACGCTGGCTGACGTCGGGCAAGGGAATCTTACCCTCACGCACCGCGCGGTAAATCACGGCGGCGATGAGTGAGTCCTGATCGAGCTTGAGGTCGGCCAGGATTTCGGCGATTTCCAGGCCCGTCTGAAAACTTGACGTGCCTTCCGCCCAGAGGTTCTTGGCGGCGTTGTCCTGTTGCTCGGCTTGCCGGGCGAATTCACAGGCTTCTTTCAACGCCTGTCGGTCCACTGCGAGATCGACGCTGACCACATGATCAAGCCATGCGTCGAGATTGATACTGCCGTCTGTGTTTATCGGCTGGTGTGCTCTCACCTGTACCATGTTGCTTACCTTCCCTACGGCGCGATGAAATGCGCCATCAGTCGCCGGCCTTCTTCAGCGCATGCTCCTTGCGGGCCTTGCAAGGGCTGGCATGCGCGGGCCAGTCGGATTAAACGAGTTTCCCTGTGAGACGTAGGCTTGCTTCCTGAAGCCCTGTGCCTCACTTACTCGCTTCAAATAACGCCATCGCCTCGACATGCGCTGTCTGCGGAAACATATCGAGGATTCCGGCACGTTTTAATCGGTAGCCCTGCCTGATCAGTTCGACCGTGTCGCGCGCCAAAGTTGCCGGGTTACACGACACATACACCAACCGTTCGGCGCCCAGCTTCCTGAGCTTGCCGACCACTTCGAACGCCCCGTCACGCGGGGGATCGAGCAGTACCGCCTGAAAACCTTCCGCTACCCATGACGCCTTGTCCAGCGGCTGCGACAGATCCGCCTGATGAAATTTCACATTGTGTAAATCGTTGCTCAACGCGTTATCGGCAGCCCGTCGAACCATGACATCGACGCCTTCCACCGCCACCACTTCGCGCGCGATCTGCGCCAGCGGTAGAGCGAAGTTACCAAGCCCGCAGAACAAGTCCAGCACTCGTTCATCCGAACGAGGGGCAAGCCACGAAAGTGCCTGGGCGATCATCGCGGTATTGACCTGTGCGTTGACCTGCACGAAGTCGCCGGGACGGTACGCAAGCTCCAGATTCCACGGTGCCAGGTGATAGCCCAGCGGTGCCGAAACGTCCGCTGGCTGTGGCTCGCCTTGGCCATGCAACCAAAGCTGCGCGTCGAATGTGTTGCAAAAGGTTTTGAGAGTGTCCAGGTCCTTGTCTGCCAGCGGCGCGGTATGGCGCAGCAACACGGCATTGGCCGAACCGCTGAACAACTCGACATGCCCCAGCGCGTGCGGCTTGCTCAAGGTGCTGAGCATGGCCGGTAACGCCGTCATGATTGGCTGCAAGGCCTGTACCAGTACCGGGCATTCATCGATGGCGACGATGTCCTGGCTCGACGCGGCGCGAAAACCGACGTCCAGCCGTTTGGCCTTGGCATCCCAACGCACCGCGATGCGCGCGCGGCGACGGTAGGCGTATTCGTCGCCGGTCAGCGGCGCGGCCCACTCTTCGGGTTCCACACCCGCCACTCGGCTCAACTGCTCGGCGAGCATGCGCTGTTTCAGGGCAAGTTGTTCGTCGCGGGGCATCTGCTGCACGCTGCAGCCGCCGCAACGGCCGAAGTGCTTGCACGGCGCCGGGCGCCGGGACGGGCTGGCCTGGAACACGCGCTCGGTGCGCGCCTCGACCACTTTGCCATGAGCGCCCAGCACCCGGGCTTCCACCTCTTCGCCGGCCAGACTGCCGGCGACAAACCAGGTGCGACCCTCGACGAAGCCGATGCCACGGCCGTCATTGGCCAACCGCTCGATGTTCAAACGCTGCTTTTTACCGGTCGGGACCTGCGCTGTCCGGGTGCCGCCACTGGGCTGGAAGCGCAGGCCTGAATCACGCTTGGCCATCAGTTGGGCGCATCGTAAACACCGGTCGACAGGTAACGGTCGCCACGGTCACAAATGATCGCGACCATCACCGCGTTTTCGACTTCCTGCGACAGGCGCAACATGCCAGCCACGGCGCCCCCCGAAGAGACGCCACAGAAGATGCCTTCTTCACGGGCCAGACGACGCATGACGTCCTCGGCCTCGGTCTGGGCCATGTCCATGATCCGGTCGACGCGGTCGGCCTGATAGATCTTCGGCAGGTATTCCTGAGGCCAGCGACGGATGCCCGGAATCGCCGAACCGTCCATCGGCTGCAGACCGACGATCTGGATATTCGGGTTCTGTTCCTTGAGGTAACGCGAGGTGCCCATGATGGTCCCGGTGGTCCCCATGGAGCTGACGAAGTGAGTGATGGTGCCGCCGGTCTGCTGCCAGATTTCCGGGCCGGTGCCGACGTAGTGCGCTTCGGGGTTGTCACCGTTGGCGAACTGGTCGAGCACTTTGCCACGACCTTCGGCCTGCATGCGCTCGGCCAGATCACGCGCGCCTTCCATGCCTTCTTCCTTGCTGACCAGGATCAGCTCGGCGCCATAAGCGGTCATCGCGGCCTTGCGCTCGGCACTGGAGTTGTCCGGCATGATCAGGATCATGCGGTAACCCTTGATCGCTGCAGCCATGGCCAGGGCGATACCGGTGTTGCCGGAGGTGGCTTCGATCAGCGTGTCGCCCTGATGGATCTGGCCGCGCAACTCGGCGCGGGTGATCATCGACAGCGCCGGACGGTCCTTCACGGAGCCGGCCGGGTTATTGCCTTCGAGCTTGAGCAGCAAGGTGTTGCTGGTGTTCCCGGCCATGCGTTGCAGACGCACCAGCGGGGTGTTGCCGACGCAATCGGCGATGGTTTGATACTGCAGGGTCATGGCGTGTTCGCGATCCAGACGTGCGGGGGTCGCCTATCATACCGGCAATCGACCCAAGCCCATATCACGCAAAGTAAGTTCCATAGGGCGAAAAGGAATAAGCGCGTTTCACGCCGCTACCGCTTTCACTTCCCGCGCAGGCAAGCGCATGAACATCCGGAGGCCGTCACGGGCGTTCTCCGCCCACATGTCGCCGCCCTGCAGCCGTAATGAATTGCGCGCGATACTCAGGCCCAGGCCAAATCCACCATCCCCTGGCCGGGCGCCGTCGAGGCGAATGAACGGGGCGAAGATTCGCTCCAGATCGCTGTCATCGACGCCGCCGCCCTGATCTTCGAGCCAGATCACCCAGTCTTCGCCATCCCGCCGCCCGCCCAGCCGCACAAGGCCATCAGCCGGGGAATGACGGATGGCGTTGCGCAGAATGTTTTCCAGCGCCTGGGCAAGGGTGTTGAGGTGCCCGCGTACCCAGCAGTCGCTGTCCAGATCGCAGATCAGCTGACGTGACGACCAGCAGCTCTCGAAACAGGCGTCGTCCACCAGCATGTCCCACAGCGCCAGCACCTGAATGTCTTCGTCCGGCAGTTTTTCCCGCTCGGCATCCAGCCATGCCAGATGCAGGGTGTCGTCGACCAGCCGACGCATGCCCTCGACCTCGCGACTCAGGCGCTCACGCAGTTCGGGCAGGCTTTGCTCACTGTCGCAGGCCACCCGCAGGCGGCTCAAGGGCGTGCGCAGTTCGTGGGACAGGTCGCGCAACAGCTGTTGCTGGGTCTGCACAGTCGATTGCAGTCGGGAAGCCATGTGATCGAAGGCACGGTTGAGCTCCCCCAGTTCGTCCTGGCGCGCGGTCATTTGTGGCGACAACCGATTGGACAGGCGATCGGCGCGCCAGGCATTGGCCTGTTCGCGCAGCTGGTTAAGCGGTCGAATTAGCACGCGATACAAGCCCACGCACAGCAGCAAGGTGAACAGCGCGGGGATCACCACGTTGGTCAGCATCTGCCACACCAGCGCGTACCGACCGGGCTTGAAGCGCTCGGGCAATTCGATGATCAGGCTGCCAATGCCGGGGTCCTTGGGGAACGGGATCTTCAACCAGGGTGCAGTCTTCTGCCGTCGGCTCATGGGCCAATCGACGCCACGCATGAAGGTCAGGCGCTGGATCTGGGCACCGTCCAGCGGCACGCTGCTCAGGGATTGCAGGTCGCTGCCAATGACGCCCACCCAGCCTTTTTCGTGGCGACGAACTTCCAGCAGCCAGTCGTCGATGCCCCGTTCATTGCCGATACCCCAGGCCTGCTCGGCTTCGGCGGCATAGCCGTTGAGCACATGACGCGCCTCGGGTGAGAGAAAAGCATTCTGGGTTTCGAGGTAGCGACCCCAATACCAGCTGAGCCAGATCATCAGCAGGCAAAAACCCACCAACAGCACGGCAAGCTTCCAGAACAGTGAGTGCCTGCCCGGCAGGCGGGAACCACGCTCACGCATCCGCGTCTGCCGCCGTCAGCACATAGCCCTTGCCCCACACGGTGCGCACCTGGCGGGCTTCGTAGCCGATGCCCTTGAGCTTGCGACGGATCTGGCTGATGTGCATGTCCAGGCTGCGGTCGTGCTGGGAATAACCCCGTTGCAGCACATGCTGATACAGGAAAGGTTTACTCAAGACATCTTCGGGATAGCGCCACAGGGTCTCCAACAAGCGATATTCGCTGCGGGTCAGTTGCGCGCTCTTGCCCGCCAGACTGACGTCACACAGGCGCTCATCGAACGCCAGTTCGTCGCCCTGCGTCAGTTCCGGCTCCTGAGGCGCGGCCATCAGCGCATTGAAACGTCGCTCCAGCTCCACACGCCGCAGTATGGCCTCTATGCGCACGCGCAATTCATCGACGCTGAACGGTTTGGGCAGGTAATCGTCGGCCCCGTTGCGAAAACCGGTGATGCGATCCGCTTCAGCACCCAGCGCGGACATCAGAATGATCGGCATCGAGTGCCGGCGACGCAGGTGAGTGAGGATGTCGAGGCCATTCATGCCCGGCAGCAGGATGTCCATCAGCACCACGTCGAACGGCTGACTCTGCGCGCGCTCAAGACCCTCGGCGCCATTCTGGCACCAGGTCACGTGAAAGCCGCAGCGGTCCAATTGCTCATGGACAAACGCCCCAAGCACGGGATCGTCCTCGATGGTGAGTATGCTGGGGCGATGAATGATTGCGGGATTCATTGGCGTCTGCGACTGATTCTCAAGGCCGCGATTATTGAGGATTGCGGGGTGGCGAGCAATGGCGACTGATCGGAGAACATTGTAGGAGCGTTCCGTGATCGCCCATTTAGACGCCAAACCCGTCGTGCAAGTGGCTACACTGCGCAAAGACCAAAGGGCTGTACTCAAAAAATCGGGGCCACCGGGGCGCAGGTTCTGCCAGGCACGGACAGGCGGCCAGGATTGCCGGAGAGAACGATGTGCTGAACAAACTGGGCATAAAAGGCCGCGTTTTGCTGCTGACACTGCTCCCGACCTGCCTGATGGCGGCGTTGTTGGGCGGTTATTTCACCTGGATGCAACTGTCGGAGTTGCAGACCCAGCTGCTCAAGCGCGGCGAAATGATCGCCAACGAACTGGCGCCGCTGTCCGCCGCCGCGCTGGCGACTGCAGACAAGCCGATGCTCGACCGCATCGCTGGCCAGGTGCTGGAACAGGCTGACGTGCGTGCCGTGTCGTTTCTCGATGCCGACCGCAACCTGCTGTCCCATGCCGGCCCGACCATGATCAATCAGGCGCCCATCGGTAACAGCACGCACATGCTGCAGCGTTCCGATAACGACGCCACACGTTACCTGATGCCGGTGTTCGGCCGTAGCCGCCATCTGACCGGCGACATCATCCCCGAAGAAGCCGACCGCCTGCTGGGCTGGGTCGAACTGGAGCTGTCTCACAGCGGCACCCTGTTGCGCGGATATCGCAGTCTGTTCGCCAGCCTGCTGCTTATCGCAGCAGGGCTTGGCCTCACGGCGATGCTGGCGCTGCGCATGAGCCGCACCATCAACGGGCCGATTTCCCAGATCAAACACGTCGTCGGGCAATTAAAAGAGGGCAATCTGGAAGCGCGACTGCCGCCGATGGGCAGCCACGAACTGGACGAACTCGGCTCGGGCATCAACCGCATGGCGGCCACCCTGCAGAACGCCCAGGAAGAGTTGCAGCACAACATCGAGCAGGCTACGGAAGACGTACGCCAGAACCTGGAAACCATCGAGATCCAGAATATCGAGCTGGATCTGGCGCGCAAGGAAGCACTGGAAGCCAGCCGGATCAAATCCGAATTCCTCGCCAACATGAGTCACGAGATCCGCACGCCGCTCAACGGCATTCTCGGTTTCACCCATTTATTGCAGAAAAGCGAGCTGACCCCGCGCCAGCACGACTACCTGGGCACCATCGAAAAATCCGCCGACAGTCTGCTGAGCATCATCAACGAGATCCTCGACTTCTCGAAGATCGAGGCCGGCAAGCTGGTGCTCGATGCGATTCCGTTCAACCTGCGTGACCTTCTACAAGACACCCTGACCATCCTCGCCCCCGCCGCCCACGCCAAGCAGCTGGAGCTGGTGAGCCTGGTCTATCGCGACACGCCACTGTCGCTGGTGGGCGATCCATTGCGGCTCAAGCAGATCCTCACCAACCTGGTGAGCAACGCCATCAAGTTCACCCGCGAAGGCACCATCGTTGCCCGGGCGATGCTTGAGGATGAGCAGGACGACACCGTGCAGTTGCGCATCAGCGTGCAGGACACTGGCATCGGGCTGTCGAGCCAGGACGTTCGCGCGTTGTTCCAGGCGTTCAGTCAGGCGGACAATTCGCTGTCGCGCCACTCCGGCGGCACCGGGCTGGGGCTGGTGATCTCCAAGCGCCTGATCGAGCAGATGGGTGGTGAAATCGGCGTCGAAAGCACCCCCGGCGAGGGCTCGGAGTTCTGGATCAGCCTGACCCTGCCGAAAACCCGCGACGACATCGAAGACCTGCCCGCCCCGCCGCTGCTGGGCCGTCGCGCCGCCGTGCTGGAGCACCACGATCTGGCACGCCAGGCCCTGGAGCATCAGTTGGAAGACTGCGGTTTGCAGCCGATGGTCTTCAACAACCTGGAAAATCTCATCAATGGCGTGACTGTGGTGCATCAGACGCCTCACGCCATCGAAATGGCCGTGCTGGGCGTCACCGCTCACGAATTGCCGCCCGAGCGTCTGCGCCAACAGATCTGGGACCTGGAAAACCTCGACTGCAAAGTGCTGGTGCTGTGCCCGACCACCGAGCAGGCGCTGTATCAGGTCTCCGTTGCCGACGCCTACACGCAATTGCAGGCCAAACCCGCCTGTACTCGCAAGCTGCGCCGCGCGCTGTCGGAGCTGATCAGCCCCAAACAGCTGCGCACCGAATTGCCCGAACCGGTCTCCAGTCGCCCGCCGCGCATCCTGTGCGTAGACGACAACCCGGCCAATCTGTTGCTGGTGCAGACGCTGCTCGAAGACATGGGCGCCAAGGTACTGGCCGTCGACAGTGGCTATGCGGCGGTGCAAGCGGTGCAGGACGAGCCCTTCGATCTGGTGCTGATGGACGTGCAGATGCCGGGGATGGACGGGCGTCAGGCCACCGAGGCGATTCGCGGCTGGGAAACCGAGCGTCAGATTACCTCGCTGCCGATCGTCGCCCTCACCGCCCACGCCATGGCCAACGAGAAACGCGCGTTGCTGCAGAGCGGCATGGACGACTACCTGACCAAGCCGATCAGCGAACGGCAACTGGCGCAGGTGGTGCTGAAATGGACGGGGCTGGCGTTGCGCAATCAGGCGCCGGAACGTCACCACGAAATCAGCCACGGCGGCGTCAACCTGCAAGTGCTCGATCACGAAGAAGGCCTGCGCCTGGCCGCCGGCAAGGCCGACCTGGCCGCTGACATGCTGGCGATGCTGCTCGCCTCGCTGGACACCGACCGCCAAGCCATCCGCGCTGCCAGGGAAGAGCAAGACACTGTCGCACTGATCGAACGGGTTCACCGCTTGCACGGCGCCACCCGCTACTGCGGCGTTCCGCAATTGCGCGCCGCCTGTCAGCGCAGCGAAACCCTGCTCAAACAGGAATCCGCCGAGGCCGACAAGGCGCTGGACGAGCTCGACAAGGCGATCACCCGGCTGGAGGCCGAGGCACGGGTGAGTGCTTGATGTGGGTCAGTCAGTGTTTGAAGGGGATGGATACCCTGTAGGAGCGCGCTTGCCCGCGAACAGCGATTGAGCCTGAAGCACGTGCATCGGATGCACCCTCCATTGGTGGGCAAGCGCGCTCCTACGATGTGACGGGTTGACCGCGAGATCGATATAAAGGAGCCACCATGCGCACCCTCCTCTACAGCAGCCAGAACTACGACCGCGACAGCTTTCTCGCCGCTCAAGCGGGAGCGGGCATCGAGCTGCACTTTCAACCCGCGCGCCTGACGCTGGACACCGTGGCCCTGGCCGATGGCTATCCGGTGGTTTGCGCCTTCATTAATGACGACTTGAGCGCGCCCGTGCTCGAACGCCTCGCAGCCGGTGGCACCCGACTGATCGCCCTGCGTTCGGCGGGTTTCAACCATGTCGACCTGCCCACCGCCAAGCGCCTGAAGCTTGCTGTGGTGCGCGTCCCGGCCTATTCCCCTCACGCGGTGGCCGAGCACGCGGTGGCGCTGATTCTTTCGCTCAATCGCCACCTGCACCGCGCCTACAACCGCACCCGCGACGGCGATTTCACCCTGCACGGCCTGACCGGTTTCGACCTGGTGGGCAAGACCGTCGGCGTGGTCGGCACAGGGCAGATCGGCGCGACCTTCGCGAAGATCATGGCCGGTTTCGGCTGCAAGCTACTGGCCTATGACCCGCACCCTAATCCGCAGGTCGAGACCCTCGGCGCACGTTATCTGCCGCTCGCTGAGCTGCTGGCCGAGGCGCAGATCATCAGCCTGCACTGCCCGCTCAACGAGCACACGCGGCATTTGGTCAACGCAGCGTCGCTTGCGCGCATGCAACGCGGGGCGATGCTGATCAACACCGGACGTGGCGCGCTGGTCGATACGCCAGCGTTGATCGATGCGTTGAAAAGCGGGCAACTGGGGTATCTGGGGCTGGATGTGTATGAGGAAGAGGCGCAGCTGTTTTTCGAGGATCGCTCGGATCTGCCACTGCAGGACGACGTGTTGGCGCGGCTGCTGACCTTTCCCAATGTGGTGATCACCGCGCACCAAGCGTTTTTGACCCGAGAGGCCCTGGGGGCGATTGCGCAGACGACGCTGGATAACATTGCGGGGTGGGCGAACGGCAGTGCGCAAAATCTGGTATGAACGCCAATGTCCTCCTGTGGGAGCGAATTCATTCGCGAGAGGGCGAACCATCCGATAGATATCTGTAGGGCATGACAGCGCATCGCGAATGAATTCGCTCCCACAGGTGATGCATTGCCGTTGCTCCAACCTTGCTCGGGCCGTCGACCGGCGCGGGCAGTTCAGTTCTAAAGTGTTAGCATGCGCGCCTATTTGGAGACCCCCATGGCCGAACACGATTTCCGTTACAGCATGCTCACCCCGCAACACACCCTGATCGAATGCCGCAGCCTGGCGGTCGGTCGCTATCAGGTGACTGGCAACGGTGGCTCGATCAAGCACGATGACGTGCTGCTCGTCACCGTCAAAGGCAGCAAAGACCTGTACATGCGCCTGAACGTCGAGAAAGTCCGCCACCTGATCAACCCGCCCGGTCAATGGGTTGCAGTGGCCAACGGACCGGCGTTCACCGAGCTGGCCATCCATCAGTGGAAGGTCGTCTGCAACGGCTGTGGCAAGGAGCAGGACATCGAGTTCATGGTCGACGGCAAGGAAGGCAAGAAAGCTCTGAAACCAGCCGCCACCGCACGTATCGCTGAGCTTGGCTGGAAAACCGTCGGCGAAAGCCACCTGTGCCCGGCCTGTGCCAGGAACGCCGCATGAAACGCCTTGGCCTGACCCTGCTCGCCGCCGCGCTGCTGAGCGGTTGCGCGACCGACACCGATGCCCTCAAGCGTGAGCACGGTTATGTGCTGGAATGGATCGGCGAGCGTCCGCTGATCGACAACAGCCACCTGACCATGACCCTGGGCAAGGATGGCCGGGCCTACGGCAACGGGGGCTGCAACCACTGGTTCGCGTCGTACACTCTCAATGGCGACGAGATCCACTTTGGCCCCGTCGGCAGCACCCGGAAGATGTGTGCCCCCGCCCTGATGGAGCAGGAGCACCGTTTCCTCGAAGCCCTGGGCAAGGTTGAGCACTGGGATGTGTCCGAGGTCGAGCAGCTACAGTTGTGGCCCGCGCAGGGTTTGCCCCTGAGGTTCTGGCTGGAAGAGGGTTGAATACTCGATTGTAGGAGCGCTTGCCTGCGATGGTGGCGAGAGCCGCCGAATAGGCCTTAGCAGATCGCAATCGCGGGCAAGCGCGCTCCTACAAATGCGTGATCAGGCACTCCTGAATCAACCCTTCCCTTTCAACTCCGCCAGCTTCTGCGCCACACCGGCCGCGGTCTGCTCGCCCATCAACTGCTCACGCACCTTGCCCTTGTCGTCGATGATGTAGGTCACCGGCAGCGCCTCGCTCTTGGGCAGGTCGTATTGCTCGGCCGGGTCCTGGGCCAATACAGTGAATTTGATCCCCAGCGCGTTGCTGGCGTTTTTCAGGTCATCGCCCTGCAGATTGTCAAAGTTGACGCCGAACACGCTGACTTTCTGCCCACTCATTTGCTCGGAGAGTTTGTTCAGCTCGGGGATTTCCGTGCGGCACGGGCCACACCATTCGGCCCAGTAGTTGACCACCAGCCAGTGTTTGTCGACCCGCTCGCTGGCGACTTTCTGACCGTTCTGGTCAGTGCCCAGATCCACGCCACAGCCACTGAGCAACACACTTCCGATGAGCACTAACGCTGCTGCCAACCGCCTTGCCATGATGCTTGTTCCTTTCGAAGAAAACCGGTGAAGGCGCTAACTTGGCCTTTACCGTTACCGCTGTAGAATAGCCGCCACCTCACGAAAGATGCGACCCGCAAATGACCGACCTGACGCTTTATCACAACCCACGCTGCTCCAAATCACGTGGTGCGCTGGAATTGCTCGAAGAGCGCGGCCTGACGCCAACCATCGTCCGCTATCTGGAAACCCCGCCCAGCGCTGCGCAACTGCGTGATCTGCTCGGCAAGCTGGGCATCGGCGCACGTGCCCTGCTGCGCACCGGCGAGGATGACTACAAAACTTTGAATCTGAATGATACGAACCTGGGTGACGACGCTCTGATCGATGCCATGGCCGCACACCCCAAGCTGATCGAACGGCCGATCCTGATCGTCGGCGACAAAGCCGTAATCGGTCGTCCACCCGAGAAGATTCTGGAGATCCTGCCGTGAGCGCACCGTACATCCTCGTGCTGTTTTACAGCCGCAACGGTTCAACCAGCGAGATGGCCCGGCAGATCGCCCGCGGCGTCGAAATGGGCGGCATGGAAGCGCGGCTGCGCACGGTGCCGGCGGTTTCCACCGAGTGCGAAGCCGTGGCGCCGAGCATCCCTGAAACCGGCGCACTGTATGCCACCCTCGACGATCTGAAGAACTGCTCGGGTCTGGCGCTGGGCAGCCCGACGCGTTTCGGCAACATGGCCGCGCCGCTGAAATACTTCCTCGATGGCACCAGCAACCTGTGGTTGACCGGCGCATTGGTCGGCAAACCGGCCAGTGTGTTCACTTCCACCGCCAGCCTGCACGGCGGCCAGGAAACCACGCTGATGTCGATGCTGCTGCCTTTGCTGCACCACGGCATGTTGGTCACCGGCCTGCCCTATAGCGAAGCGGCGCTGATCGAAACCAGCGGCGGCGGCACGCCTTATGGTGCCAGCCACCATGCCGGCGCCGACGGCAAGCGCCCGCTGGATCAACACGAAACCACGCTATGCCGCGCGTTGGGTCAGCGTCTGGCGAAAACCGCCTTGCTGCTGGAGCCCTCCCGTGGCTAGAAAGCCCAAGGTGCTGCCTGCGCTCGAATGGCTGGAACCTCGAGTCCGGTGGAGCCGGGTCGCTGCCTTGTTGTCCTATCTGGCGCTGGTCGCGCTGCTCTGCATTTATTACCTGGTCTTCGCCGACCTGCATGGGGCGCGGCCCTGGGTGATCCTGTCGATTGAACTGGTGCCGCTGCTGGTGCTCTTACCGGGCATGCTCAGCGGCAGCGCCCGGGGGCATTCGTGGACCTGTTTCGTGGTGAACCTGTATTTCATCAAAGGTGCGCTGGCGGCCTACGACCCCGGTCGCACGCTGTTCGGCGTGCTTGAAATGCTCATGAGCCTCGCCGTTTTCACCTGCGCGCTGCTGTATGTGCGCTGGCGGTATCAGTACAACCGTAAGCTCGCCGTTGTGTAGGAGCGCGCTTGCCCCGATTGCGGTGTGTCAGACACATTAACGGTGTCAGGCACACCGCCGTCGCGGGCAAGCGCGCTCCTACAGGGGTTGGGTATGGCTCAAATTTTGTTTTGGAGAGGGCATGCAAGACTACAAATGGCTCAATGAATACTGCCTCAACCGCTTTGGTTCCACCGCCGCGCTGGAAGCGCACCTGCCGGCCCCCGCAACCCCCAGACAACTCAAGGCCATCAGCGACGATCGCTATCTGTCGACCTTGGCCTTGCGGGTGTTTCGTGCGGGCTTGAAGCACAGTCTGGTGGACGCCAAATGGCCGGCCTTCGAGCAAGTGTTCTTTGGCTTCGATCCGGAAAAAGTCGTGCTGATGGGCGCCGATCATCTGGAGCGCTTGATGCAGGATGCGCGGATCATTCGTCATCTGGGCAAGCTGAAAAGCGTGCCCCGCAATGCCCAACTGATCCTCGACATCACCAAGGAGTACGGCAGCTTCGGCAACTTCATCGCCGAGTGGCCGGTGACCGATATCGTTGGCCTGTGGCGCTACCTGGCCAAGCACGGCAATCAGATGGGCGGGCTGTCGGCGCCGCGGTTTCTGCGTATGGCGGGCAAGGATACGTTCATCCCAAGCTATGACGTGGTCGCGGCGCTCAACGCGCAAAAGATCGTCGACAAAGTCCCGAGCAGCCAGCGCGATCAGGCGGCGGTGCAAGCCGCGTTCAACCAGTGGCACGAGGAAAGTGGCCGGCCAATGTGCCAGCTGTCGATGATGCTGGCGTACACGACCAACCATTGATCTTTTTTTCATCAAGAGCAGGCCGACACAGCCCGTAACAAATAGGAGGTCGTATACAATATCCGACATTCGCCCACAGCCTGAGTCCCGCGCGTGCCCTTTCTTCTTCCTGACGCCCCCAACCTCGGTGTCGCGCCGTCTGCGTCCGAGGTCATCGCCAAGTTCCTGCGCGAGTCGATCATTTCCGGCCAGTTCGCCGAAGATGAGCCGATTCGACAGGACGACATTGCTCGCGTCTTCAATGTCAGCAAGATCCCGGTGCGCGAAGCGCTGAAGCGACTTGAAGCCGAAGGTCTGGTGCAATTCCAGCGCAACAAGGGCGCGGTGGTCACGCGGATTTCCGAGCCGGAACTGGCGCAGATCTTCGAGGTGCGGGTGCTGCTGGAAGTGCAGGCCATTCGCCTCGCCGTCCCCCGTCTGACCCAGGCGCAGATCGACCGCGCCAGTGCCATCTGCGATGAGTTCGTCAGCGATGACGACATCGGGCGTTGGGCCGAGCTCAACTGGGCGTTCCACACCTGCCTGTACGAAGCGGCGCAGCGGCCGTTTCTGCTGAACATGATTCGCTCGATCCACGACAAGGTCGAACGCTACCTGCGCGTGCAGATGAGCTTCGAAGAAGGCAAGGAACGCGCCGACCGAGAGCACCGCGAGATCCTCACCGCCTGTGCCGATCGAAATGTGGAAAAGGCCGCCAAGCTGATCGAACACCACATCATCGGCGTCTGCCGCGCGCTCTACGCCCACCTGCCCAACGCCGTGCTCAGTGAAATCTGACCCTCACCCGACTGTGCCGATTTCGTCATTTGCACGGACGAAATCGGTCAAGACCCTGCCGCGCTTTAACGCCAATCTGGATGTCGGCTCATGCAGCGACGGTGCGTTTGTTCCATCCCATCATTTGCTAACCAAGGCTCTGTCTGAACGAGGAGCTAGAACTGTGGGAGCGAATTCATTCGCGAGAGGCCGGTACAGCCGACATAGATACGTCGCCTCTGCCATTTTTCGCGAATGAATTCGCTCCCACAGAACATCGCATCGCTACGCTGTCGCGGCGTTCAGAACGAGCAACTGTCAACGAATCAGGGGTGAACCATGAAACGCATCCAGATCCTCGATTCCCACACCGGCGGCGAGCCCACGCGGCTGGTGCTCGACGGGTTTCCCGACCTTGGCACGGGCAGCATGGCGCAGCGTCGTCAGTTGCTGGCCGATGAGTTCGATGACTGGCGTGCGGCGACCGTGCTGGAACCTCGGGGCAGCGATGTGCTGGTGGGCGCGCTGCTGTGCCAGCCTGTCGACCCCGAGGCCTGCGCCGGGGTGATCTTTTTCAACAACACCGGTTACCTCGGCATGTGCGGCCACGGCACCATCGGGCTGGTGGTGTCGCTGGCGCACCTGGGCAAGATCGGCCCGGGTGTGCATCGCATTGAAACTCCGGTGGGCACGGTTCAGGCGATTCTGCATGAGGATCGCTCGGTCAGCGTCAACAACGTGCCGTCCTATCGCTATCGCAAGAACTTCATCGTTGACGTGCCGGGCCTTGGCAACGTGACCGGCGATATCGCTTGGGGTGGCAACTGGTTCTTCCTGATCGCCGACCACGGCCTGAGCGTTACTGGCGACAACCTCGATGCCCTCACCGATTACACCTGGAAGGTGCGCCAGGCTCTGGAAAGCCAAGGCATTCGCGGCGAAGACGGCGGCGTGATCGATCACATCGAGCTGTTCGCCGATGACGATCAGGCCGACAGCCGCAACTTCGTGCTGTGCCCCGGCAAGGCCTATGACCGCTCACCCTGCGGCACCGGCACCAGCGCGAAACTGGCGTGCCTGGCCGCCGACGGCAAGCTCGAACCCGGCGCGCTGTGGCAGCAGGCCAGCGTGATTGGCAGCCAGTTCGAAGGCAGCTTTCAGTGGCAACACGGCGAGCGGCAAATGGGCGACCGGATCATTCCGACCATTCGCGGCCGCGCCTACATCAGCGCCGAAGCCACGCTCTTGCTGGACGACGAAGACCCGTTCGCCTGGGGCATCCGTTCTTGATTGCGGACGCAGCAGCCGATGTCATTATCATCGGCGGCGGCATCATCGGTGCGGCCTGCGCGGACGAACTGGCGAGCCACGGCCTCAGCGTTCTGGTACTCGACTGCCAGCGGCCTGCGGCAACGGCCGCGGGCATGGGCCATCTGGTGGTGCTCGACCACAGCCCCGCCGAACTGGCGCTGGGTGAGTATTCGGTGCGGCTGTGGCGCGAGTTGGCGACGCAACTGCCAGACAACTGCGCCATGCGCAACAACGGCACCCTGTGGCTGGCCTGCAACGCAGAAGAAATGGCCGAGGCCGAGCGCAAGCATGCAGCCCTGAGCGCATTCGGCCTGGGTTGTGAACTGATCAGCGGCCAGGCCCTGGCCCTCGCCGAACCTTCCCTGCGCCCCGGTCTGTTCGGCGCGCTGAAGGTCAGCGGCGACGGCATTATCTATGCGCCCAACGCCGCGCGCTGGTTGCTGCAGCGTCAGTCCGGGCGCGTGCGTCAGGAGAAAGCAGAAGTGCTGAATGTGGAGGGCAATCGCGTGCGTCTGGCCGATGGCCAATGGTTGCAGGCCGATGCGGTGCTGCTGGCCAACGGTATTTACGCGAAAGACCTGTGCCCTGAGCTGCCGTTGCAGGCCAAAAAAGGCCACCTGCTAATCACCGATCGCTATCCGACGCAGATTGCCCACACGCTGGTTGAGCTGGGCTACATCACCAACGCCCACAAGGGTGACGGGCCATCGGTGGCGTTCAACCTGCAGCAGCGTCCGACTGGGCAGTTGTTCGTCGGCTCGTCGCGCCAGTTCGACGATCACGACCCGGCCATCGACGCCAGAATGCTCGGGCGCATGCTGCGTCGGGCGATGGAATTTTTGCCAGGCCTGGGCGAGCTGAACGGCATCCGCAGCTGGACCGGCTTTCGCTCGGCCAGCCCCGACGGCCAGCCGCTGGTGGGCGAACACCCCGATCAGCCCGGTCTGTGGCTCGCGGTCGGCCACGAAGGCCTGGGCGTGACCACGGCCACCGGCACCGCGAAGCTATTGGCCGCGCAATTGCTTCGCACCCCGCCGCCTGTCGAGCTGCAAACCCATCTGGATGCGTACCTGCCACAGCGTTTTATCGGAGCCCACGCCCATGCCTGAATTGAGCATCGACGGCCAGCCGTTTCGCTGTGCCCAAGGCACCACCGTTGCCGCTGCGTTGATGGCCTGCGGCGACCGGTGCAGCCGCACCTCGGTCAGCGGTCAACGTCGCGCGCCGTTGTGCGGCATGGGCATCTGTCAGGAATGCCGGGTGAGCGTCGACGGCCTGCGCCGCCTGGCCTGCCAGACCCTTTGCCGCGACGGCATGCAGGTGGAGACCCAGCCATGACCGCCCATGTCGACCTGCTGATCATCGGCGCAGGCCCAGCCGGCATGGCGGCGGCGCTGGCAGCGGCGCCGGGTAACATCCGCATTGCGATCCTCGACGACAACCCGCTGCCCGGCGGGCAGATCTGGCGCGACGGGCCGGGGGCGAAACTCCCGGCGCAGGCCGCCGAGATGCGCGCTCAGGTCGAGCAATACGCCAATATTCAGCTGCACAGCGCCTGCAAGGTCGTCGCCCTCGCAGGCCCTAAACGGCTGTTGCTTGAGGACGCTGAACGGGGTTGGACGCTGAGCTACGACCAGTTGATCCTGTGCACCGGCGCGCGGGAATTGCTGCTGCCCTTCCCCGGCTGGACCTTGCCCGGCGTCACGGGCGCGGGCGGTTTGCAAGCACTGATCAAGGGCGGCTTGCCTGTGGCCGGCGAGCGGGTCGTGATCGCGGGCAGCGGTCCTCTCCTGCTCGCCTCGGCAGACACCGCGAAAAAACACGGCGCCCACATCGTACGCATTGCCGAGCAGGCTTCGCTGGCGTCGGTCAGCCGTTTTGCAGCGCGACTGTGGCGCTGGCCGAACAAGGCCAGGCAGGCGGTTGAGTTGGCGAGCGGCGCCTATCGAACCCGCGCTCATGTGCTCGCAGCCGTGGGCTCGGACCGGCTGCAAGCAGTGCGGATTCAGGTCGGTGAGCGCATCGAGGACATTCCCTGTGATCGCCTGGCCTGTGGCTTCAGCCTGGTACCCAATGTCGAGATCGCCTCGGCGCTGGGCTGTCGGATCGAAGCCCGAGCGGTGGTCGTCGATGAGTGGCAGGCCAGCAGTCGCGTCGATCATTTCGCTGCGGGTGAATGCACCGGTTTCGGCGGCAGTGAGCTGGCGCTGGTGGAGGGTCGAATCGCAGGATTGGTTGCAATCGGTCAACGGGATCAGGCCCGAACGCTTTGGCCTGAGCGTGAACGCTGGCAGGCGTTTGCCGATCAGCTGAACCGCGCCTTTGCCCTCAGTCCTGCGCTGAAGCATCTGGCAACGGCAGACACGCTGGTGTGTCGCTGTGAGGATGTGGCGTATGCGGACCTCGCTGCACACGCCAGTTGGAACGCCGCCAAGCTCAACACCCGCTGCGGCATGGGCGCGTGTCAGGGGCGCATTTGCGCGACGGCAGCGCAGACCTTGTTTGGCTGGGAGCCGCCGCTATTGCGTCCACCGTTCAGCCCGACGCGGATTGCGACATTGGCGTGTCTGGATGAAACAGCCGACAGCCATTGAGGTAACAAGGCGGATGAGGTGCTAAGCCGTACACCCTTTCTGTGCGAGCGAATTCATTCGCGATGGGCCGGTACATCCGATGGATCAATGTCGGATCTCAAACCGTCTCGCGAATGAATTCGCTTCCACAGCCGATCTCTGTCGGCTTTGAAATAATCGTCCCGCCAACTGCCGCTTTCTATTACGGGCTTTCATACCGCATGATCGGCCTCGTCCCTGAACGACGGTCCCCTGCCCCTTGAACATGATTGACCTGATCCCCACCTCGCCCCTGCGTAACCTCGACCAGCTGTTGAGCAGCCTGGAGCTGGTCGCGCCGTTGCTGGATGCGATTCCCGGTGTGGTGTTTTTCGTCAAGGACGCTCAGGCGCGTTACGCGATGGTCAATCAGACGCTGGTGCAACGCTGCGGCTTCAAGGACAAGCGTCAGCTGTTGGGACGCACCGCCGAGGACGTGTTCCCCGCGCGCTTCGGGCCGCTGTACATCGCCCAGGATCGTCGCGTGCTCGCCGATGGCAGGCAGTTGAGCGATCAACTGGAGCTGCACCTTTATTACGCCAATCAGCCGATCTGGTGCCTGACCCACAAGATCGCCGTGTGTGACACTCAGGGCATCATCATCGGGCTGGCAGGTATCTCGCGAGACCTGCAAATCCTGCAATCACATCCCGCCTACCAAAAGCTCGCCGAGGTCGACGCCTACATTCGCGAGCACTTCGCCCGGCCCATCACCCTGCACGAACTGACCGCCATCGCTGGACTGTCCATCGCGCAACTGGAGCGGCACTGCAAACGCATTTTCCAGCTCACGCCGCGGCAGATGATTCACAAGGCGCGGCTGGGTGAGGCGTCGCGGTTATTGCGCGAAGAGCTATCGATCACCGAGGTGGCGCTGCGGTGTGGCTACACCGATCACAGCGCGTTCAGTCGCCAGTTCCGCGCGTTGACCGGGGTGTCGCCGAGTGAATACCGCGAATCCCAGGGGTGAGCCTCATGTCACCTACATGAAAGGCGGCTCTACACGGACGTGCATCTATGAAGCACACCCAGGTTTTTTGCTCCTTTATGTAACACCGTTTTTGCCCGTTGAATGCGCAGGGTTGGCGTAACTCACTGATCGCAAACCGCCAATAACGTCGTGACAAAACAGGCACGACCCATGCATAGAAAATATCGTATACGAAATTACTTATCCGGCCGTTCTCTTACTTGCATCCATCGAGGCATCTATGAAAAAGCATGCTGTTGCAGTAGCCCTCCTCGCCGTCATGAGCTCGTCCTTTATCAACGCCGCCTTTGCCGACAAGCTCGATGACATCATCGACTCCGGCAAACTGCGCTGCGCGGTCACGCTGGACTTCCCGCCGATGGGCTCGCGCGATGACAAGAACAACCCGGTCGGATTCGACGTCGATTACTGCAATGACCTGGCGAAGGTGCTGGGGGTGACCGCCGAGGTGGTGGAAACGCCGTTCCCGGATCGTATTCCGGCGCTGGTGTCCGGGCGTGCCGACGTGATCGTGGCCTCGACCTCCGACACCCTAGAACGCGCCAAGACCGTGGCCATGACCATTCCCTATTTCGCGTTCCAGATGGTGGTGCTGACCCGCGATAACACCGGCATCACCCAGTACGAAGACCTCAAGGGCAAGAACGTCGGTAACACCAGCGGCACTTACGAAGCCATCGCCCTGGAGAAAGACCAGAAGGCCTGGGGCAGCGGGACCTTCCGCGCCTACCAGACCCAGAACGACACCATCCTGGCAGTCGCCCAAGGCCATATCGATGCGACCGTGGTGACCAACACCGTGGCGGCGGCGACCCTCAAGTCCGGCAAATACAAGGGCCTGAAGGTCGCGGGCAACGCGCCCTATGTCATCGACTACGTGTCGCTGGCAGCCAAGCGCAACGAGTACGGTCTGATCCATTACCTGAACCTGTTCGTCAACCAGCAAGTGCGCACCGGTCGCTATGACGAGCTGTGGAAGAAGTGGGTGGGCGACGAGATCAAGCCTGCGAACTTGACGGTGCCGGGGGTTTATTACTGATCGAGGCGATCTTTTTGGACCTGTGGGAGCGAATTCATTCGCGACGGGCCGGTACATCCGACACAGAAATAGTGCCCGTGCCCTTTTTCGCGAATGAATTTGCTCCCACAGGTTGATGATTCGCCGCAATACTCCGGTGACCCACCCTTGTGTAGGAACCCACGATGTCTGAAGTCTCTTTGAACGGGCGTTGCCTGGTCGCTGGCAGTGCTCAGGGCGAGTTGTTGTACGCCGATATGGCCTTGAGTTTCTGGGGCGGCGTGGAGCCGTTCACCGGCGAGGTGATCGACCGCCATCACCCCCTCAGCGGCCAGATCATTACCGGTCGCGTGCTGGCGATCCCCAGCGGACGCGGCTCGTGCACAGGCAGCAGCGTGTTGCTCGAACTCATCCTCAACGGCCACGCACCCGCGGCACTGGTTTTCGAACGGGTCGAGGACATCCTCACCCTTGGCGTTCTGATCGCCGAGCAGATGTTCGGGCATTCGATCCCGGTCATCAGCCTTGGCGAAGCGGGTTTCGCCGCATTGCGCGAGGTGAAATTCCTGCGGGTGGAAGACCACTGTGTCACCCCATTCGACAGCGCACCGCCTGCCCTTCCCGCTCAATTGCCACGCCACGCCAGCCGCGTGAGCCACGCCATCACCCTCACCGAGATGGACCAGGCCTTTCTCGACGGCGCCTATGGCAAAGCGGCTCAGGTGGCGATGGGCATCATCCTGCGCATGGCCGAGTTGCAAGGCGCCACCGAGTTGCTGGACATCACCCAGGCGCACATCGACGGCTGCATCTACACCGGCCCCGCCAGCCTGCGCTTCGCTCGGCAACTGGTGGACTGGGACGCGAAAGTCCGCGTGCCGACCACCCTCAATTCCATTTCCGTGGACAAACGCCGCTGGCGCGAACTGGGCGTGGACCCCGCGCTGGGCGAGCCCTCAAGCCAGTTGGGCGATGCCTATCTGGACATGGGTGCACGGGTCAGTTTCACCTGCGCCCCCTACCTGCTCGACAGCGCGCCGGAGCTGGGCGAGCAGATCGTCTGGGCCGAATCCAACGCGGTGGTCTACGCCAACAGCGTGATCGGCGCGCGCACCCTGAAGTACCCGGATTACCTCGACATCTGCATCGCCCTCACCGGCCGTGCGCCGACGATCGGCTGTCACCTGACGCAACAACGGCTGGCCACGCTGCGCATCGAGGTGCCCGAGGTCGGCGCGCTGGACGACAGTTTCTACCCGCTGCTGGGCTATCACGTCGGCCTGCTCTGCGGCGCCGACATTCCTGTGGTTTGCGGCCTTGAACACAAGGGCCCGACCCTCGATGACCTCAAAGCCTTTGGTGCAGCGTTCGCCACCACCTCGGCAGCACCGATGTTTCATATCGCAGGCGTCACCCCTGAGGCGACCACTGCTGAACTGGCCCTTGGCGGACATCCGCCAGCCAAGACGATCAGCATCAACGCCCTCGACCTGCTGCACAGCTGGCGTGAGCTGAACAGCGCGCAAAGCCCCGAGGTGGATGCGGTGACGCTGGGTAATCCGCACTTTTCCCTCAGCGAATGCGCAACCCTCGCCCGCCTCTGCGAGGGTCTGCGCAAGCTGGACAGCATCGCCGTGGTCATCACCTGTGGCCGCGCGACGCTGGAGCGCGCACAACAGGCGGGCCATGTCGCGACACTGGAAACCTTTGGCGTGCAGTTCGTCACCGACACCTGCTGGTGCATGCTCGGCGAGCCAGTGATTCCGCCAAAGGCGCGCAACCTGATGACCAATTCCGGCAAATACGCGCACTACGCGCCGGGCCTGGTGGGGCGTCGGGTGCATTTTGCAAGCCTTGCCGAATGCGTCGAAAGCGCTTGCACGGGCATGGCCAGCGGGCGCTTGCCGCAGTGGCTGCAGGCCGCCGAACGCGCGGAGGCCCTGGTGCATGTTTGATTACAACTTTCACTGGCGCGCCGCGTTCAAGGCCCTGCCGGACATGCTCGATGGCGCTGTCGTCACCTTCCAGACCGCTGCGCTGTCGATGATCCTCGGGGTCATCATCGCGCTGTTTCTGGTGTTCATGCGTCAGGGCAAAAACCCGGTTTTCCGGGGCTTTGCGGCCACCTGGATTTCGATTGCGCGTAACACCCCTTCGCTGTTTCAGGTGTACATCCTCTACTTCGGCCTGGGCTCGTTCGGCCTGCACGTGAGTTCTTGGGTCGCACTGCTGGCGGGGATTACCCTCAACAACGCAGGGTATCTGGCGGAAAACTTTCGCGGCGGTCTCAAGGCCGTGCCCGACACCCAATTGCGTGCCGCCCGCTCACTGGGCATGAGCGCACCTCAGGCGTACCGCCTGATCGTCATTCCGCAATTGCTGCGCATCGTCTTCTATCCGCTGACCAACCAGATGGTCTGGGCCGTGCTGATGACGTCCATGGGCGTGATCGTCGGCCTGAACAACGACCTCACCGGCGTGACTCAGGACTACAACGTCAAGACCTTCCGCACCTTCGAGTTCTTCGCGATTGCGGCGGTGCTGTATTACCTGATCGCCAAACTGATCGTGGCCGTGGCGCGGCTGCTGTCGTGGCGTCTGTTCCGGTATTAAGGAGGGGTAGATGTTCAACAGCACATTCAGCTGGGGCGACCTGCAGTTCATGCTCCAAGGGGCGTGGGTCACCCTTTTGCTGACCGTCGTCTCGATGATCATCGGCACCCTGGCCGGGGTGGTCTGCGGCATGGCTCGGGCGCTGTTGCCGCGCAGCACGATCCCGCTGGCCTGGCTGCTCGACGTGTTTCGCAGCGTGCCGTTGCTGATTCAGTTCGTGTTGTTCAACGCGCTGAAAAGCATCGCCGGGCTGAACTGGAGCGCCTTCACCGTGGCCTGCATCGTGCTCGGCCTGTACGTGACCGCGTACTGCACCGAAATCGTTCGCAGCGGCGTGCTCTCGGTGCCGCTCAACCTGCGCCGCGCCAGTCGCTCGCTGGGCCTGAGTTACTGGCAGGACCTGCGCCAGATCGTCATGCCGATGGCGACCCGCGTGGCCTTTCCGGGCTGGGTCAACCTGTTGCTCTCGGTGATGAAAGACACGGCGCTGGTGATGTGGATCGGCATCGTCGAGCTGCTGCGCGCCTCGCAAACCATCGTGACCCGCATCCAGGAACCGCTGCTGGTGCTGTGCATCGCAGGCCTCATTTACTACGTCATGAGTCTGGTGATCGCCCGTCTGGGTGCCCGACTGGAAACAAGGTGGCAGGAAAATGATTGAGATCGACAACGTACACAAATCATTCGGCGAGCTTGAAGTGATCAAGGGCGTGAGCCTGCAGGTACAGAAAGGCGAAGTGGTGTCGATCATCGGCGGGTCGGGCTCGGGCAAGTCGACGCTGCTGATGTGCATCAACGGCCTGGAGTCGATCAAGAGCGGCAGCATCCGCGTCGACGGCACCGAAGTGCACGCCAAGAGCACCGACATCAACAAGCTGCGGCAGAAGATCGGCATCGTCTTTCAGCAGTGGAACGCCTTTCCGCACCTGACCGTGCTGGAAAACGTGATGCTCGCCCCGCGTACCGTGCTGGGCAAAAGCAAGGAAGAAGCCGAGGCGCTGGCGGTCAAGCAACTGCAACACGTGGGGCTGGGCGACAAGCTCAAGGTCTTCCCCGGCAAGCTTTCCGGTGGTCAGCAGCAGCGCATGGCGATTGCCCGGGCGCTGGCGATGTCGCCCAACTACATGCTGTTCGACGAGGCCACTTCCGCCCTCGACCCGCAACTGGTGGGAGAAGTGCTGGACACCATGCGCATGCTCGCCGAAGACGGCATGACCATGATTCTGGTGAACCACGAGATCCGTTTCGCTCGCGATGTGTCGGACCGGGTGGCGTTTTTCCGTAACGGCCTGGTGCATGAGATCGGTACGCCGGATCAGGTCATCGGTAACCCGCAACGGCCCGAGACGGCGGATTTCTTGCGGTCGATCAATTGAAGGATCTGCGGCCTGTGAGGATCAGATCCGTGGAGCCTGACTGGAAGGTCCAGGCCTGTAGAGATCAAAACAGTGGGAGCGAATTCATTCGCGAGAGGCCGGTGCAGCCGACACAAAAATGTCGCCCTCTGCCAGTTTTCGCGAATGAATTCGCTCCCACAGGGACACGCTGCTCCGTCAGACAAACCGCGTTTTAAAGGAGGGCTTTAACGCATGCGCTCATCGAAAGTGATTCACGTAGTCAGCTGTCACGCCGAAGGTGAAGTCGGCGATGTGATTGTCGGCGGGGTTGCGCCGCCGCCGGGGGATACGATCTGGGAGCAGTCGCGCTGGATCGAGAAGGACAACGTGCTGCGCAATTTCATGCTCAACGAACCGCGCGGCGGGGTGTTCCGTCACGTCAACCTGTTGGTGCCGCCGAAGAACCCGAAGGCGCAGATAGGCTGGATCATCATGGAGCCCGCCGACGTGCCGCCCATGTCCGGCTCCAACTCGCTGTGCGTCGCGACAGTGCTGCTGGACAGCGGGATTTTGCCCATGACCGAGCCTGAGACCCGACTGATTCTGGAGGCGCCGGGGGGCCTGATCGAAGCCATCGCCCAATGCCGTGATGGCAAGGTACAGAGCGTCGAGGTGCACAATCACCCCTCGTTCGCCGATCAGCTGGACGTGTGGATCGAAGTGCCGGGGCTGGGTTCGATTCAGGTCGACACCGCCTATGGCGGCGACAGCTTCGCGATTGTCGACTCGACCAGGCTGGGCTTTTCGCTGACCGCCGATGAGGCGAAGGATCTGGTGGAAACCGGCCTGAAAATCACCCAGGCGGCCAATGAACAACTGGGTTTCACCCACCCGCTGAACAAGGACTGGAACCACATTTCCTTCTGCCAGATTGCCGCGCCGGTGAACTACGACGGCGGCGTGGCCAATGCCGCCAACGCCGTGGTCATTCGCCCCGGCAAGATCGACCGCTCGCCCTGCGGCACCGGCTGCTCGGCGCGCCTGGCGGTACTGCATGCCAAGGGTCAGTTGAAGGTCGGCGAGCGCTTCATCGGCCGCTCGATCATCGGATCGGAGTTCCACTGCAAGATTCAGAGCGCAACCGAAGTGGCCGGGCGGCCTGCGATCGTGCCAAGCCTTTCCGGGCGCGCGTGGATCACCGGGACTCATCAACACATGCTCGACCCGAGCGATCCATGGCCAGAGGGGTACAAGTTGACCGATACCTGGCCGGTGGGCCTCAAGCTTTAGATAAAAGCAACGCCCGGCTTCAACCAATCTTAACCGGGCGTTTTACGCCCAAACCAAAACGTATACGAAATACATTCGTGCACGAAAGGAGTCACTCATGAGCCAGTCCGTGTCCTGGAGCGGGGTTTTCCCTGCCGTTACCACCCAATTCAATGAAGACTTTTCCCTTAACCTGGAAGCCACGCACCAAGTCATTTCCAACCTGGTGCGCGATGGCGTGTCGGGTTTGGTGATTTGCGGCACCGTGGGTGAGAACACGTCGTTGAGCGTGTCGGAAAAAATCAGCTTGGTGGAAGCCGCGAAAGACGCGTCGGCGGGTCGGGTGCCGGTGATTTCCGGGATCGCCGAGTTCACCAGCGCCAACGCCAGCCTCGTGGCCAAAGACGTGCAGAAGGCCGGGGCCGACGGGATCATGCTGATGCCGGCGCTGGTGTATTCCTCGAAGCCTTTCGAGACCGCCGCGCATTTTCGCACCGTCGCGGCGGCTTGCGACCTGCCGATGATGGTGTACAACAATCCGCCCATTTATAAGAACGACGTGACGCCGGATATCCTGATTTCCCTGGCCGACTGCGACAACATCGTTTGCTTCAAGGACTCCTCGGGTAACACCAACCGCTTCATTGACGTGCGTAACGAAGTAGGCGACCGCTTCGTGCTGTTCGCCGGGCTCGATGACGTGCTGGTGGAGAGCGTGGCCGTGGGCGCCGTGGGCTGGGTGTCGGGCATGTCCAACGCCTTCCCGAAAGAGGGCGAAACCCTGTTTCGCCTGGCCAAGGCTGGGCGTTTCGCTGAGGCGATGGCGCTTTATGAGTGGTTCATGCCACTGCTGCACCTGGATGCGCGTCCGGACCTGGTGCAGTGCATCAAGCTGTGCGAAGCGATCATGCAACGCGGCAGCGCCCTCACCCGCCCACCCCGCCTGGCGCTGCCGGACAGCGATCGGGAGTACGTGGAAAAACTGATGAAGACCGCGTTGGCGAACAAGCCGGTGTTGCCGGATGTGGGGCTTTAAGACCTCACAGACCGACACCAACCAACTCTGTGGGGGCGAATTTATTCGCGATGCGGAATATCATCCGATACATCTCCATCGGCTGTACCGACCTCTCGCGAATGAATTCGCTGCCACGGGGATATGTGTTGCTGCTTATATATTCACCACATTCACGAACCGCGACGCTGCGGTTTCGTCGATTTTCAGGCTGGTGAAGTCGAACAGGTTGCGGTCCGCCAGTTGCGACGGCACCACGTTCTGCAGGCTGCGGAAGATCATTTCCGAACGGCCCGGGGTCTTGCGGTCCCATTCCTGGAGCATGTCCTTGACCACCTGACGCTGCAGGTTTTCCTGCGAGCCGCACAGGTTGCACGGGATGATCGGGAACTGCTTCATGTTCGAGTACGCCTGGATGTCCTTCTCGGCGCAGTAGGCCAGCGGACGAATCACCACGTTGCGGCCATCATCGGCGCGCAGCTTCGGCGGCATGGCCTTGATCGTGCCGTTGAAGAACATGTTCAGGAAGAAGGTTTCGACGATGTCGTCGCGGTGGTGACCCAACGCCATCTTGGTCGCGCCGATTTCATCGGCGAAGGTGTACAGCGTGCCGCGACGCAGGCGCGAACACAGCGAGCAGGTGGTCTTGCCCTCTGGAATGAGCTCCTTGACCACCGAGTAGGTGTCTTTCTCGACGATGTGGTACTCCACGCCCAGCTCTTTGAGGTACGCAGGCAGCACATGCTCAGGGAAGCCTGGCTGTTTCTGGTCCATGTTCACTGCCACGATGGAGAACTGGATCGGCGCGACCTTCTGCAGGTGCAGCAGCACGTCGAGCATGGTGTAGCTGTCCTTGCCGCCGGACAGGCAGACCATCACCTTATCGCCCTCTTCAATCATGTTGAAATCGGCCACCGCTTCGCCTGCGAGCCTGCGCAGACGCTTTTGCAGTTTGTTCTGATTGACTGAAAGGGTGCCCATGGCGCTGGTGTCCGCTCGCTGTGACTTGAGGAAAGGGGCGGTATTTTACGCATAAACGTTACGCCTGGTAATGCCTGCTCATCCCTTTGATCACCTTCTGCTATTAGCAGCGCACTTGAATGCGCCAATCACTCTAAAGCCCACGGTTTTCGGGGCTTTGAGCTTTCTATACTGCCGGTGAGGTCGCAGCCGTTTTCCTTGCAGAGAGTGTGACCTTGCCCTGGCGGCATCAGGCCTTCAGGCGCGACGGGTTTCATCATGAGGAGTAAAGAGCATGATCCATCACGTTTTAGGGCTTTTCACGCACCCCGATCAGGAATGGCAACAGATACGTGGCGAACAAGAAGAAAGCATCAGCCACATGTACCTCACCCACACGCTGATACTGGCCGCGATTCCTGCGGTGTCCGCCTACATCGGCACGACCCAGGTCGGCTGGGTCATCGGCAGCCGCGCGCCGGTCATGCTGACCAGCGAGAGCGCGATCTGGATGACCTTCATGTCTTACATTGCCATGCTCGCCGGGGTGGGCGTGATGGGCGGTTTCATTCACTGGATGGCCCGCACCTACGACGCCAGCCCAAGCCTTGCGCGCTGCGTGGCCTTTGCCACTTACACCGCAACCCCTTTGTTCATCGGCGGCCTGGCCGCGCTCTATCCGCACATGTGGCTGGGCATGATGGTGGGCCTGGCGGCGGTCTGCTACACGGTGTATCTGCTGTATGGAGGGTTGCCGGTGTTCATGAACATCCACCCGGACGAGGGCTTCATGTTCTCAAGCTCGGTGCTGGCGGTGGGTTTGGTGGTGCTGGTGGCGATCATGGCGTTTACCGTGGTGCTGTGGGGAGTCGGCGTGGGGCCTGAGTACACCAATTGACCGGGTTTGGCCCTTCTACTGCTGGAGCACGATACCTGTGGGAGCGAATTCATTCGCGAGAGGCCGGTACATTCGATGGATTTTTGTCGGATGTAAAATCGTCTCGCGAATACATTCGCTCCCACAGGTATGCGCACGCCGGCAAGCCGTGCTGCTACAGGGATTTGCGGCAAATTCACGACCATTCGGCAGCTTGAGTTTTCGGCCTGCCCACGCTTTGCGGCATACTCGCCTCCTCTGGAGACCGATGAAGCATGCTCGAGCAACTCAATTCCCGCGTCGAATCCTGTTACCAACAAGCCGAAGATTTTTTCAAACGCCGTTTCAAACGCCCTGTCGTCAGCCTCAAGCTACGCGGCCAGAAGGCCGGTGTCGCGCATTTGCACGAAAACCTGCTGCGCTTCAATCCTCAGCTGTATCGGGAAAACGCCGACGATTTCCTGCGCCAGACCGTGGCCCATGAAGTCGCGCACCTGGTGGCCCATCAACTGTTCGGCGACACCATCCAACCCCACGGCGAGGAGTGGCAGCTGATCATGCGCGGCGTGTACGAACTGCCGCCCAACCGCTGCCACACCTATGAAATCCAGCGTCGCAGCGTGACCCGCTACATCTACCGTTGCCCCTGCCCCGGGAGCGATTTCCCGTTCTCGCTGCAGCGGCACAAGCTGGTGCGCAAGGGACGCCGTTACCTGTGCCGTCGCTGCCGGGAGATTCTGGTGTTCAGTGGCGAGACGCGGGTGGAATGACCGTCACGCCACGGCACCCGCTTTGCGCAACACGCTTATTTCCTGCTCGCTGAACCCCGCCTCCCGCAACACCTGATCGCTGTGCGCGCCCACCGAGACGCCAATGTGCCTGGGCGCGGGCAAGCCTTCGGAAAACTTCACCGCACAGGCCATCTGCGGCTGCGAAGTGCCGTCGCCGCGGGGCACCTGAGTGACGACCTGACGCGCTTGCAACTGGGGGTGCTGAACGGCTTCGGAAAAACCCAACACCGGCTCTACGCACGCGTCTACCCCTGCGAAGATCGGCTCAAGTTCGTCAAAGCCGCGTCGCTCGAATTCGATCTGCAATTCCCGTTTAAGGGCCAGATGATCCACCGGCTCGGGGGATAAACCGAGTTTCGCCAGTTCTGGTCTGCCCAACGCCTTGCACAGCGTCTGCATGAACGCCGGTTCCAGGCTGCCGACGGAAAACCAGCGGCCGTCACGACTGCGGTAGTAATCATAAAAACTGCCGCCGTTGAGCATATGGCCTTCGGGCTGCGGCTCGACGCCTGCGGCCAACGCGCCTGCGCCGGCCAGGGCGTTCAGACTGAAAGCGCAGTCGGTCATGCTGATGTCGACAAACTGCCCCCCGCCCGTCTGCTGCCGCGCAATCACCGCCGCCAATAGCCCAATCACTCCGTGCAGCGAGCCTCCGGCGACGTCCGCCACTTGCACGCTCAGGGGCAACGGGCCGCTGTCCTTGCGCCCTGTGTGGCTGGCCAGCCCCGCCAGCGCCAGATAGTTGATGTCGTGTCCGGCCCGCTCGCGATAGGGCCCTGTCTGGCCATAACCGGTGATGGCGACGTAGATCAGCTTCGGATTGATCGCTTTGAGCGCCTCATAGCCCAGCCCCAGCCGTTCCATGACGCCTGGGCGGAACTGCTCCAGCACGATGTCGTAATCGGCCACCAACCGTTTGACCACCTCCACCGCTTCAGGCTGCTTGAGGTCCAGCGCCAAGCTGCGCTTGTTGCGATTGAGGTAGGCATGGCTCGCCGATACGCCCTGATCGTGAGGCGGCAGCACCCGCAGCAGGTCCAGCCGGGTCGGTGATTCGATGCGCAGCACGTCGGCGCCCATGTCGGCCAGCAGCAGCGAGGCGAAGGGACCGGGCAGAAGTGTGGAGAAATCGAGGACTTTGAGCGATGACAGCGGACCGTGCATGCGAGCTTCCCTGGGCATCAGTGATGTGGCACAGCGTAAGTCGGTGCATTCATTGGGGCAACGAGTTTACCCCTATGCAAGCAAACCCTGTGGGAGCGAATTCATTCGCGATGCGGATTATCAACCGAAACATCTCTATCGAATGTTCCGGCCCATCGCGAATGAATTCGCTCCCACAGGGGATGTGCGTCACGTGAGATCGATCATCGCCCCCGGGAACGTGCTGGTTGTACGGGCAACAAAAAACCCGCCCCGGTTTCCCGTGGACGGGCTTTTCATTTCAGCGCAAGGCTAACCGATTACGAACGGCCTACCTGCGCAGGGCCTTCGGCTACGCCCAGGTCGTCCTGTGGACGGTTTTCTTCGATGGCGCGACCACCGGAAGCCAGTTCGGCCTGCATCTGCGGCACGTCCAGCTCTTTGACCCACTTGGCCACAACCAGGGTGGCAACCGCGTTACCGACCAGGTTGGTCAGCGCGCGAGCTTCGGACATGAAGCGGTCGATACCCAAGATCAGCGCCAGACCGGCCACCGGCAGGTGACCGACGGCCGACAGGGTCGCCGCCAGCACGATGAAGCCCGAACCGGTCACGCCTGCAGCGCCCTTGGAGGACAGCAACAGAACGGCCAGCAGGGTGATCTGGTGGGTGATGTCCATGTGGGTGTCGGTCGCCTGAGCGATGAACACGGCGGCCATGGTCAGGTAGATCGAGGTGCCGTCCAGGTTGAACGAGTAACCGGTCGGGATCACCAGACCCACGACGGATTTCTTCGCGCCCAGACGCTCCATCTTGATCAGCATGCGCGGCAGAGCCGATTCAGACGAGGAAGTGCCCAGCACGATCAGCAGTTCTTCGCGGATGTACTTGATCAGTTTCAGCACGCTGAAGCCGTGAGCGCGAGCGATGGCGCCCAGCACCACCAGTACGAACAGGATACAGGTGATGTAGAAGCACAGCATCAGCTGGCCCAGTTGCACCAGGGAGCTCACGCCGTAAGCACCGATGGTGAAGGCCATGGCGCCCAGCGCACCGATCGGCGCCAGCTTCATGATCATGTTGATGATGTTGAACATGACATGGGCGAAGCGATCAATGAAGTCCAGCACCGGCTTGCCGTAGGCGCCCAGGCGATGCAGGGCGAAGCCGAAGATTACCGAGAACATCAGCACTTGCAGGATGTCGCCGTTGGCGAAAGCGCCGACGATGGTGCCCGGAATCACGTTGAGCAGGAAGTTGACGACAGTCTGATCCTTACTCGCGGTCACGTAAGAAGCGATTTTCGAAGCATCCAGAGTGGCCGGGTCGATGTGCATGCCCGCGCCAGGCTGAACCACGTTGACCACAACCAGACCGATCAGCAGCGAGATGGTCGAGACGATTTCGAAGTACAGCAGCGCGTAGCCGCCGGTCTTACCCACGGATTTCATGCTCTGCATACCAGCGATGCCGCTGACCACGGTGCAGAAGATGATAGGGGCAATGACCATTTTGATCAGTTTGATGAACGCGTCACCAAAGGGTTTGAGCTGAACAGCGGTTTCGGGATACCAGTGACCCAGTGCAATACCGATGATGATTGCAACGATCACCTGAACGTACAGGGATTTATAGAATGGCTGACGAGTCGTCATTGCAGTTTCCTCAAGAGCTTCGGCCTGAATCATGCCTGATGCACCGATGCCTAAAGTGCGAACCCTCCTGCTCGGAGGGATTTGTTGTTGTCGAGCTGCGCGCGGCAGACCTCTACACCCTCTATCGCAAGCACCGTGCCAGTATCTGAAAATTCGCTGAAAGCCCCGAACGGCATGGACTGCCTGGTTAACGTTAGCTAAAAATCGGCATCCGTGATGGCGGATTTCCGCCCATTCCCGACAAAACAACCCGCGCATTGGCGGTTATCCGCCTTGTGGCCTGCGGCATCGCTGCCTACCATCGGCCCACTTTCCGGCGTCAGCCGTCATCGAGTCCGTCATGCGCCATCGAACCATCGCCAGCCACTTCGCCCGTGCCGTGCTGTCAGGTGCCCAGCGCTACGAGCTCGATTGCCTGCCGATCCTTGAGCAGGCGGGTATTCAGCCGCAATGGCTCAACGAGCCTCGGGCGCGCATCGCACCGGAGCAGTTCGCGCGCCTGATTCAATTGGTGTGGCGGGCGCTGGACGACGAATACATGGGCTTTGGTCTGGTACCGAGCAAGCGCGGCACCTTCGCGATGATGTGCCATGCGCTGATCCACTGCCGCACGCTGGACAAAGCGTTGCAGCGCGGCTTTATGTTCTATGGGTTGTTTCCCGATGCTCCACGCTTGAGTCTGCAGCGCGAGGGAGAATGGGTAAGGTTGTGTCTGGATGACTCAACCCTGCGCGACCCGATGCATTTTCTCAGCGAGTCGTTGCTGGTGATCTGGCATCGCCTGGCCAGTTGGCTGATCGGCCAGCGCATTCGTCTGGAACAGGCCACGTTCGCCTACGCCAAGCCCGTCCATAGCGCTGAATACGACCTGCTGTTCTATTGTCCGATGCAGTTTGACGCCGGGCTGACGGCGCTGACCTTTCACAGCCGCTACCTGGACCTGCCGCTGTTGCAGGACGAGCGCACCCTCAAGCGCTTCCTCGAACGCTCCCCCGCCGATCTGCTGGCACGCCCGGACGAGGGCGACAGCCTGAGCAGCCAGCTACGACGCTTGCTCAGCCGCGACTGCCAGCGCTGGCCGGATCTGGACACCGTGGCCGAGCACCTGCACATCAGCCCGCAGACCCTGCGCCGTCATTTGCGTGAAGAGGGCACCAGTTTTCAGGGCCTCAAGGATGAGCTGCGCCGCGACATGGCGATTTACCGCCTCGGTCAGCCGGACCTGTCGTTGCAGCTGATCGCCGAAGAGCTGGGGTTTTCCGAGCCTTCGGCGTTTCATCGCGCGTTCAAGAAGTGGACAGGACTGACGCCGGGGGCGTATCGGGCGCAGGGGAATTGATGCGCAAGAGATCCCGGAGCCATTCAAGACTCTGAGTCAGACATCGCACCTGTAGGCGCTGCCGGAGCTGTGCGACTGCCGCGAAAGCGGTGTATCTGACACACCATCGATATCTGACGCAGCGCGTTCGCAGCCGTCGTAACCTCCGACTGCTCCTACAGGGGGGCGCGGTGGATCAGTGGGAACTAGATCGCAAACTGAATCCTGAACGCCGCCCCACCCAATTCCGAATCCCCCAGGGTCAGCTGCGCGCCGTAACTTTCGATAATGTCCTTGACCACCGCAAGCCCGATGCCCTGCCCCGGGTTCTGTCGGTCCAGGCGTTCACCGCGTTCCAAAATCCGCGCGCGCTGGCTCTGGGGTACGCCGGGACCGTCGTCTTCGATGCACAGCTCATCGCCCATCATCGAAGGCCGCCAGGTGACACGAACCTCGCTCAGGCACAGCCGGTAGGCGTTTTCCAACAGGTTGCCGAGCATCTCCAGCAGCGCGCCCTCCTCCATCTGCACCTGACAGTCGTCCGGCAGATCGAAAGTGACGCCCACGCGTTTGTCGCGATAGACCTTTTCCAGGGTGTTGCACAGGCTCTCGACCACCGGCTTGAGCGACACGTGATGACGCACCAGGCCGCTCTTGCGCAGGCTGGCGCGCTGCAACTGATAGCCGATCTGCTGGCTCATGCGTTCGATCTGCGACTGCAGAATCCGCGCCTGCTCAAGGTCTTCAGGACGCTTGGCGATCTTCTCGCTGACGCCTTGCAGGACGGCCAGCGGAGTCTTCAGGCTGTGGGCCAGATCACCCAGCGAGTCGCGATAGCGGCTGCGCTGTTCACGCTCGCTGCGCAGCAGGCGGTTGAGCGAGTCGGTCAGACGCAGCAGTTCGCTGGGGTGGTTCTCGCTGAGGCTTTCCCGCGAGCCGACTTCCACCTGGTCGAGTTCCTGACTCATGCCGCGCAACGAACGCAAACTCCAGGTCAGGCCGCCCCACAGCAGCACCAGCAAGACCAGCAAGGCCCCGCCGAAGCCCAGATAGAGCTTTTCGCGCAGGCCCGAGATGGTTTCCTGATACTCGCGCACCGGTTGCACGGCGACGATGCTGAATGCCGCATTGCGCCCGCCCAGCAACTTGACCTCGACGTCGTAGACGAAGAACTCCTCGCCGTCGGGCTGGCGAATCTTGGCGAATTCGGCGCCCAGCCCGTCATAGCGCGGCTGGTACTCGATGTTTTCGTCCTCGGTGGCCCGTGAACGCCACACCAGCTTGCCGGTGCGGTTGTAGATGTAGCCCAGCAGGCGGCTGTCGGGCAGGCTGAATTGCTCGCCGGGCAAGAGCGTCGGCATCAACAGCCGGTCGTCCTCGACGCGCGCGGCGGAGATCAGCGTGGTGACATCCGAGGCCAGGCGTTTTTCGATCGAGCTTTCCAGCGCCAGACTGAATGCGCTCTGCAGGGCAGGCAGCATCAGCAGCATGAAGATGACCGCTAGAGTCGCGGCGGCCAGCATCAGTCGCACGCGCAGCGATCGAATCATCGGCAGCGCTCAGTGAACAGGTAGCCCAGACCGCGCACGGTATCGATGGGCTTGAAACCGTCCGGGCCTTCCAGCTTGCGCCGCAGGCGACCGACCAGCACTTCGATCACGTTCGGATCACGCTCGTCGTCGTCCGGGTACAGCTGCTCCATCAGGCGTTCTTTGGGCACCACTTGCTGGTGGTGGCGCATAAGGTATTCGAGAATCCGATATTCGTAGGCGGTCAGCGCCAGCGGCTGTTCGTCCAGCGACGCCTGTTTGCGGTTGATGTCCAGGGTCAGCGGCCCGGCATTGATGGTCGACTGGGTAAAGCCGCTGGAGCGACGCAGCAACGCATTGAGCCGAGCCTGCAGCTCTTCGAACTGAAACGGCTTGACCACATAGTCGTCGGCACCGGCGGCGAGCCCTTCGACCTTGTCCTGCCAGTTGCCGCGAGCAGTGAGGATCAGGATCGGAAACGCCTTGTTCTGGGCGCGCAGCTGACGAATCAGGTCCAGACCGCCCATGCCCGGCAGGCCCAGATCGATGATCGCCAGATCATGATTGAACTGCCCGACCTGATACAGCGCCTCATCGGCGTTGCCCACCGCTTCGACCACATGACCGCTTTCGGTCAGACGGGTCTGCAAGTGATGACGCAACAGGGCTTCATCTTCGACAACCAGCAGTTTCATGACGCTCTCCCAAGCACAGACATACCTCTCGATTGGTGATCCTTGAACTGACGGCTTACAACCGGTGGTGCACAGGCAAGTAATTGTCGGGACCCTCGCTCAGGCTAGTCGATTGCGAGGCATAGGCAGCGCTCATCGCAGGCGCAGCCACGGACAGTTTAGCCGTGCTCGACATCATTATTCCCGAGAGTTTTTTACTGTTGCGGGCCAGGTCGACGCGCGCGACGTCGGTGTTGCCCTCAGTGGCCTGAGCGGCGGCGCTGCCCCCCAGAAAAGCCAGAGCCAGAATAAACTTGTTGATCGCCAGCATGTGCAGGTCCTCCGGCGCCAGGCGCCTTGTTGGGTACGGCACCGAGAATACGCAGCAGGCGCTGAACCCCTCCTGAACACCCTCTGAACCTGAGCTGAACACATAGGTACCGCACGGGGTCGGAACCTGTACGGCACAATCGTCTAGGCTCAACGCGAGACGAGCCCTCGATAAAAGGAGAAGAACATGCGTTATCTGATCGCCTTCGCCCTCATGTGCCTGGCTGGCCTTGCTCAAGCAGAAGTGCAAACCCGCACCATTGATTACCAAGGCCCTGACGGCACCAAATTGGTCGGCTACTACGCCTACGACGACGCCATCAAGGGGCCGCGTCCCGGCATCGTGGTGGTGCATGAATGGTGGGGCCTGAACGACTACGCCAAGCGCCGCGCCCGCGATCTGGCCGTGCTGGGCTACAGCGCCATGGCCATCGACATGTATGGCGAAGGCAAGAACACCGAGCACCCGAAAGACGCCATGGCCTTCATGCAGGCCGCCACGGCCGATGCTGCAGCCTCCGCCAAGCGCTTTGACGCCGGGGTCGAGCAGCTGAAGAAACAGCCCGAGACCAACCCGCAGAAAATCGCCGCCATCGGCTACTGCTTCGGTGGCGGCGTGGTGCTGGATGCCGCACGCCGTGGCGAACCGCTGGCGGCCGTGGTGAGCTTCCACGGCGCGCTGGCGACCAAGACCCCGGCCAAAGAAGGCGTGACCAAGACGCCAATGCTCGTTGAGCACGGCAATGGCGACACCATGGTCACCCCGCAGAACGTCGCGGACTTCAAGAAAGAAATGGACGCGGCCAAGGTCGACTACAAGTTTGTCGGCATCGACGGCGCCAAGCATGGTTTCACCAATCCGGACGCCGACAAACTGAGCCATGGCGATCATGGCGGCCCGGACATCGGCTACAACCAGACTGCCGACATGAGCTCGTGGGCGGACATGAAGGCATTTCTGAAAGAGCAGTTCGCGAAGAACTCGACGTTGTAGGGCCAACGCTGCGCACCTGTAGGAGCAACGAGAGCTGTGCGACCGTCGCGAAAGCGTATGACCTGACATACCGCTTTCGTCCGATCGCGGCCCGCACTGTCGTAATCTTCAGTAGCTCCTACAGCTCTATATCCACGCGCGCCCCCCTCTACTGCGCCAGCCCGACCTTCAGCAGCTTGCCGTCGTCGTCATCGGTGAGCACATACAGATAGCCATCCGGCCCCTGACGCACGTCGCGGATGCGCGACTTCAACTCGCTCAGCAGGCGCTCTTCGTGCACCACCTTGTCGTCCTTGAGCTCCAGCCGGATCAGCACCTGCGCCGACAGCGCGCCAATGAAGACGTTGTGGTCCCACTGTTTGAACCTGTCCGAATCGTAGAACGCCATGCCGCTGATGGCCGGTGATTTTTCCCAGACGTGGAACGGGTTTGTCACGCCTTCGACAATCTTGCCCTTGGCCTCAGAAATCGGCTGGCCATTGTAGTCGATGCCGAAGGTCGAGATCGGCCAGCCATAGTTGGCGCCGCGTTCGATGATGTTGATTTCGTCGCCGCCCATGGGGCCGTGCTCGTTGGTCCACAACGTGCCGGTCCAGGGGTTGAGCGCGGCGCCCTGCTGATTGCGATGGCCGTAGCTCCAGATTTCGGGGCGCACGTTTTTCTGGCCGACGAAGGGATTGTCCTTGGGAACCGAGCCATCAGGATAGAGACGCACGATCTTGCCTTGCAGCTTGTCCAGGTCCTGCGCAGTCGGGCGATTGTTGTTTTCACCCAGGGCGATGAACAGGTAGCCGTCACGGTCAAAGACGATGCGTGAACCGAAGTGGTTGCCCACCGACAGCTTCGGCTGTTGCTGGAAGATGCGCGTGAAGCCTTCGAGTTTGGTCAGGTCATCGGACAGCCGCCCGCGCCCTGCGGCCGTGCCACCGGTCTTGCCATCCGGGCCGACCTCGGCGTAAGTCAGGTAGACCATGCGGTCCTTGGCGAAATCCGGCGACAGCTCGACATCCAGCAAGCCGCCCTGCCCTTGCACCCAGACCTTGGGCACACCGGAAATCGGCGCCGACAGCTTGCCTTGCGGCGTGACGAGTCGCAGGCTGCCGGGGCGCTCGGTCACCAGCATGCCCTTGTTGCCCGGCAGGAACGCCACCGCCCACGGATGCTGCAAGCCCCCTACGACCTCATCCACCGTTAGCGTGCCCTCCTCACTCTTGTAGGTGGCCGCCGTGGCCTGCAATGGCAGGCTGAAAAACGCGGTGGCGCACAGACTGGCGATCAACGTCGGGCGAAGCAGGGTTTTGTGCAACATGGGCGATTCCTTTTGCTGAAGTTTGACGTGGGCTGCCGGGAAGGTGTGTCGCCCACTCAATGGCTACCACGTTGAGTGCTGCCCGAAGGCCGTGGCGAAGTTTGTCGTGTGGGGTAGCCGTTGCCGATACCGCCGTTTTCCAGGGTCGGCGGACGCGACTGCGAAGGCCCAGGATGTGGCCCGCGCATGGTCGGCGAGATTGATTCGGTGCCTTGACGGCTGTTGGGATTGGCTCGGCGGATGGCGCCGTTATCGGAACTGTTGTTGCGATCGGGGTAGCTGGCGGAGGCCAGTACGAGGGAGGGTTGCACGGTGTGATCGCTGGCCTGGGCCAGCCCGACGCTCAGCAGGCTGCTGAGGGACACCAGCGCAAGACGTCGCAGAAAGCGATTCATCATTTACCTCAGGGAATGGGTAGGAATGAGTGACGGTTCCGGTCTTTGATGACGATCAAGCGCGTAGGTTCGCGCTATGAGGGTTGATGGGCAACGTGTGGGAATATTCACTTTGTAACAAGGATAGTCAGCCACTGCCGGTCGGGTGCTGCACAAATGTTCCAGACCAGGCGTTAGGCTGCGCATTAACCTGTACACCTTTGCTGACATTTTATGAGGAACCCCGATGCCCGAACGCAACTGGATCGATCTCAAGCAGGACTCCGCGTCCGGCATCGAGTCGATGCGGGCGCACTTCGAGGGGCATGCCTATGACCCGCACTGGCATGACAGCTATCTGGTGGGCATTACCGAGCAAGGGGTGCAGCAGTTCAACTGCCGGCGTCAGCAGTACAACAGCACGCCGGGCAAGGTGTTTCTGCTGGAGCCGGGGGACATTCACGACGGCCACGCGCCGCAAGCCGGCGGTTTCACCTATCGCACGCTGTACCTGGACCCGCAGTGGCTGGATCGCGAGCTACGGGCACAGTTCGATGAGGCGCCGGACAACGCCCAACTGAGCTTCGCCGCCACCCTGGCCGACGACAGGCGCCTGGCAATCGCCACTGCGCACGCCTTTGAAGCCATGCACAGCCAGGAATTGCGCATCGTGCGCCAGACCGCGCTGGACAACCTGCTGTCGAGCCTCACCAGCCATCTGCGCTGGCGCGCGCTGATCAGCCCCGACCCGCGCCTGCCGCTGGTGGCGCAACGGGCGCGGGATTATCTGCACAGCCATTTGCATAAGGACATCGGCCTGGACCATCTGGCGAATGTCGCGGGGGTCGACCGTTTTCGCCTGACCCGCGCCTTCAAGGCTGCCTTCGGGCTGGCCCCCCACGCTTACCTTATCCAACTGCGCCTGACCCGCGCACGGCGCCTGCTGGCCCGTGGCGAGCTGCCGGTGGCTGTCGCCGCCGCACTGGGTTTTGCCGATCAGAGCCACCTGGGGCGCTGGTTCCAGCGCGCCTACCGCATGACACCCGCTGACTACCGCAGACGCTGCTCAAATCTTCCAGACTGACAGCCCGCGCGCCGCGATCATCAAGGCCTGATCAATCGCCGAGCTGTCCCATGGAAACCTTTTTGCCCTTTGTCCTCTTTGCATTCGTCGCCTCGATCACCCCTGGCCCCACCAACATTCTTGTACTGACCAACAGCTCGCGACATGGCCTGCGGCGCACCTTGCCGATCATGGTGGGGGGCTGTGCCGGCGCGGCGCTGATGGTGCTGATCGTCGGCACCGGCCTTGGCGATGTGCTGGCCCGCCATCGTCAAGTGCAGACTGTGATGGCCTGGGTCGGCATCGCCTGGTTGACCTGGCTGGCGTGGCAGATTTTCAGCGCCCCGGCTGAAGCCATCGACCCCGACAAAGCCTCGCAAGGCCCGCAACTGGGCCTGTGGGGCGCTGCCAGCCTGCAACTGGTCAACCCGAAAACCTGGATGATGGCGCTGGCCGTGGTCAGCGTGTTTGCAGGCACTGATGCCGATCGCATGCTGCGGGTGATGTGGCTGTCGCTGGTGTTTTTCCTGGTGGCGATTCCGTGCATGACCGCCTGGGCGTACCTGGGGGTCAGCGCCGCGAAGTTCTGCCGCTCGGCGCAGAGCATGAAGCGCTTCAATCAGGTGATGGCCGTGCTGTTGCTGGTGTCGGCGTGGCTGACGTTGGTGGTGTGAAATCCTGAACACAGGTGAGCCGCTGTGGGAGCGAATTCATTCGCGAGAGGCCGGTAGATTCAAAAAGTATCTGTCGCCTGAAAGATTTTTCGCGAATGAATTCGCTCCCACAGAGATTCCCACGGCTGCCTCATTCAGCGACTGACCCTGCTGCATGATTTAATGCGCGCTTTGCGACTTCGATAGCGGATCTGCCATGGCCCCCTTCTACGATGCACGCGGCAATATCTACGCCGTGATTTCCCCTGAAGCCCTGCGCGCGCTGGGTGTGAACGTGCCTGCGTCTGCTGCCGACGCGGCCCTGTCTCGACTCAGCTGGGCGCCGCACGCAGTGGCGGCGATCTGCAATTGGCCAGAGGGCCAGCGCCCGGCGGGGAGCAAGGCGCATCGCTCGGACGGTCTGCTGGTCGGGCCGTTTCAGGACGCTGCGCCGTTCGATGTGCTGATCGTCAACACCGACGCCACCCTGGCCGAGCGCAGTGGAAACGGCCTGACAATTTTCTCGCAGTCGCTCACCGATTCCGGTCGCACGCCCAGCGATGGCATTTTTACCCTGCAAGTGCATCACGACCATGATGACTCCGCCAGCCCGGCGCCGACTGCCGTGCAAGCGGCGACCATCGAAGGCGTCCCAGGCTTCTGGCTGGACATCGGCACACCGGGTTTCGGCCCCGCTGCCGTGGGCGCGAAAGGGCCGGGCGTCAGCGACAGCGTGCTGGGCGATACCCCGCTCAATCGGGTCGAACGCCTGGCGAATCTGCACCGGCAATGGCAAACCAGCGCGTTCGTGCGGGTCGGCAACCCTCATTGCGTCACGCTGGTGAGCGACGTTGCCGCGCTGCCCGGCTTCGAGCAACTGCATGAAAACCCGCTCAACGACGCGCTGACCCGTATTGCCTTCGCCGCCGGCGAATTCGGCGAAGGCGACCCCTGCCCCGCCGGTATCAACCTGCAATGGGCCGCCCGCGTGGCGCCGAACCGCATCATGGCGCGAGTGTTCGAGCGGGGCGAAGGGCCGACCGCGTCCTCGGGCACCAGCGCCAGCGCGGTCGCCTCGGCCGCCTGGCTCAGCGGCTGGGTGCAGGCGGGGCTGGTGGAGGTGGTGATGCCCGGTGGCACAGCGCCTGTGCGCCTGATCGAACAGCAAGGGCAGTTGCAGCAGGTCCAGCTGTTCGGCACTGCGCATCTTCAGCGCTGAATCATGGGTGCCCGCCTGCTGCCTTGATCCGAAGGCAGCGCGCGAGGCGTGTCTGTTCACGACAGCCCACCCAATTGAATGTTAAATTGCCACTATTCGATTGCATCCCGCCTGCTCTTGTCTATGCTGTGAACGATTGCTCAACGCCACCGATCGCAAAGGCGTGCGCGGGTTGCAGCACTCATCGACCACGGACGGCAGGCGCTCGCAATGGACGGTTGGATTGACCCCGCAAACCCGCGACCATTGATCGTTTCGATGGTTATCAGACGATCGGCATTCACCCCTCGAATGGATTGCGAACCGCTCTGGGTCGCGCCTGTAAGCCATTCATCTCAATACACTCTGCCCTGCGATGTCATACCGCCATGACTCATGTCGGGGTAATCCGGGTCGACTCACGTAGCAGCCCATCAAGGAAGACGGTCACTTCGACCGCATTTCGCAAACACTGAGGTAGGTGGCAGATGTTCAATTCACACCGCAAGGCCGTCGAAGCCGAGTTACAGGTATCCACCGCTGCGCTGTGCCAGTTAAAGGCCAAGCTGGCGGCGATTAGTCGTTCCATGGCGATGATCGAGTTCACCCCCGACGGCATCATTCTCGAGGCCAATGAAAATTTCTGCCTGACCATGGGCTATCAGCCGGGCGAGCTGACAGGCAAACACCACCGGATCTTCTGCGAAAAGTCTTTTTGCGACAGCGACGCCTACAGCACATTCTGGCGCGACCTGGCCCGCGGCGAGCCACTGTGCGGCGAGTTCATGCGCTTGGACAAGTCCGGTCGCGAGATCTGGCTGGAGGCCAGTTACATGCCGGTCTACGACAATGACGGCGTGGTGCAGAGCGTGATCAAAGTCGCTTCCGACATCACCGCACGCGCCTATAAGGATCACGAAAACCAGAGCATGATCGACGCCATCGGCCGCTCAATGGCGACGATCGAGTTCTCGCCAGACGGTCGAGTGATCACCGCCAACGAGAACTTCCTGCGCACCATGCACTACTCGCTCGACGAAGTCATGGGCCAGCACCACAGCCTGTTCTGCACCCGCGCGGAGGTCGAATCCCCGGCGTACAAGGCATTCTGGGCCTCGCTCAATCGCGGCGAGTTCCACGCTCACCGTTTCGAGCGGGTGAACAAGCACGGTCAGACCGTGTACCTGGAAGCCACCTACAACCCGCTGTTCGACGTCAAAGGTCGGCTGTACAAAGTCGTGAAATTCGCCAGCGACATCACTGAACAAGTGACCGTGCAACGCAATGCCGCCACCACGGCCCACGACACCTCGGTGCGCACTGACGCCTGCGCCCAGAAGGGTTCCAGCGTGGTGCAGCAGACCGTCGAAGTGATCGAGCAGATTTCCAGCGACCTCAACGAAGCGGCCCGCAGCATCGATGCGGTGAACAAGCAGTCCGAGATTATCGCCACCATCGTGCAGACCATCCGCAGCATCGCCGATCAGACCAACCTGCTGGCCCTCAACGCCGCCATCGAAGCCGCTCGCGCCGGGGAACACGGGCGCGGGTTTGCCGTGGTCGCGGACGAAGTGCGCGGGCTTGCCGCACGAACCAGCAAGGCGACGGTCGAGATTGTCGATGTGGTGAGGCAGAACAACGAGCTGGCAAAAAGCGCGGTGACGAGCATGCAGTCGAGCCTGAGCCGAACGGGCACGGGGGTTGAACTGGCCAACGAGGCCGGGGAAGCGATTCTGGAGATCCAGCAGGGCGCGCGGCACGTGGTGGATGCGATCAGCCAGTTCAACTCGACGTTGCGGCTGGATTGAGCCCATCCCACAGGATCACCCCGCACCTGTGGGAGCGAATTCATTCGCGAGACTTATGTACAGACGATAGAGAGGTGTCGAATGTACTGGCAAATCGCGAATGAATTCGCTCCCACAAAAATCCGCAGTCGCTGCGAAGTGCAAGGCCGAAGCCGGATCCAACTGTGGGAGCGAATTTATTCGCGAAAAATCGGACAGGTGATGCACAGGTGTCATCTGCACGTCCAATCGCGAATGAATTGGCTCCCACAAGATACGTCACTCGCCGACCGTTACTCGCCGATATCCTCATTCCACAGCTCGGGCTTGTCCTGGATGAACTGCTTCATCAACCCAACGCAGGTCGCGTTGTGCACCACGTCCACCTGCACGCCGCGTGAGCGCAGCAGGTCTTCTTCGCCCAGGAACGTCTCGTTTTCGCCGACGATCACCTTGCGGATGCCGTAAAGCAAAATTGCCCCGCTGCACATCGCGCAGGGGGACAACGTGGTGTACAGCGTTGCCTCGCGATAGACCCTGGCGGGCTGGCGGCCAGCGTTTTCGAAGGCGTCCATTTCGCCGTGCTTGATCGCGCTGCCTTCCTGAACCCGACGGTTATGGCCGCGGCCAATGATCTTGCCGTCGTGAACGATCACCGAACCGATCGGAATGCCGCCCTCGGCCAGTCCCTTTTGCGCCTCATCGATGGCCGCCTGCATGAATGGGTCCATGGTCTCTCCTTCCCGTGTCGATCAGAACGAATGCGCCGCAGCCTGCGATACAGGCCGAACGAACGTCAAGGCTTGGCTTTTTTCAGCGCGTTGTCCAGTGCCGTAGAGACATAGACCTTGAGCAGTTCACTGGAGCGAGTCTTCATGTCCAGGCCGACATCACGCTGCTTGGTGCGGAATTTGTTGGCGACATCGGGCGGCGGGTCGCCGATGTCGAGTGCGGTAAGTTCGTCCGGGGAGAAGGAGGCCGCGTAGGCTGCCGCGAGATTGCGGTCCCACTCCTGCTGGTAGTGCGGTTGAAGGTACTGCAATTCATCCTGAACGATTTCCTGCGCTTTGGTGCGCCCGACCGCCTCGACGATGGTGGTGAAGGTGACCGTGCGCGACGCCACCTGATAACCCAGCCAGCCCAGGCTTTCACCCAGATGACGATCCTGCACGAAGGCCAGCGCGCTGGGGGATACGGCAGGCGGGATTACCGGGTCCTCGGCCCGCGCAATCTGCACTTCAAGCAGCAGGCCCGTGAGCGCACCTGCTGCCACACTCAATACCGCCAACGCAGTCGATCTGCTATATCCCATGTCCTCTCCCCGGCGACTTTATATCGGTGATCAACGCACTGACTGCCCGGGTGAAGCTAGCACTTGAGCAAGGGTTTGCCAGCCATCCGGCCCCGACAGGACGTGAATCATCACGCCCCTGTCGCATTCGGTGTTCTGACCACGGAAACCGACCAAGGTTGGAAAGGATTGAGAGGGGACCGGCGTCGTGTGGAGCCTGTAGAAGTGGAATCTAATGAGGTGAAACCTGTGGCAGTGCAACCCGGGGGGAGCCGAACCTGTGGGAAATGAAACCAGGGATAGCCGAACCTGTGGGAGCGAATTTATTCGCGAGGGGCCGGTACATTCGGCCCGTTTCTATCGCTCTTACGGACGTCTCGCGAATGAATTCGCCCCCACAATAAGCTGACAACCAAAAAAAAACGGATTACAAACCTGCCGTGACTTTCTTCGCCACGTCAGCCGGCACCCACGGGCTCCAGATTTCCGGGTGATCCTTGAGGAAGGTCTTGGCCACGGCATCCGGTTCGAGGCGCTTCTCGCTCATTTCACCCAGGGTCTTGTTCAGTTGATCGATCGGCAGGTCGACCTTCTCGAAAAAGCTCACCAGATCCGGGTACTGCTTGTGGAAAGGCTCGGACACGCCGATGGCCAGGTGCGCGGCCAGAGAGCTTGAGCCAATCGGGTTGGGGTTGTTGGCGTCGGCCAGCGTCTTCCAGGCAGCCTCATTGAACGGCGGCTCTTGGAGCTTGATCAGCTTGAAGCGGCCCAGCAGCGGCGTTGGCGACCAGTAGTAGAACAACACCGGTTTGCCGCGACGAATCGATGAGGCGATTTCGGCATCCAGCGCAGCCCCGGAGCCGGTGCGGAAGTTCACAAAGCTGTCGTTGAGCTTGTACGCCTTGAGCTTCTGGGTGTTGACGATTTCCGAGGTCCAGCCGGTGGGGCTGTTGAGGAAACGGCCCTTGCTCGGGTCTTCCGGGTCTTTGAACACGTCTTTGTATTTGGGCAAGTCAGCCACCGATTTGAGGTCCGGCGCCAGCGGCTTGATGCCCTTTTCAGGGTCGCCCTTGATCACGAATTCCGGTACCCACCAACCTTCGGTGGCGCCTTTGACGATGTCGCCCAGGCCATGCACCTTGCCTTCAGCCTCGGCCTTGACCCACGCGGGGCTGCGTCCGGCCCACTCTTCGCCGATCACCTGAATGTCGTTCTTGGCCAGCGCCGCCTCAAGGCTCACGGTACTGCCGGGCAGTTTATCGGTCGGGTAGCCATAGCCTTTTTCGACGATGGTGCGCAGGATTTCGGTGATCAGGCTGCCGCTTTCCCACGTGATATCACCAAAGTGAATCGGCGCCGTTTTTTCCGCGCTGTGGGCAGTCTGCGTCAGTACCGCCAATGCCAGCAGCGAGCCGCCAAGCAGGTGTTTGATCGATGTCATGGTGGTCTCTCGTGATGACGGGTAATGGTCTCGGGGGCGCCAGGGACAGAAACGGCTCAATTGGGTTTAGCACAGCACACGCTTCATTCCAGACACGCGCGCGCGCAGCAGGTTTCAGCTTTTTGCATGTAGTCGCTGACCGAGCGCGAAGAAATGCCCAGTTGGGTGGCGATTTCCGGGTAGGTCAGGCCGACGCTGCGCGCGAGCATAAAGGTGGTCTTGACCTTGGCTGGCAGGCGATTCAGACGCCGGTCGATCCGGTCGAGGGTTTGCAGGGTCGCGGCCAGGCTTTCCGGAGAGGGCGCATGGGCATCGTCCTCAAGCATCAGGCCATCCCGGTAATCGCGCTCCAGGTCGCGACGGCGCCAGCGTTGGTAGATCAGGCGTTGAGCGATAGTGGTCAGCAGCGCGCGAGGCTCCCGAATCGCCACCACATTAGGGGATGCGAGCAGCTGCAGGAAGGTTTCGGAGGCAATGTCTTCAGCGCTTTCAGGGCCGTCCAGATGGCGACGCAAACGCTCGCACAACCAGGCGTAATGGCGCTGAAAAAGCACGCTGATGAGTTGGCGATGGGACAGATCGACGCCAGACATAAGACTTCCCTTGGCATGAATTATTGTTCTGCCCGGTGATCCGGTCGGGCCATGCTAACAAGGGTTTTTATGCATTAATAATATTTAAAAGTGATTTTTATAGATCAATTATGAATATTAAAAGGAATACTGTAGAAGCTTCCGGAGATTATGACGGTGGCGAATCGGTTCTGTCTGACACACCGCTTTCGCCACCCTCGTAACCCCCGGAGGCTCCTGCTATGTCTGCGAAACCCAGGCTTTGGGCATGACGTTGATAATCCAGCAGCACCTCATAATCCCCTTCGCTCGCTGGCAAGACCTCGGCAATCGCCAGTACCTGCACCACGTCCGGCAACTCTCTCAGCGCCTGATTCATCGCTCGCCGAATCCCCTCCGCATCCTCCCCGATGCGCGTGATGTAAGGCAGACAAGGCCCCTGCGCAGTCTGGCCAATCACTTTGACGCCGACCACCTCCTCACTGGCGTCGCGGGCCAGGTAGTCGAACGTCACGCTGTCGATGGCCGCCAGATCCCCGACGCCCGCCTTGAGCGCTGCCAGGCTATTTCGATGCCCCCCGGTCAACGACACCTGGGCGAAAAACCTCCCCTCACGCTGCAACGGCGCCAGTGCATGACGAAACAGGTTCATCCCGGAATTGGAATCTTCAGAATTAATCAGCCCGTGGCTGCCGCGAAACGCCTCGAGCTGCTGCCGAGGGTCATCGGCCCGCGCCACGATCAGGCTGCAATGATGGCCACCGACGCTGTGGGCCAGTTGATAGACCGGCCGCCCCACCACCTGCACCCGACCGCGCAGTTGCGTCATCAGCGGGTAGCCGCAGGTTTGCGTGACGAGCAATTGCGGCGAAAGCCAAAGCTGTTTGAGGTCCAGGCCTTGAGCATCCAGACGCTCTGCCGCGAGCAATGCCAATACGCGGCTGAGCCACTGCCGTTGGGCTTCACGCACCCGCTCGGGGGCCACGTACATCAGTAATTCGGCGAAACCCTGAGCCATGTGCGGATACCGGACCTAGACGTGAGGATGTTGAGGGCTGTCGATGGGGTTGAAGCTGTGACGCCTGAACAGTTCAGCATACCCCGGCAGCAGAAAACCACCGCTGCGTGCCAGCCACTGCTCGCGACGGGCGCGATACACCGTCGGAATGTGATACCAGGCCAGCCCCGGCAGATCGTGATGCACCAGGTGCAGATTCAGGTTGAGAAACAGCCAGCGCCACGGCCACGACGCTTCGTTGATGACCGTGCGCTGGTGTGAATGTTCGGCCGGACGGTGTTCGTAATACGAGCGCACCATGGAAATTGCCAACGCCGGCACGCTGACTAACAGCAGATAATGCAGGCTCGACAAGGCGCTGTAGCGCTCGATGAAAACAAACATCAGCACCAGAAATAACCCGTGGGTGAGCCACATTGCCCAGGCCTGACGGTTACCGCGCAACAGCCGCGTCGACTCATCCCGGATCAGGCTGGCCAGCGCCAGCGGCACACCGAAAACGAGACGCCCCGGCGGGGTCTTGTCGAGCCAGCGCAACAGACGCATCACCGGGCCCGTCTGCGCCCAGCTCGACTGACTCAGGTAACGGCTTTCCGGGTCGAGGCCGGGAACTGTAAGGTCCTCGTCGCGATGGTGCTGCATGTGGGTGTCGCGGTACAGCGTATACGGATACCAGACCGCGAACGGCGCGTAACCCAGCAGTTTGTTGAGCCACGGCGAGCGGGTCGGGTGGCCGTGCAGCAGCTCGTGCTGCAAGGACATCCACAGCACAATCAGCGGAATCAGCAATCCCGTGGTCGGCCACACGCCGAGCCTGGGGCTGAGCAGCAATAGCAACGGCCAGGCGCTGTACACGCCGATCAGCAGCAGCCAGGTCGGCCATTCCGTACGGCCGATGAGGCTCTCGCGCAGACGGACGATGTCCTCGCGTTGGGCATTGTCGAGATAATGAGGCATGGCCGCTCCTGCAACTGGCTGATACCGGTATGTGCATTGGCGATGAAGAATCTTGTAGATCGATTGGTTATGACGGTAGAACGAACACCCGAATCAGAGCGCGAGCCTTCTTCCATGCAGTTCCAGCATCTGCCCCCGCTTCAGCGCCCGTTGCTTGCGAAGTTCTACAAAACCCATCGCGCCGGTATGCGTGCCAGGGGCGAGGCGCAAATGTGGGTGGCGAAGGAGCGGGACATCGTCGCGGGCATGTGCCTGACGCACGTTGCTGGCGGCCATTGGTTGAGCGGCTTGTTCGTCGCACCCCATCAGCGCGGGCATGGAGTGGCGAGAGGTTTGATCGAGGCCGCGCTGAACACCCTTGAGGGCAGCGTCTGGCTGTTCTGCGACCCGGATCTTCGGGTGTTCTACCAGCGATCAGGCTTCGTCGAAGCCCTCGATCTGCCACGGGAACTGGCTGATCGCTTCGCCCGCTACCGGCAAACAAAACCGCTGCTGGCGCTGGTTCGTGCTTAGATTCTTTTGCACCTATGACCAAACAAAAAGTGCCATTCGCCGCTCAACCCTGCGTGCTAGCCTCGGCCATCACTTCTGCCGTTGAAACGGGATGCACATGAAACCAACCCTGATCGCCTGCTCTCTCGCCGCGCTTTTCGGCTCGGCGCTGGCCGCTGCCGCCACACCTGCCACGACGTCCAACATCAGCCAAGAACAGTTCGCCACAGTGCTCAAGGGCGACTGGCGCGTGCCGCAGAATGCCGCGCGGGATCAATACCGCCACCCCGAGCAAACGCTGAAATTCTTTGGCGTACGCACCGACCAGACCGTCATCGAAATCACCCCCGGCAACGGCTGGTACAGCGAGCTGCTCGCCCCGCTGCTCAAGGAAAAAGGCCATTACGTCGCCGCAATCGTCGACCCTGCGGTGAGCGATTACGCGAAAAAATCCGCCGACAGCCTCAAACAGAAATACGCCGCAGACGCCACTCATTACGGCAAGGTCGAGGTCGTGGAATACGCGCCCAAAGCGCCCGTCTTCGGCAAGCCCGCGTCCGCGGACACCGTGCTGACCTTTCGCAACGTGCACAACTGGGTCGACGCGGGCAACGAAGCCGCGACGTTCAGGGCCTTTTATGACGTGCTCAAACCGGGCGGCACCTTGGGCGTGGTGGATCACCGGGCCAAACCCGGCACCAGCGCCAAGGACAACGAAAAGAACGGCTATCTGCCCACCGATTACGTGGTGAAGCTGGCCGAGAATGCGGGGTTCAAACTGGCAGGCCAGAGCGAAGTGAACGCCAACCCCAAAGACACCAAAGACTACCCCGACGGCGTCTGGACCTTGCCGCCCGTGTTGGTCAAAGGCGAGCAGGACAAAGCGAAATACCTGGCAATTGGCGAGTCGGATCGCATGACATTGCGGTTCGTCAAACCGGGGAAATAATCCCTGCCTCAATCATCCGCATTCGGGTCCATGTCGGGGAACAGCACCTCGGTGAACCCGAAGCGGGTGAAATCCTTGACCCGCGAGGGGTACAGTCGGCCGATCAGATGGTCGCACTCGTGCTGCACCACACGTGCATGAAAACCCCGCGCTACGCGCTGCATCACTTTGCCATCGGGGTCGAAACCTTCGTAGCGAATGTGCTCGTAACGCTCGACCACGCCGCGCAAACCCGGCACTGACAGGCAACCTTCCCAGCCCTCTTCCAGGGTTGGTTCCAGGGGCGTGATCAGCGGGTTGAGCAGGATGGTCTGCGGCACGGCTTCGGCATCGGGATACCGCTCGCTGCGTTCGAACCCGAAGATCACCAGTTGCAGGTCAACGCCAATCTGCGGAGCCGCCAGACCCACGCCGCCGACGCTGCGCATGGTTTCGAACATGTCGTCGATCAAAGCGCTCAGCTCGCGCGAGCCGAACATCGACTGAGGCACAGGCGGTGCAATACGCAGCAGGCGCTCGTCGCCCATTTTCAGAATTTCGCGAATCATGGAAGAACCTTTCGAAGGGGCGGACGCGCAGATCAGAAGCGCATCCTGCCACAGGATCAATCAGGATTTGTCGGTTTTCAGAGGCGTCAGCGGTTGCAGCGACGGCTCGTAATCGTGGGCGTGCTCGTCGTCATGATCGTGGCTGTGATCACGCCCCAGACCCGAGACATGCTTTTTCTCGTAGGAAGCTTCAGGGTCCGCATCCTTGCCGCCATCACCCGGGGCTTTCTCGCCCTTGTCCTTGCCCTCTTCGGACATGTGCTCGATCACCGCATTCATCTCGGCGCCCAGCAGCAACACGGAGGCAGAAATGTAGAAATACAGCAGCAGAACGATGATCGCCCCGATGCTGCCATACATGGCGTCGTAGTTGGCGAAGGTCTTGACGTAGTAAGCGAAGCCCAGAGAGGCGAGAATCCACACCACGACGGCCAATACCGACCCCGGCGAAATGAAGCGGAATTCCTGCTCTACGTCAGGCATCACGTAATACATCATCGCCACCGAAATCATCAGCAACAGGATGATCACCGGCCAGCGCAGGATGGTCCACAGGGTAACGATGAAGTCTTCCATGCCAATTTGCGCAGCCAGCCAGCTCATCACCTGCGGCCCGGTGACCATCAGTCCCGCGGCGACCAACAGCATCCCGGCAAAGCCCACGGTGTACAGCACCGACAGCGGAATGCGCTTCCACACCGGGCGCTCTTCGACGACGTCATAGGCGGCGTTCATCGCGCTCATCATCAAACGCACGCCGGCCGAAGCACTCCACAGCGCGATGACGATACCAATCGACAGCAATCCGCCCTTGGACTGCTGCAGTTGATCGATCACGGGGTTGACCTGATCCAGCGCCATAGGCGGCAACACCAGCTCGGACTGCAGGCGCAGCCAGCTGAAGAAATCAGGCAGATGGAGGAAACCGATCAGGGCGATGAGAAACAGCAGAAACGGAAACAACGAAAACAGCATCTGGTAAGCCAGCGCCGAGGCGTAGGTCGACATCTCGTCGTCAAGAAACTCTTTGACCGTTCTGACCAACACCGTCTTTAAACGCAGCTGGCGCAAATCCGGAAATATCATGGCGTCTCCTTTCGCGACGTAGATGTATCTGAAGCGCATTTACCAATACGAGCAGGCAAACGCTTTGAAATTCCATTCGCCTTGCACAAGGGCAGGCGTTTTACAGTGAGTTAAGCACTTTTGTCATGTCCGGGAGATTTCAACGTGCTGCCGGATCACTGCCTGGCAGACACGATAACGGCCATCCCGGGATGGCCGCCAAAGTGTGTTACGTGTTCGCTTGAGGTTTTTCACACCCGAAGCGCGCAGGCCCTCAAGCCTTGTCGACGCCTTTTTTCACAGCGTCCTTGGTCTTGCCGACCGCTTGTTGAGCTTCGCCTTTGACCTCTTGCGCCTTGCCTTCTGCGCGCAGTTTGTCGTTGTCAGTGGCCTTGCCGACGCCTTGCTTCACATTGCCGACGGCTTCGTTGGTGGCGCCTTTGATTTTATCGGTAGTGCTGCTCATGGTAATTCTCCAGAGTTAAGAATCAGGTGTCATAACCTCGACATAAGGATGGACCGGAGCCCGTTCCCCAGAGTTTCAATTATTTCCCGAGCGGTTTTTCGACAGATGTAACGGCGCTTTTCATCGCAACGACCCGTTTGGCCTTTATGTTTGCGCGACAACCCCGGAGAATGCGCGGCCGATCCAGACTGCACCTATCCTGCAGTACCGGCGGATAGACACGCAGGTTCACGAAACAGGCTCAAGAGAAAGAGCGACACAGGAACGCTATGAAAATCGACAAGCAGCAGGCCATCGCGCGCCGCAACGAGCAACTGGGCGGCGCCGTGCTGGGCACCAACAACACCCACTTTGCCGCCCTGGACCACAAGCGCAACATCTGGTGGTTCGATCTTCCGGTCAGCCGCCTGGCGGTCGGGCAGTACGAGTGGCTGCACCTGCTGCTGCACACGCCGAGCACTGATGAGCTGATCCACCTGAAGGTGACCACCAAGTTCCTGCGCGAGCAAAAGGACGGCGTGGTGATTCGCAACGAAGGCAAGCGCAAGTCCACGGTCAGCCTGGAGCTGTCGGCGGACAAGGACTCCTACCTCAAGGACATGCGCCCGAACGGGGCGAATTTGAGTTTCGTTGCGTTCGTGCAGAAATAGTCGAGCGCACACCCATCGCATGGGGAGCGAATTCGTTCGGCGTGCATTGAATCAGCCGGTGCATCTGCATCGGCTGAACTGACGTTTCGCGAACGAGGTCGCGCCCGCAGACCGGGATCGCCGGAGCCTTGTGCCGTAGGCGCGGCTGGTCGGGTACTGAGGGGTTCAGACCAGCTCGATGCGGTCTGCGTGAATCACGATCTTGCCCTCTTTGTACAAACCGCCAATGGCTTTCTTGAAGTTGCCTTTACTTACGCCGAAGAGGTTGCTGATCACGGCAGGATCGCTCTTGTCGCTGACCGGCAGCACGCCATTGTTTTCACGCAACTTGGCGAGAATCTGCGCACTCAGACCCGTGGCGAGCTGTTCACCCACAGGTTGCAGGCTCAGGCTGATGTTGCCGTCCTGACGCAGCGCTTTGATGAAGCCCTTTTCCTGTTTGCCCGAACGCAGGAACTTGAACACTTCGTTCTTGTGAATCAGGCCCCAGTGCTTGTTGTTGATGATGGCCTTGAAGCCCATGGCGGTTTCTTCCACCACCAGCAGGTCCACTTCCTGGCCCACGGTGTAATTGACCGGGGCCTTGTCCAGATAGCGGTCCAGACGCGTGGTGGCAGTGATGCGGCGGGTGTGCTTGTCGAGATAGACGTGCACCACGCAGTAGTCTCCGGCCTTGAGCGGGCGCTTTTCCTCGGAGTACGGCAGCAGCAGGTCCTTGGACAGCCCCCAGTCCAGGAAGATGCCGATGCTGTTGACTTCAACCACTTTAAGACTGGCGAATTCACCGACCTGAACTTTTGGTTTTTCAGTGGTAGCAATTAATTTGTCATCGCTGTCCAGATAAACAAAGACGTTCAACCAGTCTTCATCTTCGCTGGGAACATCTTTCGGAATATAACGGTTGGGCAGTAATATTTCGCCGTCCTGCGCACCGTCAAGATACAAACCGAAGTTAGTGTGTTTCACCACTTGCAAACTGTTGTAACGCCCGATTAAAGCCATTTCCAGATACCCTCATTGCGTGCGCGGCATTCTACCCGAGTTTGCCCCCGGGTTGCGGATCACACGAAGGCCCACGGGCAAGCGACCTGTGAGGCCTTGAAAATCAAGGATTTGCCACGAGCATCGTCCTGGCATCTGGACCATTCGTCAGGTCGGGCGATCAATATCGGAGCGCATACTCAGCGACTATTCGCCTCGTCGCGCTCAAGACTTGGCAATTAAAACAGTCGGTTAGGGTGCAGATTCTGGAAATGAAAGACGTCTTCGCGATTGTTGCCACCGCGGACTTGGCAGATATAAGCCAAGCAATCGGCAGCGAAATACGATAGGATGTTCGGCCGTCCTGATTTTATGTAGGTTAATTGAAGCCATGCGCGTAAAAGCATCCCAGGCGAAAGCCAAGCCAGCTCCTGCGGTCGAAACCAGCGAATCGATCAACGATCAAATCGCAGCGTTCCTGAAGTCCGGCGGTGAAATCCAGCAGATCGCCAAAGGCGTCAGCGGCCAGACTTTCACCCAGTCCAAACAGATCTCCCTCGGCAAAAAGTAAATTTTCCCCCGCCTCTGCGGTCGACATCCAGGCGCTTTGATCACAAGGCGCCAGGTCTATCGCGTCCCCCGGTTCAGCGCCTGATTTTCAGGCCTGCGTGCAAAGCTCTGCTTTACTGTCTCGTCATGGGCTGCATTATTGATGCGTGCGCCGCGATGCCTGAAACGAATCGACAGACTCGACGATGCCTGATCACCCAACGTTTTTTGCGGAAACCCGATATGAACAAATGGATGTTTTTCGGTGCCCTGCTGTACCTTGGCCTGAGCGGCTGTGCATCACGCGGTTGCGATGTGTCGACCGTGGGCAGCGGCTGCCGGACGGATTACCTCCTCTATCAGAACGACATGCTCCAGGCGAAATGGATCATCAACGAGCGCAGCCAGGACAGCTACGAGCTGGCGAGTGCTCTGCTCAACCGCGCCGCGCGTGAGGACAAGACCGGTGAAGCCGAGTTTTACCAGGCCGTGTTGCTGCTGCGCCTGAATGCCGAAAGCTCGCAGGTCCGCAGCCTGCTGCAGGATTCAGCCGACCGTAAGTACCCGCTTGCCATTGCCCTGCTCGCGCAAATGTCGGGCTCGGTGGATCAGGAAAAAGCCCGAGCATATCGCGTTAAATACGATGAACTGGACGTCGCCAAGAGCGGATATCCGTCGTTTCCCCAAGCGATCGCGGTGGTCAATAAGCTCATTTCGCCGAACAACTGATCGCAAAGTTCACATTTTCTGCGATGAATCGACCAGCGGTCGATTCATCGCTGCATTCGCCGGTATCCTTGCGAGGCTCTAGCTCGCGGTTCCTATCGGCCCTTCAAGGTTTCGACAGGACACCTACGATCCACTCCTCTGCACCTGAAAAGGAGTGAAGCATGCCTTTTGCTTGCATTGTTTCGCGCTTCCGACATTGCGCCAGTGCTGCGCTTGTCTGTGCGCTGCTGGTAAGCCAGTGCGCCACCGCCCAAGTGATGGAGCGAGAACTGGGCGACTTCAGCCTCAAGCTCGGCACTACACCCAGTCGCACCATGGCCCAGGGCTTGGTTACGCCGACCGCGGGCGACTCGAAATTCCACGGCGGCCTGGACCTGACCCACGACAGCGGGTTCTATTTCGGCCAGTGGTCACCCAACGCCGGCCTGGCGCCAGACACGACCCTGGAAGTCGACTCCTACATGGGCTTCAAGAAGCCGTTCGACAAGACTCTGGGCTATGAACTGGGCGTCATCCGTTACAGCTACCCCAACACCAGCCAGCTCGACAGCCACGAGCTGTACGCCGGTTTTCGCATCTTCGACAGCCGCATCGGCACCGCTGTCAGCACAGACGGGGGTCGTCAGGACAGCACGCTGTTCCTTGACCTCGGCGGCCTGTCGTTGCTGAGTCAAACGTTAGGCGTGGACGTGCGCATGCAGTACGGCAATCACCAACTCGACACGCCGACAGTCATCGATGGCGGCGGCCTGGTCAGTGGCTACAACGACTGGTCGCTCAACCTTTCACGCCCCTGGCTGGGAATGGACATGAACCTGATGTACAGCGGCTCGAGCTTGAGCGGCGCCGACTGCAGCGCCTACAGCGGTCACAACGGCCAGTGCGAAAGCGCGGTTACCCTGAAAGTGGTGCGCTCGTTTTTCTGACAGGCTGAACCGGGGCGACTTGACCGGCTCTATAACTGGGAGGAGAACCCCCAAGGAGCTGTCATGCGTACCCTGTTCAAGACCTGCATTTCGCTGTGGCTAAGCCTGTTCCTCATCGCAGGTTGCAGCCAGATTGGTCTGACGTACCGCCATCTGGACCTGATCATTCCCTGGTCGCTCAATGACTACCTGGACATGAACGCCACCCAGAAAGACTGGCTGGACGAGCGTCTCAAGGAGCACCTGAGCTGGCACTGCACCACGCAGATCCCCGACTACCTGAGCTGGCTCGATCGCTTGCAGGTCATGGTCGAAACCAATCAGGTCAACGAAGAACAACTGCGCGCCCGCACTGCAGAAGCGCGGCAGGCCATCGCCACCATTTCCCGAGAGATCACCCCGTCCGCCGTCGAGCTGTTGCGCCAGCTTAACGATCAACAAGTGGCGGAAATGCAAGCGGCGTTTGCCAAGGACATGGGCAAGCATGAGGCCGATTTCGTCGACCAACCGCTGGACAAACAAATCAAGGATCGCGCTCAGCGCATGGAAAAACGCTTGAATCCCTGGATCGGCAAACTCAATGCGGTGCAGCGCGATCGCGTGATGCAGTGGTCCACGTCCCTGGGTGAGCAGAATCGCCTGTGGATCGACAACCGCGCTCACTGGCAGTCGCTGCTGGTCACGGCGGTCAAGCAACGGCAAGCAGCGGATTTCGATCAGAAGATCGCCCGATTGTTGCAGGATCGCCAGACATTCTGGACACCTGAATACCGTGCGGCGTATGACCACACCGAGCAGGCGGCGATTTCGTTGATTACGGATTTGATGGCACAAAGCTCGCCCGAGCAGCGGCAGAAGTTGCTGGAAAAGATTGCGGATGTGCGGCAGGACTTTACCAATCTGAGCTGCCTGAAAGGCGCGAAGAAGACTTAATCTTTGTAGGAGCGCGTTTGCCCGCGATGATCCTTCTGGCGCCCGACCCGCCCATCGCAGGCCAGCGCGCTCCTACAGGTTAAATGACGCCCGGCGTGGCCTGAGGCTGGGAAGAAACCCTGTCGAATGTTTCCGGATCCAGTGCATCGGTCTGTTGATCCAGCACATCGCGGATACAGGTTTCACCCGATATGCCCCTGTCGATCATCGCCAACAGGCTGGAACCACGCGGGGTGAGAATGAAATTCTCGCCATTGCCGCCTTCTTCTTCTTGCCTGGATTCAATGAATCCGCGCTTGAACAGCAGGGCCTCCAGGTCAGCCGCCTGCATCTTGAGTGTATCCAGATTTCCCGAGCTCTCGCCCTCGGCGGCCTTGGCAGCGGCATGTTCCTCAGCGTACTTGCGCGGTGCAAACGGTTTGTCGGCGCTGTTCTGTACTTCATGCAGCAAACGCTCGATCAAATCCCAGTCGTATTTGTCAGCCATGTCCCAACCTCCACAACGATGGTTACCCGTGACGTCCGGTCATCGGGCTTGGTGCTCAAGAGCTGTGACCCGGTGTATTCAGCGGCGTTCAGCCCGGTCGCCCAGCGGTCGGCGCTGAACTTTTGCAGCGGCCCTGCCCTCCATTCAGTAAGCCCGCAATGGAACAGAGGCCGTCATGAAAACCCTGATGAGCATCACCGCCGCGCTGACGCTGCTCGCGGCCACCCCGATCTGGGCCTGCACGCCCGAAGAAGCGCAAGCCAAACGCGAACAACTGGCGCAGGAAGTGCAAAAACTGACTCAGCAGAATCCGGCGAAAGCCAAGGAACTGAATCAGGAGATCAAGGACATGCAACTGGAAACCGCGGCCAAGGACGTGCCCGACAAATGCCAGTTGATCGATCAGCGTTTGAAAGAGATGGATGAGGCGGCGAAGAAAGCGCAGGGATAACTCTACAAATGCGCGTACTCCCCACGCTGGACGACCCAACGCTGCGATCACCTGTGGGAGCGAATTCATTCTGGGCGGCATTCCGACCAGACATTGGTACATCCGACACATCTCTACCGGCTGAACCATTTTTCGCGAATGAATTCGCTCCCACAGATATTTCCCGGGGAATTACGTCACAAGGCTGACCCTTACTCGGAAACCGGCGGACGGGTCACGCGCTTCTTCAGCGGCGCCAGACCGTCCTGGCTCACCAGCGACTCGGCTTTCGGACGGTTTACCGTCTTGCGCTTGGTCGGGCCTTTGGCGGCCGTTTTCTTCTTGTCGGCGGCTTTTTTGTCTTTGCCGTCGGTCTTTTTCTTCTTCACGCCCACTGCCTTGCCCGAAGCCTTGACCTTCTTCGGACCGGTGTAGGTACCCTTCACTTCCTTGATGGTGCGGCGCTCGAACTTCTGCTTCAGGTAGCGCTCGATGCTCGACATCAGGTTCCAGTCACCGTGGGTGATCAGCGAGATCGCCAGCCCTTCAGCACCTGCACGGCCGGTACGGCCAATGCGGTGAACGTAATCATCGCCGGTGCGCGGCATGTCGAAGTTGATGACCATGTCCAGGCCGTCGACGTCCAGGCCACGGGCAGCCACGTCGGTGGCGACCAGAATCTTCACGCCGCCCTGCTTCAGGCGATCGATCGCCAGCTTGCGGTCTTTCTGATCCTTCTCGCCGTGCAGCACGAAGGTCTTGTATTCCAGCGCCACCAGACGGCCATAAATGCGGTCGGCCATTGCGCGGGTGTTGGTGAAAATGATCGCTTTCTGGTAGGTCTCGTTGGCCAGCAGCCAGTGCAGGACCTGCTCTTTGTGCACGTTGTGGTCAGCGGTGATGATCTGCTGTCGGGTGCCTTCGGCCAGCTCGCTGACGCTGTTGACCTGCAGGTGCTGCGGCTCCTTGAGGACCTTGGCGATCATCTCGCGCAGGCCCGAACCGCCGGTGGTGGCGGAGAACAGCATGGTCTGCTGACGGTTGGCGCATTCGTTGGCCAGGCGCTCGACGTCTTCGGCAAAGCCCATGTCGAGCATGCGGTCGGCTTCGTCCAGGACCAGCAGTTCAACGTGCTTGAGGTCCAGGTTGCCAGCGTTCAGTTGCTCCAGCAGACGACCCGGCGTGCCGATCAGGATGTCTGGCACCTTGCGCAGCATCGCGGCCTGCACCTTGAAATCTTCGCCACCGGTGATCAGACCGGCCTTGATGAACGTGAACTGCGAGAAGCGCTCGACTTCCTTGAGGGTCTGCTGGGCCAGTTCGCGGGTCGGCAGCAGGATCAGGGCGCGAATGTCGACGCGAACCTTGGCCGGGCCGATCAGGCGATTGAGCATCGGTAATACGAAGGCGGCCGTCTTGCCGCTGCCGGTTTGCGCCGTCACCCGCAGATCGCGTCCTTCCAGCGCCAGCGGAATCGCTGCTGTTTGCACAGGCGTAGGCTCGACGAAATTGAGTTCGGCCACGGCTTTGAGCAGGCGTTCGTGCAGGGCGAATTGGGAGAACACGGGTGGTACCTCGGCGGAATGCAAAAAAACAGTCGCATAGGTTACCGGTTTAAGCCGCTTTCGCCGAGTTTCTTTAGCTCAACGGGCCTATTTTGTTACCGGATTTACCCGTTGCTGCGCTGCACATCCCATCGATGCTCTAATCGCGCCCCTTTTTTCTTCAGGAGATCATGTGCCCATGGACACCTCAACACTGGGCCATCGCGCTCAGGAACTCTGGGACCTGCTCGAACACCAGCCCATGCTGCGCACCGGCCTTGGCCTGCTCGTGCTGCTGATCGCGGCACTGGTGCTGGGCCGTCTGATGCGCTTCCTCGTTCTTTACGCCATCAAAGCCCTGGGCCGTCAGCCAGCGCTGTTTTGGCTCAACGACTTTTTGCACAACAAGGTGTTCCACCGCTTGGCGCAGGTCACGCCTTCTGTGGTGATCCAGTTCGGCCTCAACCTGGTGCCTGACCTCAGCCCCACCGCGGCCCATGTGCTGAGCAACATCGCGCTGGCCTTCACCATTCTGTTCCTGATGCTCACCGTCGGCGCCCTGCTCAACGCCATGCTGGACATCTACGCCCGCACCGAACACGCCCGCACTCGCTCAATCAAGGGCTACGTACAGCTGGCAAAAATGATTCTGTATGTGTTCGCGGCCATCATTATCGTCGCCACCCTGATCGACCGCTCGCCGCTGTTGCTGCTCTCGGGTCTGGGCGCGATGTCGGCGGTGATTCTGTTGGTGTACAAGGACACACTGCTGTCCTTCGTCGCCAGCGTTCAGCTGACCAGCAACGACATGCTGCGGGTCGGCGACTGGATCGAAATGCCCCAGGTCGGCGCCGATGGCGATGTGGTGGATATCACGCTGCACACCGTCAAAGTGCAGAACTTCGACAAGACGATTGTTTCGATTCCGACCTGGCGACTGATGTCCGAGTCCTTCAAGAACTGGCGCGGCATGCAGCAGGCTGGCGGGCGACGCATCAAGCGCAGCCTGTTCATCGACGCCAGCGGTGTGCGCTTCGTCGCCGATGCCGAGGAGCAAAAGCTGACGCAAGTGCGTCTGCTCACCGATTACATGGGCCGCAAGAAGGCCGAACTCAACGCCTGGAACGAGGCGCAAGGCAACGTCGCCGAACTCTCGGCCAACCGCCGCCGCATCACCAACCTCGGCACCTTCCGCGCCTACGCACTGGCGTACCTCAAGAGCCATCCCGACGTTCACCCGGACATGACCTGCATGGTCCGCCAGATGGAAGCCACCGCCCAGGGCGTACCACTGGAAATCTACTGCTTCACCCGCACCACCAGCTGGGCCGACTACGAGCGGATTCAGGGGGATATTTTCGATTACCTGCTGGCGGTGTTGCCGGAGTTCGGCCTGAGTTTGTATCAGCAACCGAGTGGGGCGGATATGCGGGTGGGGTTGGCGTCACGGACGATGCCTGCGACGCCGATCTAGCGGGAGACGCTTTCGTAGCAGCACGGCTTGCCGGCGGTGGCATCTTTGGAATCGCCACCGCCGGCAAGCCATGCTGCTACAGAGGCGTTCTGTACACATGCCGCCATCTCCACACGCACAAGCAAAAAGCCCGGCATCCGCCGGGCTTTTGATGTTGGGTACAGCTGCTCAGTACTCAGTAGCGCTGGTACTGCGAGCCGAACGCGCTGCGGTTGTCGGCGACGATTACGGTCTGGGCCGATTGGCTGGCCGGGGCTTTGACGCTGGCTTTATCGTCTACGTGATTGCTAATGGCGGTGGCGTGGATGTGAATCGGCTCAAGGACGATGGTCTGGTGAACGGTCGACGCTTGCGGGCTGGCGAAGGCAGAGGTGGCGGCCAGAACGGTCAGTGCGAAGCCCAGGGCGATTGATTTTTTCATGGGTGGTCTCTCCGGTAAGTAGGGATTGAATCTGTTGGGTGAGACCAATCTATGCCGATTGCCAAAGTATTAAAAAACACCGCTATTTATGCCGGACATCACGCTCGCTGATTATAGAGAACCGCTATCCGCTCAATAAAACCACTCAATACACTTTTGCGAAGACATGAGAAAGCCCAGCATTGGCCGGGCTTCAGAGTGTGCTCAGGTGGGACTGAACTTGACTCGACAGTGCGTACAAATTTACTCGTAACGCTGATAGCTGGAACCGAACTCTTTGCGGTTTTCTGCAACGATCACAGTGCTGGACGATTTGCTGTCGAAAGGTTTGACAGCATCTTTGCTCGCCACTTTGCTGTCCAGGACACTGGCGCTGGAAGCATCGACGATGGCGCGTTGATAAGTTTTTTCAGGGCTGGCAAATGCGGAACCGGCTGCCAGGATCGAAAGTGCAAAGCCGAAAGCGATGGATTTTTTCATGATCTGGATCTCCGAAGTACTTTAGGTTAAGAGCGGTGTTAGTTGGGTAATTCGTTTCGTTGGCGCTAAGTTAACCGCGAGCCCGCCCATTGAAAAACCAAGGCTGGGCATATTCGACATCAGCGTCGATGATGTTAACGACCAAGGCGTCTAGCTCAATGATTTCGGGCTTTACAGGGTCTCGACAACGCAGGGACCGGCCGGTTTGTCTTGAGATTCTCTGAGCGGCGCAGCGCAATTGCCGATCTATCCGACAACAGTTTGTTATGCAGGCAGCGACAATCCAGCCGGTTATAAAAATCAGGCACAACAAAAAGCCCGGCATCGGCCGGGCTTTATCAAGTGCGTTCAGATAAGACTGAGCTTATCCCATTAAAGGCTGCACCCTTATTGGTAACGCTGATAGCTGGAACCGAACTCTTTGCGGTTTTCAGCAACGATCACGGTGCTGGACGATTTGCTGTCGAAAGGTTTGACCGCATCTTTGCTGGCCACTTTGCTATCCAGAACAGTTGCACTGGAAGCATCGACAATGGCGCGTTGGAAAGTTTTCTCAGGGCTGGCAAATGCAGAACCGGCAGCGAGGATGGACAGTGCAAAACCGAAGGCGATGGACTTTTTCATGATTGAGATCTCCGCAGAACTTTAGGTAAGTGGGGTAAGTCGTTTCGTTGGAGCCAATTTATTGGATTGACCCCAACATGAAAAACCACCCGTACAGATACCCAACATCAAGGCCAGTGATGTGATTAAGCGGAGCGTCTAGGCCAATGTTTTCAGCGACTCATATGACCTTGCGCCAAGCCTCTGCGGCTGATCCAGACCGAAGAAACGATCACCAGACCGCCGAAAAACAGCTTGCCCAGGTCCTCGTTCTGGCCCCAGATCAGCAGGTTGATCAGCAGGCCGACCGGCACATGCAGGTTGTTCATCACCGCCAGCGTGCCGCCGTTGACCAGGCAAGCGCCCTTGTTCCACCAATACATGCCCAACGCTGTCGAGCAAAGCCCCAGAAACAGCAGCACAACCCACTGCTGCGGGGCGTCCGGCAGGTGTTGTGCGTTGCCGAACAACAGAAACGCCGGCAGCGCCACTGCCAGCGCGCCGAGGTAGAAATAGCCGAAACGCCGATAGTGCGGCAGGTCGCTCGGATGGCGTGCGACCAGATGCTTGTATAGCACCTGGCCGGCGGCGTAGGTGAAGTTGGCCACTTGCAGCAGCAAGAAGCCGCCGAGGAAGTTCGCGTCGACGTGGTCGTAACGAATGATCACCGCGCCCAGCACCGCGACGATCGCCGCCAGCAATCCCCACGGGTTGAAGCGGCGGTTGAGCGCGTCTTCGATCAGGGTCACGTGCAACGGCGTGAGGATGGTGAACAGCAGTACTTCCGGCACCGTCAGCACGCGGAAGCTCAGATAAAGGCAGACATAGGTGACGCCAAATTGCAGGGCGCCGATCAACAGCATCCCGCGCATGAACGCCGGTTCCACCTGTCGCCAGCGAGTCAGCGGGATGAACACCAGCCCGGCCAACACGACGCGGATCAGCACCGCGAGGTAGCTGTCGACATGGCCCGCCAGATAAACGCCGATCAGACTGAAGGAAAACGCCTGGATCAGTGTGACAAAGAGTAGATAGTCCATGATTGCCCCTGTTTTGAAGGCGGCGACCTTAGCGGTTTCGGAGCAGCAATGTCTATTTCAAGTGGGTATTTTCAGGCGCAATAAAAAGCCCGATGCCCCGCGCTGACAGGCCGGGTCGATCGGGCAATGCACTCAGGAGCGATTCAAGTGCCAAGGGAGAGTCGATGAACGCGAGGATGATCACTCGCCGGCATTAACTGACGATTAAGTGGAAAAGTCCCCGCCCCCCGTGCAGGCCTTCGGCATAAATGAGGCTGCGCGCGCATTAATTGCTGAGGCGTGCAATAGGTTGTGGCTCCAGCGAAGGAATGAGGGGATGAATTCGACGGAGAGGTGATCAATCGCGAAGCAATCGATAAAAAAACGTAAATAATTGATTCTAAATATCTAATTATTTGTTTTATTGGCAGGGCGGCATTAGGCTCGTCTGCCAGCCATTGAGCCTTTATTGAGGCTCGCAGCTGAGCTTGATGCGCAGCTTGACGATCTCGCGGCTGAATTTGACGGTGACGTTGGCGCTGCTCTTCGGCGCGATCTGCACGCGACGTGTACGAGGGGCCTCGGGGCCGTTGTTGAACACGGCGGTGCATTTGGCCGGGACGTCGCCGTAGTTGTTCACGGTGATGTTGCCGATGTCGTAAGCGGTGTCGTGGCTGTTGTAGTCGATTTGCACGCCATTGATGTGTTTCTCCACATCGATGGGGTAGGCGAAGGCGCTCAAGGGCAGCATCGTCAGCAGCACACAACCTAATTTTTTCATGCGGCAGTCTCCAGTAAGGGATGTCAGCTTAGGACAACAGGAGCGAAAGATGAAAGCGCCCCGCGTGACCCTTGATCAATGGCGCACTTTGCAGGCCGTGGTCGATCATGGTGGCTTTGCCCAAGCGGCCGAAGCGCTGCACCGCTCGCAGTCGTCGGTCAGTTACACCGTGGCCAGGATGCAGGATCAGCTCGGCGTGCCTTTGCTGCGCATCGACGGGCGCAAGGCCGTTTTGACCGACGCCGGTGAAGTGCTGCTGCGCCGCTCGCGGCAGCTGGTCAAAAACGCCAGCCAGCTGGAAGACCTCGCCCATCACATGGAACAAGGTTGGGAGGCCGAGGTGCGTCTGGTGGTCGATGCGGCGTACCCCAACGCCCGCCTGGTGCGCGCCCTGACGGCCTTCATGCCGCAGAGTCGCGGCTGTCGCGTGCGCTTGCGTGAAGAAGTGCTGTCCGGTGTGGAAGAGGTACTGCTCGAAGGCGTGGCGGACCTGGCCATCAGTGGCTTCAATATTCCGGGTTATCTGGGCACGGAAATGAGCAGCGTCGAATTCGTCGCCGTCGCTCATCCCGATCACCTCTTGCACCAGATGCAGCGTGAGCTGACCTTTCAGGATCTCGAAAGCCAGTTGCAGGTGGTGATTCGCGACTCCGGCCGCAACCAGCCCCGCGATGTCGGCTGGCTGGGCTCCGAACAACGCTGGACAGTGGGCAGCCTGGCGACGGCGGCAAAATTCGTCAGCAGTGGCCTGGGCTTTGCGTGGCTGCCTCGGCACATGATCGAACGGGAAATCCGCGAGGGCGTGCTCAAACCGCTGCCGCTGGATAAAGGTGGCAGCCGCAACCCGACGTTCTACCTGTATGCGAGCAAGGAAAAACCACTGGGGCCTGCGACGCAGATTCTCATCGAGCTGATCCAGACCTTCGACATCGCGCCGCTGGATGCGGCGTTTGCGGCGCCGCAGCAGGATGTGACATTCGACACTGAACTGTAGGAGCGCGCTTGCCCGCGAAAGCCATTTGTCTGCAGCGGATTTGCTGACTGACACGCCGCCATCGCGGGCAAGCGCGCTCCTACTAAGCTTGCGCGACTCTGACAAGGACGTTACCCATGCCCTACTTCGAACACAACGGCTGCTCCCTGCATTACCAAAAATATGGTCGCGGCGACCCGGTGTTGCTGGTCCACGGGCTGGGCTCGAGCGGCCAGGACTGGGAATATCAGATTCCGGCGCTGGCCGCGAAGTATCGGGTCATCGCCGTCGACGTGCGAGGCCACGGGCGCTCCGACAAGCCCCATGAGCGCTACAGCATCCCCGGCTTCAGCGCCGACATCGAAGCCCTGCTCGATCACCTGCAGCCAGGCCCGGTGCATCTGGTGGGGCTGTCCATGGGCGGCATGATCGGCTTTCAGCTGGCGGTCGATCATCCGCAGCTTCTCAAAAGCCTGACCATCGTCAACAGCGCGCCAGAAGTGAAAATAAAAAACTTCAGCGATGTGCGGCAGTTCGCCAAACGCTGGCTGCTGGCGCGGATGTTCAGCATGGAGGCGATCGGCAAGGCGCTGGGCAAAAATCTGTTCCCCAAGCCCGAACAGGCCGACCTGCGGCACAAGATCGCCAAACGCTGGGCACAGAACGAAAAACGCGCCTATCTTGCCAGTTTCAGCGCGATTGTCGGGTGGGGGGTGCAGGAGGCGTTATCGCGAATTCAATGCCCGACGCTGATCATCACCGCCGACCGGGATTACACGCCCGTGGCGCTGAAACAGGCGTACACCCGGCTCATTCCCGATGCCCGCCTGATCGTCATCGAAGATTCAAGGCACGCCACACCGCTGGATCAACCTGACGCCTTCAATCGCGCCTTGCTGGACTTTCTTGGAAAGTGATCAGCTGCGTGCCTGACACCATCCACCCCTGTCCAAAACCCCGCAAACGTGTTTCCCTTGCCAGCGTTCGCAGTCGAATAACCCTTCAGGACCACTGCCCCATGCTGAAAAAAATCGCCCTCTCTGCCGCCGCCGTTCTGTTCGCTTCCAACCTGATGGCCGCGCCCGCGCCGCATGTCGTGCTGGACACCAGCTTCGGCCAGGTCGAGATCGAGTTGAACCAGGACAAGGCGCCGATCAGTACCGCCAACTTCCTCAAGTACGTGGACAGCAATTTCTACTCCAACACCATTTTCCACCGCGTGATCCCAGGCTTCATGGTCCAGGGCGGCGGTTTCACCCCGCAGATGGTGCAAAAGCCGACCAACGATCCGATCAAGAACGAAGCGGACAACGGCCTGCATAACGTACGCGGCACCCTCGCCATGGCCCGCACATCCGACGTGAACTCGGCCACCAGCCAGTTCTTCATCAACGTCGTCGACAACGCCATGCTCGACCACGGCGCCCGCGACTACGGCTATGCGGTGTTCGGCAAGGTGGTGAAGGGCATGGACGTCGTCGACCAGATCGTCAACGTGCAGACCGGCAACAAGCAAGGCATGCAGAACGTGCCGCTGGACCCGATTCTGATCAAGTCGGCCAAACGCGTGAACTAAGCTGTCTGTGGTGCGCGAAAGCCGGGCATTTGCCCGGCTTTTTCATTTCTGAAGGACCGCTCAAATGAAAAACCGTGAGCAATCACCTCTTGGTGTGGTCTGATCCGGGGACGCACCCAAATCCCCCAAAAGGAGAGCCCGCTCTACCGTGGGCGTCATAGCCAATGCTCTATCGTCGTTTCGAAAAGCTGATCGACATCTTCCGCGATGCCCCGACCGCCGCCCCGCCCAATCAGGTCGTGTCGTTCTACGTCTATTACCTCAAGCAGGTCTGGCCGAGCTTTGTGGCGCTGCTGGTCGTGGGCCTGATCGGTGCGCTGATCGAGGTGTCGCTGTTCAACTACCTGAGCCGCATCATCGATCTGGCGCAAGGTGCGCCCAATCCGAACTTCTTCAGCGACCACGCGTACGAGCTGGCCTGGATGGTGATCGTAGCGCTGGTGCTGCGACCGGTGTTCGTGCTCCTGCATGACCTGCTGGTGCACCAGACCATCGGCCCCGGCATGACCAGCCTGATCAACTGGCAGAACCACAGCTATGTCCTCAAACAGAGCGTGAATTTCTTCCAGAGCGACTTCGCCGGCCGCATCGCTCAGCGCATCGTGCAGACCGGTAACGCGTTGCGTGACTCCGCCGTGCAGGCCGTGGACGCCATGTGGCACGTGCTCATTTATTCGATCGGCGCGCTGGTGCTGTTCGCCGAGGCCGATTGGCACCTGATGATTCCGCTGATCTGCTGGATCATCGCCTTCACCCTGTCGCTCTGGTGGTTCGTGCCTCGGGTCAAGGCCCGCTCAGTGGTGTCGTCGCAAGCACGCTCCAAGCTGATGGGGCGCATCGTCGACGGCTACACCAACATCACCACGCTCAAGCTTTTTGCCCACACCAACTCCGAGCAGCAATACGCGCGCGAAGCGATCAGCGAGCAGACCGAGAAGACGCAACTGGCCGGTCGCGTGATCACCGAAATGGACACCGTGATCACCACCCTGAACGGCATCCTGATCGTCTGGACCACCGGTCTTGCGCTGTGGCTGTGGACGCAGTCGCTGATCTCGGTGGGTGCGATTGCCCTGGCCACGGGCCTGGTGATTCGTATCGTCAACATGTCCGGCTGGATCATGTGGGTGGTCAACGGCATCTTTGAAAACATCGGCATGGTGCAGGACGGTCTGCAGAGCATTTCCCAGCCGGTGGGTGTCGCGGACCGTGCCGCAGCGCCGACGCTCAACATCAGCCGTGGCGAAGTGAAATTCGAGCACCTGAACTTCCAGTACGGCCCCGGCAAAGGGGTGATCAAGTCGCTGAACCTGGACATCAAGCCGGGTGAAAAAATTGGCTTGATCGGCCCGTCCGGCGCAGGCAAATCGACCTTGGTGAACCTGCTGCTGCGCCTGTACGACGTGCAGGGCGGACGCATCACCATTGATGATCAGGACATCGCCCATGTGTCGCAGGAAAGCCTGCGTTCGCACATCGGCATGATCACCCAGGACACCTCCCTGCTGCACCGTTCGATCCGTGAAAACCTGCAATACGGCAAGCCCAATGCCACCGACGCCGAGCTGTGGGAAGCCATGCGCAAGGCCCGTGCAGACGGGTTCATTCCACAGCTGTCTGACGCCGAGGGGCGCACCGGGCTGGATGCTCATGTGGGGGAACGCGGCGTCAAGCTCTCGGGCGGTCAGCGTCAGCGCATCGCGATCACCCGCGTGCTGCTCAAGGATGCGCCGATCCTGATCATGGACGAAGCGACCTCAGCGCTGGACTCGGAAGTCGAAGCGGCCATTCAGGAAAGCCTGGAAACCCTGATGCAAGGCAAGACGGTCATCGCCATCGCCCACCGCCTGTCGACCATCGCCAAGATGGACCGATTGATCGTGCTGGAAAACGGGCAGATCGTCGAAGACGGCACTCACGCCGAGCTGCTGGCGCGCAAAGGTCTGTATGCGCGGCTATGGGCGCATCAAACCGGTGGGTTTGTCGGCGTAGAGGAGTTCCCGGTGGCGCCGCAGACGTTGTAGCAACACTGGACCTGCGGGAGCGAATTCATTCGCGAGAGGTCGGTACAGACGGTCCATATCTATCGTCTGCACCACCCATCGCGAATGAATTCGCTCCCACAGGCCCTCCGCACAATCAAAAAATTCATTGCCTGCCCGGCTCACTCCTGCCGATACGGCAATGCCCCTCGCGCTTCTTCGGCGTACGCCAGAATCCCCGCGCGCTCCTGCTCCAGAAACCCCGTCACCGCCTCACGCAAGCCTGGATGAGCGAGGTAGTGCCACGAGTGAGTGATCACCGGCTCGAACCCGCGAATCAGCTTGTGCTCGCCCTGGGCACCTGCGTCGAAACGCTTGATGCCGTGGGCAATGGCGTAGTCCATGCCCTGATAGAAACAGGTCTCGAAATGCAGCCGGTCGAACTCGGCCAGGCACCCCCAGTAGCGCCCATAGAAACTGTCGCCGCCGATCAGGCTGAACGCCATCGCCACCGGCCTTGAACCCTGTTTGGCCAGCACCACACGAATTGCCTCGGGCATGCGCTCGGCCAGAATGCTGAAGAACTCGCGGGTCAGGTACGGCGCCTGCCCGCGGACCTCATAGGTGTTGGAATAACAGGCGTAAACGAAATCCCAGTGCGCCTCACTCAGTTCATGTCCCGCTAGCCACTGGAAGTCAAACCCCTGCCCCGTCACCTGCTCGCGCTCCTTGCGCATCTGCTTGCGCTTGCGCGAGCTCAAGGCGTCGAGGAAATCCTGAAAGTCGCGATAATCGCGGTTTTGCCAGTGGTACTGACAACCGATGCGCTGCAGCCATTCGGGGTGGTTCGCCAGCAGCGCGTCGGCCACAGGGTCGGTGAAGTTGACGTGCACGCTGGAGAGCTCTTCTGCCTCGGCATAACCGGGCAGGCAGGCGATCAGCTCGCGGCCGTCCTCGGGCGTCTTCGCCAACAGGCGTGGACCGCTGACGGGACTGAACGGCACCGCCACCAGCAGCTTGGGATAGTAGGCAATGCCAGCCCTGCGACAGGCATCGGCCCAGCTGTGATCGAACACGTACTCCCCGTAGGAATGCCACTTGCGGTAACTCGGCAGCGCCGCGATCAGTTGGTCGTTTTCATAATGCAGCAGGTGCTCGGCGCGCCAACCGGAACGTGGCCCGAGGCTGCCGCTGTCTTCCAGCGCACTGAGAAAAGCGTGACGCAAAAACGGCGAATCGCCAGGTATCAGCGCGTCCCATTGCTCGGCTGGCAGATCCGACAACCTGTCCAATCGGTGTAACGACATCGACCTCTCCCCGACTCGCGGACCGCCCGCGCCAATGTTTGCGCATTATCACTGAATGAAACGTTCTGCACATGAAACTTGCGGTGACAACGCTCTAGCTCGCGGGTTCCACGAATCATATACATGTCATCGACATGACATCACCTAGCCATCCCAGTGTCATAAACGATCGTGATACTGGCGCCTGTTTTTAGAGCCCCCGGTTCTTAAAACCTGAATTTTCCGCCCGCCAAACAGGCCGGCTGTTCCCTGGATGGCTTTGTCATCCCTTCTCATTTACGGAGATTGATATGCGTCTTGCTTCCACGAAAACTGCGGCAGCCCTGTGTGGTGGTCTGCTGCTGGCCGCCAGCATTCCGGCCAGCGCCGCAGTCGACGCGAAACTGCTCGACATGCTCAAGGCAAACGGTTCGATTTCCCAGGCTCAGTACACTGAACTGCAAACTGAACTGGCCAAGGATCAGCAGGCTCAGGCACAGGCTCAGAAAGCGACCGCCGACCAGATCGCCGCTGCCCAGGCTGCCAAGTCCTCGGAGCTGTCTGCATTCGAACAGAAAGTGGCATGGGCCGCCAAGACCCAGTTCAAAGGCGACGTACGCGTGCGCCAGGAAACGGTCAAGATCGACGACCAGAACAACAGCCAGGACAAAAACCGTCAGCGTATCCGTATTCGTCTGGGCGCATACACCGACATCAACCCGCAGGTCAGCACCGGCATTCGTATCGCGACCGGTGGCGACAACAAGGCCAACTCCACCAACGTTGACCAGAACGACTACTTCACCAAGAAAGACCTGTGGCTGGATCAGGGTTACATCGACTACCACCCGACGGCCATCCAGAACCTGCACGTCATCGGCGGCAAGATGGCTCAGCCCTGGGTGAGCGAAGGCGACGTGATCTGGGATAGCGACATCAACCCCGAAGGTCTGGCAGCCACGTATAGCCTGCCGATCAACAAATCCTTCGAGCTGTTCGGTAGCGCCGGTACGTACACCCTCAAGGACAACATCAGCGGTGACGGCACTCAGTTCAAGAACGACCTGCGCTTGAACGCAGCTCAGCTGGGTACGCGTATCGGTGTGACCGACGCGATGAAACTGACCGTCGGCGGTTCGGTGTACCAGTACGAGAATTCCAACGACTGTAACCCTGCTGCTGCCAGCACCAGCACCACCTTCTGTGGCCTGAGCATCAACGGCAACAACACCAACGACTTCCGCCTGTATGAAGGCTTCGGTCAACTGGACTTCACCGGCCTGGCCGTTCCACTGGGTCTGTACGGCCAGTACGTCGTCAACAGCGCAACCGACAGCGATCAGGACACGGCATGGCTGGCCGGTATCAAGACCAAGGTCTTCGGCTTCGGTCTGGACTACAACTATCGCGATACGCAGCGTAACGCAGTGGTTGGCGCCTTCACCGATTCCGACTTTGCCAACGGCACCACGGGTTCGCGTGGCCACAAGCTGAGCGTTTCGTACGATGTCGACAAAAACTTCACCCTGGGCGCGACCTACTTCCTGACCAAGGCCGACTTCGCCTTCGCCAACGCCCCGCGTGATGAAGACGCCAACACGCTGCAGCTGGACGTGATTGCCAAGTTCTAAGAAAAGCAGCCGCGCGTTTCGAGCGGCAAGCTTCAAGCTGAAAGCGTCAGACCTTGAGTGCTCCCTCAAGGTCTGAAGTGACACTCACAGCCCGCCGTTGCCCTGTCCGATCCCCATCATCCGTTCCGACAGGTTAGTGCCGGGCTGTTTTTGTTTACGGATGAACGCTTAAGCCCCTGTGGGAGCGAATTCATTCGCGAGAGGCCCGCACAACCGACACAACCATGTCGCCTGATAGATCTTTCGCGAATGAATTCTCCCACAGTTTTTTAGATCCCGGTCTGACCCGAGAACGGCTTAATCATTTCCTGCGCAGAATCACGCTGCCAATCGAATACCCCGCCCCGAACGAGCTCAACACACCCAGCGCGCCGCTTGGCAGGTCGTCCTGGTATTTGTGAAACGCAATCACCGAACCCGCCGAACTGGTGTTGGCGTAGCTGTCGAGAATCACTGGCGCTTCCTCGACGGTAGCGTCCCGGTCCAGCAGCTTCTTGACGATCAGATGGTTCATGCTCAGGTTCGCCTGATGCAGCCAGAAACGCTTCACATCGCTGACGTTGAGGCTGTTTTCGCTCAGGTGCGTGCCCACCAGTTCCGCCACCATCGGGCAGACTTCGCGGAACACCTTGCGGCCTTCCTGCACGAACAGCTTGTCCGGCTTGCCCTCGCCTTCTTCGGCGGTGCGGTTGAGGAAGCCGAAGTTGTTGCGAATGTTGTTGGAGAAACTGGTCAGCAGCTTGGTGCTGACGATGTCGAACTGATGCGCGGACGTCGCCAGGTCAGCACGCTCGACGACCACTGCGGTCGCGGCATCACCGAAGATGAAATGGCTGTCACGGTCGCGGAAGTTCAGGTGCGCGGTGCAGATTTCCGGGCTGATCACCAGCAGGGCACGGGCCTGGCCGAGCTTGACGCTGTTGTAGGCGGTCTGGATACCGAAGGTCGCCGAGGAACAGGCGACGTTCATGTCGAAGCCAAAACCCTGCACGCCGAGCGCCGCCTGGATTTCGATGGAGATGGCCGGATACGCGCGCTGCAGGTTGGAGCAGGCGACGATCACGCCGTCGATGTCGGCAGCGGTTTTGCCCGCCCGTTGCAGAGCCTGCTCAGCTGCCGCAACGCCCATCTGGCAGAGGATCGACCACTCGTCGTTCGAGCGCTCGGGCAAGCGCGGCTTCATGCGTTGCGGGTCGAGAATGCCGTCCTTGTCCATGACGAAGCGGCTCTTGATGCCACTGGCTTTTTCGATGAAAGCGGCGTTGGATTCGGTCAGCGCCTGAACGTCACCGGCCTCGATGGCCGCGGCATTTTCGGCGTTGAACTGCGCAACGTAGGTGTTGAAAGATTGCACCAGCTCATCGTTGGAAATGCTGTTGGCCGGGGTGTAAAGCCCTGTGCCACTGATCACGACGTCGTACACGGTCGTTCCTCTCTCTTGGATGGCAGCAGACAAGACGCCTGCGCAAGCACGGTGCTGGCTGTTTCTGGAACGACAGTACCAATGCGACGTTAAAGACCCGCGTTTACGGGAGATGACTATTTGTGACGCTTTGAGGTTTTAGCCGCGAAGTTTGCCATAACGGCCGGGATTTGGCGCTATCGGGCTGCTGGAATGCACAGGGAACACGATGCTCTTCCCTGTGGGAGCGAATTCATTCGCAAGACGTGGGTACAGACGACAGACATGTATCGAATGTACGGGCCATTGGCGAATGAATTCGCTTCCACAGGTCAATGCGGTGATCACATGAAGTGCAAAAACGTTACCCCTCCACCGCCGTCCACTGCTTATTCAATCGCTTGTCGGAGATCGGCACCTTGGTGCCCAGTTGCTGGCCAAACAGCGACACGCGGTATTCCTCCAGCCACCAGCGGTACACCACCAGCTCGGCGTCGCGCTTGCCTTCCTGAGCGTGTTTGTCGGCGCGAGTCTGGTACTGCGCCCAGAGGTTGCCCAACTCGATGCTCCAGACCCGATCCTTCTGCACCTGGCTGCCGAGCTTCTCGAGGCGCAGCTCGATGGCCTTCAGATAACGCGGCAGCTCCTTGAGCCACTGCGCCGGTGTTTCACGAACAAAGCCCGGATACACCAGTTTGCCCAGCTGCGCCTTGATGTCGTTGAGCGCCACGGCCTGGGCCAGGTCGATCTTGCCCTTGAAGCGTTTCTGCAGGCCGTGCCACAGCTTGAGGATTTCCAGCGTCAGCTTGGCCAGACGCTCGGCGTGTTCGGTGAGGCCGCCACGCTTGCGCTCGGCCAGAGACAGCAGCCCCGCGCCATCGCGAGGCAAGGTGGCTTCGCCTTCCAGAATGCAGGTGTCGAGACTCGCCAGCAGAATGTCTTCGATCAGCGCGTCGACCCGACCCATGTCGCGATACAACAGCGCAAGTTCGGTCTGCCCTGGCAGTTTGCTGCGCAGGAATTTCGCAGGCTCGGCCAGTTGCTGAAGCAGCAGACGCTGCAAGGCGCGACGGTGCTGATATTCGGCTTCTGTCTGGGTCGAGAAGCGGCCTTCCTTGACGGCGCCGCCCTCTTCCACCAGCGCCGGATAGACCGTCATCGACAGCCCGGCGATCTTTTGCTGAGTCTTCTCTTCAACCTTGGCGAAACCCTTGGCCTCCACCGGCTGCTGACTTTTCGCGGTTTGTGGCACGGCCAACGCGGCCTGTCCGGCTTCGGCGAAGCGCGCAGTCAATTCATCCAGATCACGGCCTTCGCCAAGGAACTTGCCGTTGGCGTCGACCACCTCAAGGTTCATCTTCAGATGGTTTTCCAACTGCTGTGCAGCCTCGGCCCAGGCGTCGTCGGTCACCCGCGCACCGGTCATACGCAAGAGCTCGCGGCCCAATGCCTGGGGCAGCGAGCCGTCGGCGAAGACCATGCGCTGCAAGGCGGCCTTGACGAAGTCCGGCACCGGCACGAAATTCTTGCGCAGGGCTTTGGGCAGGTTGCGCACCAGGGCCACGCACTTGGTTTCCAGCAGGCCTGGCACCAGCCATTCCAGACGTTCGGCAGGCAGCGACAACAACAGCGGCGCTGGCACCCGCAGGGTGACGCCGTCGCGCGGGTGGTTAGGCTCGAAGTGGTACGTCAGCGGCAGCGTCAGATCGCCCAGACGCAGGGTATCGGGGTACTGATTGGCCGTGACCTCGCTGGCTTCACGGGCGAGCACATCTTCCTCACGCATGATCAACAGCTGCGGGTTCTTCTGGCTCTCCATCCGATACCAGGCATCGAAGGTCGCGGTCTGGTGAATCTCGGCGGGCAGGCGCTCGTCATAGAAACGGAACAGGGTTTCCTCGTCCGCCAGAATGTCGCGACGGCGGGCCTTGGCCTCCAGTTCGTCGAGCTGTTCAAGCAGCTTGGTGTTGGCACTCAGGCACTTGGCGCGGGACTGAATCTCGCCGCGCACCAGACCTTCACGAATGAAGAATTCGCGCGACACCACCGGATCGATCGGCCCGAAATGCACCGGGCGACGCCCGACCACGATCAGGCCGAACAGGGTGATCTGCTCGAAGGCCACCACCTGGCCGCGCTTCTTCTCCCAATGGGGTTCGAAGTGGTTCTTCTTGATCAGGTGGCCTGCCAGTGGCTCGATCCAGTCCGGTTCGATCTTGGCCACCATGCGCGCGTACAGCTTGGTGGTCTCGACCAGCTCGGCAGCCATGATCCATTGCGGGCGTTTGCGGCCCAGGCCCGATGAAGGATGCACCCAGAAACGCCGCTGACGGGCGCCGAGGTAGTCGCCTTCTTCGGTCTTCTGGCCGATCTGGCTAAGCAAACCGGAGAGCACCGCCTTGTGAAATTTCGGGTAGTCGGCCGGGTCCTTGTTGACGTTCAACTGCAGGTCGCGACAGATCAGGCTGAGCTGGCGGTGGGAGTCACGCCACTCGCGCAGGCGCAGGTAATTGAGGAAGTTACGCCGACACCAGTTGCGCAGCGGGCTGGCCGTCAGGGCCTGGCGTTGCTCCTCGAAACCACGCCACAGATTGACCAGCCCGGCGAAGTCCGAGTCCTGATCCTTCCATTGTGCGTGGGCCTGATCGGCCGCCTGTTGACGCTCGGGCGGACGCTCGCGCGGGTCCTGAATCGACATGGCGCTGGCGACGATCAGCACTTCCTGCAGGCTGCCCTGCTTGGCCGCTTCGAGCAGCATGCGGCCCATGCGCGGGTCCACCGGCAGGCGCGCCAATTGGCGACCGAGCGGGGTCAGCTGGTTCTCGCGGTTGACCGCCGAGAGCTCCTGCAACAGGTTGAAACCGTCGCTGATGGCCTTGCCGTCCGGCGGCTCGATGAACGGGAAATCGGTGATCTGACCCAGACGCAGGTGCAGCATCTGCAGGATAACTGCCGCAAGGTTCGTACGAAGAATCTCGGGATCAGTGAATTCCGGACGCGAAAGAAAATCTTCTTCGCTGTAAAGACGCACGCACAGCCCCGGCTCAACCCGGCCGCAGCGGCCCTTACGCTGATTGGCACTGGCCTGGGAAATGGCCTCGATGGGCAGGCGCTGGACCTTGGCGCGGTAGCTGTAGCGACTGATCCGCGCCGTCCCGGTGTCGATCACGTAGCGGATGCCCGGCACGGTCAGCGAGGTTTCCGCAACGTTGGTGGCCAGCACCACGCGACGGCCCGGATGCGACTGGAAAATCCGCTGTTGCTCGGCTGGCGACAAACGCGCGTAGAGCGGCAGGATTTCGGTATGTTTGAGCTGAGCCTTGCGCAGCATCTCGGCGGCGTCGCGAATCTCGCGCTCACCCGGCAGGAACACCAACACGTCGCCCGGCGACTTGCGTTCGCTGCGCTCGAATGCCGCCAACTCATCGAGAGTCGCGAGAATGGCCTGATCGACGGTCAGGTCTTCCTCGACGCTGTTGCCCTCCTCGTCCTGCTCGGCGGTCATTGGCCGATACCAGGTGTCTACCGGGAACGTCCGCCCTGAGACTTCGATGATCGGCGCCTTGTCGAAATGCTCCGAAAAACGCTCGAGGTCGATGGTCGCCGAGGTGATGATCACCTTTAGATCCGGCCGACGTGGCAGCAGGGTTTTCAGGTAACCCAGCAGAAAATCGATGTTCAGGCTGCGTTCGTGGGCTTCGTCGACGATGATCGTGTCGTAGCGTTCCAGGAAGCGGTCGTGCTGGGTTTCGGCCAGCAGAATACCGTCAGTCATCAGCTTGATCAGGGTGTTCTGATCGCTCTGATCCTCGAAGCGCACTTGATAGCCGACCAACCCGCCCAACGGCGTGCCGATTTCTTCGGCGACCCGGCTGGCCACGCTGCGCGCCGCGATCCGGCGAGGCTGGGTGTGGCCGATCAGGCCATGCTGACCACGCCCGATTTCCAGACAGATCTTTGGCAACTGCGTGGTTTTACCCGAGCCGGTTTCGCCCGCGATGATCAGCACCTGATGCTTGAGCAGCGCATCCTTGATCTCGTCACGCTTGGCGGCAATCGGCAGGTTTTCGTCGTAACGGATGGTCGGCACGCTCTGCTTGCGACCCGTGACCAGCGCACACGACGCCTGTACACGCTCCGCCCACTGCGCCAACTTGCCTTCGTCGGGCTTCTTGCGCAGTTCGTGCAACTGGCGACGCAGGCGATGACGATCACTGATCATCGCGTGGTCGAGGTTCTTGAGCAGTTGGTCGATGGAGGGCGATTCGTCGGTCATCAGGGCGCGAAGTCTTTTCTATTCTGAATTCAGGGCGCGGATTGTCGCAGATTTGCTCGCGGACGACACATCGTAGGAGCGCGCTTGCCCGCGATGGCGGCGTGCTTGATACACATTTGCCGACAGACACACCGCGTCGCGGGCAAGCGCGCTCCTACAAGATAGTGAACACCCATCAATATTTGGCGCGGCAAGAACCCTGTAGGAGTGAGCTTGCTCGCGATGGCGTCCAAACATTCAAAGTCTGCGATACAGACATACCGCCATCGCGAGCAAGCTCACTCCTAACAGGACCGTGTTGGGCGGTAAGACGACAAACCCCGCACTCAGCGGGGTTTGTCGGTAGCGCGGCGAATCAGGCCGGTTTTTTCAGCGCCAGCTTCTTCAACTCTTCATCACGCAGTTCGCGACGCAGAATCTTGCCGACGTTGGTGGTCGGTAGCGCGTCGCGGAATTCCACGCTGCGCGGCACCTTGTACGCTGTAACATTGGCGCGCATGTGTTCCATGACCTGATCCTTGCTCAGGGTCGCGCCCGGTCTGACCACCACGAAAATCTTGATCGCCTCGCCCGATTTCTCGTCCGGCACGCCGATAGCCGCGCATTGCAGCACACCCGGCAGGGTCGCCAGCACGTCTTCCAGCTCGTTGGGGTAGACGTTGAAACCGGACACCAGAATCATGTCCTTCTTGCGGTCGACGATGCGCATGTAGCCATCCGGCTGGATGATCGCGATGTCGCCGGTCTTCAGCCAGCCTTCGGCGTCGAGCATTTCGTCGGTCGCGTCCTGACGCTGCCAGTAGCCTTTCATCACTTGCGGGCCCTTGACGCACAGCTCGCCCACTTCACCCAGCGGCAGCTCTTCGCCAGCGTCGTTGATGGTCTTGCACAGGGTCGACGGCACCGGAATGCCGATGGTGCCCATCTGGATCTTCTGGATCGGGTTGACGGTGGCCACCGGGCTGGTTTCGGTCATGCCATAACCTTCGCAGATCGAGCAGCCGGTCACTTCCTTCCAGCGCTCGGCGGCAGCCTGTTGCAGCGCCATGCCGCCAGACAGGGTGACTTTCAAAGCGGAGAAATCCAGGTTGCGGAAATCGGCGTTATTGCACAGCGCCACGAACAGCGTGTTCAGGCCAACGAAGCCGCTGAACTTCCATTTGGAGAGTTCCTTGACCATCGCCGACAAGTCACGCGGATTGCTGATCAGGATGTTGTGGTTGCCGATCAGCATCATCGACATGCAGTGAAAGGTGAACGCATAGATGTGGTACAGCGGCAGCGGGGTGATGAGGATTTCCGTGCCTTCGTTAAGGTTCGAACCCATCAGCGCCTTGCATTGCAGCATGTTGGCGATCAGGTTGCGGTGGGTCAGCATCGCGCCCTTGGCCACGCCCGTGGTGCCGCCGGTGTATTGCAGCACAGCCACGTCGCTGGCTTTGGGGGAGGCATCGTTGACCGCTTTGCCATGCCCCTGAGCCAGCACGTCGTTGAACTTGACGGCCTTAGGCAGATGAAACGGCGGAACCATTTTCTTCACGTATTTGATGACGCTGTTGACCAGCAGGCGCTTGAGCGGCGGCAGCAGGTCGGCGACTTCGGTGACGATAACGTGCTTGACGCCGGTCTTGGGCACGACCTTTTCGGCCAGGTGCGCCATGTTCGCCAGGCATACCAGCGCCTTGGCACCGGAGTCGTTGAATTGGTGTTCCATTTCCCGCGCGGTGTACAGCGGGTTGGTGTTGACCACGATCAGGCCTGCGCGAATCGCACCGAAAACGGCGATCGGGTATTGCAGCACGTTAGGCAGTTGCACGGCGATGCGATCGCCCGGCTGCAGGTCTGTGTGGTGTTGCAGATACGCCGCGAACGCACCGGACAGCGTGTACATCTCACCATAAGTGAGTGTCTTGCCAAGGTTGCTAAACGCAGGTTTGTTGGCGAAACGCTCGCAGGACTGTTTCAATACCGCCTGAACGTTTGGATACTCGTCCGGATCGATATCGGCAGCAATGCCAGACGGATATTTATCCTTCCAGAAGTTTTCGATCATGGAAGCCGACTCCTCAGCGACAGCGTTTCTACACACCGCTCAATGCGATGATTTCTTGTGTTTGGAATGTTTGTAGCAACCGCTTTCTGCTTATCGACAGAACAAAAAGCGGGCCGAGCGTAGCAGCTTTGCCAAAGGCCGACCAGAGGCAAAAGCAGGCCCTGCAGTCATAAATATGACTCTTGACTATTAGCTAGTCACGTTTAGAGCAATGAACCTAAATGTCGGAAAAAGCTTGGTTTTACGTGCCCTGACTGGCTTAGTCCTCCACCTGTGGGAGCGAATTCATTCGCGAGGCGTCGGCATGACCGACCGATATATTGCGCCTGCACCTTGGTCTCGCGAATGAATTCGCTCCCACAGATTGAGCGGCGTCACTCTTTCACCGCAAAAAAACGGCGTGTTTCTCAACACGCCGTTTCAGTTTATGGCCCCTCAGGCAATGTCGCGCAGCTCTCGCCGCAGGATCTTGCCTACCGGGGTCATCGGCAACGACTCACGCAGCACAATGTGCTTGGGAATCTTGTAGCCGGTGAAGTTTTCCTTGCAGTAGGCCTTGAGTTCCTCGGTGGTCAGGCTCGAATCCCTCAGCACCACGAACAGCTTCACCGCCTCCCCTGAACGCTCGTCCGGCACGCCGATCACCGCGCAGTTGACGACCTTCGGATGGCGAGACACCACGTCTTCGATCTCATTGGGGTAAACGTTGAAGCCCGACACAATGATCAGATCTTTCTTACGGTCGACAATGCGGATGAACCCGTCCGGATCGATCACGGCGATGTCGCCGGTCTTGAGCCAGCCTTCACTGTCGATGACTTCGGCGGTGGCGTCCGGTTTGTGCCAGTAGCCGAGCATGATCTGCGGGCCCTTGAGGCACAGCTCGCCGCGCTCGCCGAGGGGCATTTCAACACCTTCGTCATTGATGACCTTGGCCGTGGTGCCCGGCACTGGCATGCCTACTGTGCCCAGTTTCGAGTGGTTGCCGTACGGGTTGGCAGTGGCCACTGGCGAGGTTTCGGTCAGGCCGTAGCCTTCGACGATCGGGCAGCCGGTAAGGCTCACCCAGCGTTCAGCGGTGGCCTTGACCAGCGCTGTGCCGCCGGAGTTGGTCAGACGCAGGCTGGAAAAATCCAGGCGCTTGAAATCCGGGTGATCCATCAGCGCCACGAACAGTGTGTTGAGGCCAAGCATCGCCGAGAACTTCCATTTCTTCAGCTCTTTGATGAAGCCGCCGATGTCGCGAGGGTTGGTGATCAGCACGTTGTGGTTGCCGCTGACCATCATGCACATGCAGTTACAGGTGAAGGCGTAGATGTGATACATCGGCAGCGGCGCGATCATGATCTCGCTGCCCTGCTTGAAGATCGGCAGGCCGTCGGGGCCGTGCTGCAGCATGCAGGCATAGACCTGCTGCATGTTGGCGACCAGATTGCCGTGGGTCAGCATCGCGCCCTTGGGCGAGCCAGTGGTGCCGCCGGTGTATTGCAGGACGGCGATGTCGTCCAGGTCCAGCGGCACCCGCTGCAGATGATCGCCCTGCCCCAGCTTGAGCACGCTCTTGAACGAGACCGCCTGCGGCAGGTGGTACTCGGGCACCATCTTCTTGACCTTGTCGACCACCGTGTTGATCAGCCAGCCCTTGGCGGCGGACTGCATGTCGCCCATCTTCACTTCGATCAGGTACTGAATGTCGGTGTCGGGCAGCACTTCCTGCACGTTCTTGCCGAACACGTTCAGGTACACCAACGCGCGGGCGCCGGAGTCCTTGAACTGATGACGCATCTCGCGGGCGGTGTACAGCGGGTTGGTGTTGACCACGATCAGCCCGGCGCGCATGGCACCGAAGACCGCAATGGGGTACTGAATGAGATTGGGCATCTGCACGGCAATGCGATCACCCGGTTTGAGCTCGGTCTGTTGCTGCAGATAACCGGCAAACGCCGCCGACTGCCGCTCAAGCTCGGCGTAGGTGAGCGTCACACCCATGTTGCTGTAGGCGGGACGGTCCGCGTACTTCTTGCAATTGCGCTCGAAGACTTCGACCACCGACTTGTAAGCGTGCAGGTCTACCTCGCAGAGCACGCCTGCCGGGCGCTTGTCGTTCCAGAAATCAGGTTGCATGTTGTTTTTATCCTCTTACCTGAGCGTGCGGTTACCAAGCGGGTGCTTGCCGGACGTTAGCAGCTGGCACTAAGAAGGCAAATAGCGCTGCTGGCGTCATCAATGACGTGAATCTTGCGGGTGATCTGACCGTCATCCCACAACGGCTATACACTTCTGAAACGCAGCCACTAAAGCGTTTTTTCAAGACAATTTTATACAAGGCCAGGGAAACGCCATGAAACATGATGCCTTTTGGCTGGACACATCCGATCACAATTGCTTGTTCGTCAACGCCTGGTTGCCCGACGAGGCCGCCAAGGCGGTGGTGATGCTGTCCCATGGCATGGCCGAACACAGCGGCCGCTACGACCGATTGGGCACGGCGCTGGCTGATGCGAGCTTTGCCCTGTATGCACCTGATCAACGGGGCCATGGTCGCACCGCCGAGCACGGAGTACTGGGGCACTACGCCGCTCAGGATGGCTGGAACAAGGTGGTGGGCGACCTGGCGAGCCTCAATGCCTCCATTGCCCAGCGACATCCGGGCGTGCCGATTTTCTTGCTGGGTCACAGCATGGGCAGTTACATCGCCCAGGCATACCTGATGCACCACAGCGCCAGCCTGCAGGGCGCGGTCTTGAGCGGGTCGAACTTTCAGCCGGTGTCGCTTTACCGCACCGCCGCCGTGGTGGCGCGCATGGAGCGCTGGCGGCAGGGCCCCACCGGACGCAGTGGGTTGATCGAGTTTCTGTCGTTTGGCTCGTTCAACAATAAATTCAAGCCGGTGCGTACGTCATTTGACTGGCTGAGCCGCGACCCGGCCGAGGTCGACAAATACGTGAACGACCCGCTGTGCGGCTTTCGCTGCACCAACCAGTTCTGGCTGGATATGCTCGGCGGCTTGCAACAGATCAGCAAACCCTCGAACCTTGCGCAGATCGACAAAAGCCTGCCGCTGCTGATCATGGGCGGCGAATGTGATCCGGTGAGCGAAGGCAAGCGTCTCAAGGATCTGGCCGACGCCCTGACCGGCACCGGACATCATGCCGTCACCTTGCAGATCTACCCGCAAGCGCGGCACGAACTGCTCAACGAAACCAACCGCGAGCAGGTCACCCATGATCTACTCGCCTGGCTCGACAGCGCGCTGACCGAGCCGCGGCCGCGTCGCAGTGAGTGACGCGCGGTTTTTCACTTTTTATTTTCACGTCACAGGACCGCAACATGACTCAAGTCACCAACACACCGTATGAAGCCCTCGAAGTCGGCCAGACCGCCAGCTACAGCAAGACCGTCGAAGAGCGGCATATTCAGCTGTTCGCCGAGATGTCCGGCGATCGCAACCCGGTGCACCTGGATGCTGAGTTCGCGGCCAAGACCATGTTCAAGGATCGCATCGCCCACGGGATGTTCAGCGGCGCACTGATCAGTGCGGCGGTCGCGTGCGAGCTGCCTGGGCCGGGCACGATTTACTTGGGACAGAAGATGAGCTTTCAAAAGCCGGTGAAGATTGGCGATACGTTGACGGTGCGTCTGGAGATTCTGGAGAAGCTGCCGAAGTTTCGGGTACGCATTGCCACGAACGTGTTCAACCAGAACGATGAGTTGGTGGTTGAAGGTGAGGCGGAGATTCTGGCGCCGCGTAAGGAGCAGACGGTGAGCCTGGCGCAGTTGCCGGTCATTACTGTGGGTTGATGGTTTTTTACGCCACGCGGGCGATTCTCTGTGGGAGGCTCTCGGAATAGCCTTTCCGGCCCCCCCAAAAAAAACGGGCAACCGAAGTTGCCCAAAATGCCTTGCGTGCTCTTTTTATTGGAGACTCAATCCTTGCCGCGCGTGTGCGAGTCCCTCCAGATAAACAACGACAGGCCTGCAAAAAAGCTCAGCATCAACATCACCGTGCAGACACCCGCTATCACCGCATGATCGAGAAACATGAACGCCCCCTCCCGCTGTGACCCTGTTCGATAGGACACAGATTACGCAGAGGGGGTTTGGGAGGTGTTGATCCAAATCAATGCCGCGACGCGACAAACAACCGGATCAAAAAAGACAGGAAAGGAGGTCTAGCGCTTTTTCGGTTTGTGCTTCGATTTCTTCCTGGCCTTGCCCAACGGCATGGCCTGCTCAAATGCCTGACGCACTTCATTCAGACGCTTGTCGTTGAGGTCATGCACACGCTTGGCGCGCTCGACACTCAGGTCTACCAGTTTTTCATCGCTCATGGCGTGCTGCTCTCGAATGGCCAATGGCGACAATAATGCGCAATCGCGCAGGCGCTGACCAGACTCAGACCTTCAGATCGACCCACAAGCCCTGACGCGGCTCGTCGTCGATGATTGGCACCACCGGCACAGTGTTGTCGGCATTCAGGTAATCGCCTGGGATGGCAGGGCCGCTATGGGCCAGCTGCGGCGAGACGTCTTCAGCGTCCTCGTCCAGATCGGGATGGCGATCGGCAGTGCGGCGGTCCCGGCGTCGTCGTTGCTGTCGGCGTTGTTCTTCGCGCAGCATTAACTGCGCCTGCTCAGGGTCGCGCTCGCCCATATTGATGGTGCTTTCATTGGAGCTTGGCTGCACGGGCGTCACTGGCGGGATGTCCGGCGTGGCTTTGACCGGGTCCTGCTGCGCCGTCACGGGGGCCGCACTCAAGGGAATCAGCGGTGGCAGCATGGTAATGGTCTCCTGTTATCAAGCTGTCGGCTGCCGTTTCGTCGACTTGAGCCGTTCGGTGGGCAAGTTTCGACTATGTTTTTCGCAACAAGTGCCCGGTGAGGGCCACCGACCCAATAAATACGGGGCTTTTTGTATTGTGGCTTTGGACTGGCGACTTGTTCCGTTACCATAGTCGGCTTTTTCAAGGCGGGAGTCAGGCAGCATGGCGCAGCAGTATCAACCGGGGCAACGCTGGATTAGCGACAGCGAAGCCGAGCTGGGTTTGGGCACCGTTCTGGCACAGGACGGCCGCTTGTTGACCGTGCTCTATCCGGCCACTGGCGACACCCGCCAGTATGCTTTGCGCAATGCGCCGCTGACGCGGGTGCGCTTCTCGCCGGGTGACACCATCACCCACTTCGAGAACTGGAAAATGACCGTTCGCGAGGTCGAGGACGCTGATGGCCTGCTGGTCTACCACGGCCTCAACGCGCAGAACCAGCCGGTGACCCTGCCGGAAACCCAGCTCTCGAACTTCATTCAATTCCGTCTGGCCAGCGATCGTCTGTTCGCCGGGCAGATCGACCCGCTGGCCTGGTTTTCCCTGCGCTATCACACGCTGGAACACACCAGCCGCCAACTGCAATCGTCGCTGTGGGGCCTGGGCGGCGTTCGCGCGCAGCCTATCGCGCATCAGCTGCACATCGCCCGTGAAGTCGCCGACCGTATCGCGCCGCGGGTTCTGCTGGCCGACGAAGTGGGTCTGGGCAAGACCATCGAAGCCGGTCTGGTGATCCATCGCCAGTTGCTGTCGGGCCGCGCCAACCGCGTGCTGATCCTGGTCCCGGAAAACCTGCAGCACCAGTGGCTGGTGGAAATGCGCCGCCGCTTCAACCTGCAGGTCGCGCTATTCGACGCCGAGCGCTTCATCGAGAGCGATGCCAGCAACCCGTTCGAAGACACGCAACTGGCGCTGGTTTCGCTGGAGTGGCTGGTGGACGACGAGAAGGCTCAGGACGCGTTGTTCGCAGCCGGCTGGGATCTGCTGGTGGTCGACGAAGCGCACCACCTGGTCTGGCACGAAGACAAGGCCAGCCGCGAATACTCGCTGGTCGAGCAACTGGCTGAAGTCATTCCCGGCGTGCTGCTGCTCACCGCGACCCCGGAACAACTGGGTCAGGACAGCCACTTCGCCCGGCTGCGCCTGCTCGACCCGAACCGTTTCCACGACCTGAAAGCCTTCCGCGCCGAGAGCGAAAACTATCGCCCGGTGGCCGAAGCCGTTCAGGAACTTCTTGATCAAGGCCGCCTGTCGCCTGAAGCCCACGAAACCATTCACGGCTTCCTCGGCGCTGAAGGCGAAGCCCTGCTGGGCGCCGTGGCCGATGGCGACAGCGAAGCCAGCGCGCGTTTGATTCGCGAGCTGCTGGACCGTCACGGCACCGGCCGCGTGCTGTTCCGCAATACCCGCGCCGCCGTGCAAGGCTTCCCGGAGCGCAAACTTCACCCGTACCCGCTGCCGTGCCCGGCCGAATACCTCGAACTGCCGATGGGCGAACACGCCGACCTATACCCGGAAGTCAGCTTCCAGGCCCAGGGCGAAACCAGCGAAGAAGAACGCTGGTGGCGTTTCGACCCGCGCGTCGACTGGCTGATCGACACCTTGAAGATGCTCAAGCGCGTCAAGGTGCTGGTGATCTGCGCTCACGCCGAAACCGCGATGGACCTGGAAGACGCCCTGCGCGTGCGTTCCGGCATTCCGGCCACCGTGTTCCATGAGGGCATGAACATCCTGGAACGCGACCGCGCCGCGGCTTACTTCGCCGACGAAGAGTTTGGCGCGCAGGTGCTGATCTGCTCGGAAATCGGCAGTGAAGGCCGCAACTTCCAGTTCTCGCACCATCTGGTGCTGTTCGACCTGCCAGCGCACCCGGACCTGCTGGAGCAGCGTATCGGCCGTCTGGACCGCATCGGGCAGAAGCACATCATCGAGCTGCACGTGCCGTATCTGGAAACCAGCCCGCAAGAGCGCCTGTTCCAGTGGTACCACCAGGCGCTGAACGCCTTCCTCAATACCTGCCCGACCGGCAACGCCCTGCAACACCAGTTCGGCCCGCGTCTGCTGCCGCAACTCGAAGGCGGCGACGAAGACGACTGGCAAGCGCTGGTCACCGAAGCGCGCGCTGAGCGTGAGCGTCTGGAAACCGAGCTGCACACTGGTCGCGACCGACTGCTGGAACTCAACTCAGGCGGCGCGGGCGAAGGCGAAGCGCTGGTCGAGGCGATCCTTGAGCAGGACGATCAGTTCACCCTGCCGATCTACATGGAAACCCTGTTCGACGCATTCGGCATCGACAGCGAAGACCATTCGGAAAACGCGCTGATCCTCAAGCCGAGCGAGAAGATGCTCGACGCCAGCTTCCCGCTGGGCGACGACGAAGGCGTGACCATCACCTACGACCGCAACCAGGCGTTGTCCCGCGAGGACATGCAGTTCATTACCTGGGAGCACCCGATGGTGCAAGGCGGCATGGACCTCGTACTGTCCGGGTCCATGGGCAATACCGCTGTCGCGCTGATCAAGAACAAGGCGCTCAAACCGGGCACCGTGCTGCTTGAGCTGCTTTACGTCAGCGAAGTGGTCGCCCCGCGCTCGCTGCAGCTGGGTCGCTACCTGCCGCCGGCCGCTCTGCGCTGCCTGCTGGACGGTAACGGCAACGATCTGTCGGGCCGTGTGTCCTTCACTACCTTGAACGATCAACTGGAAAGCGTGCCGCGTGCCAGCGCCAACAAATTCATCCAGGCCCAGCGTGACGTGCTCAACCCGCAGATCAATGCCGGTGAAGCCAAGGTCGCACCGAAACACGCCGAGCGCGTGGCCGAAGCCCAGCGTCGCCTGGCTGCTGATACCGATGAAGAACTGGCGCGCCTGACGGCGTTGCAAGCGGTCAACCCGACCGTGCGCGACAGCGAACTGACCGCCCTGCGCGAATTGCGCGAGCAAGGGCTGGCGATGCTGGACAAGGCAGCGCTGCGCCTTGAAGCGATTCGGGTGTTGGTCGCGGGTTAAACCACCTCGCCGCAAAGGATGCGGCGAACACAAACCTTTGTAGGAGCGCGCTTGCCCGCGATATCGGTATGTCTGTCACCCACTCTGTTGGATGTGCCGACGCCATCGCGGGCAAGCGCGCTCCTACAGGGGTTCGCAAACAGTTTCGTACCAGGGTTACACCACCGACGGCTTCGCTCCCTGCCCCACCGGCTCATCGGCCACCATCCCTTCGCGCATCCGCTGTGCATCGCGGCTGAAGCATTTCGACGCAATCACCAGAAATACCAGCGTGAAAAACAACGCACCGGGAATCAGGTACATCATCGCGTCATGCAGCCCCACCGCCTTGAACGCCTCGGTCATCTGCTCGACCTGCGCCACCGCCATCGCCGTGTGGGCGAAGTGATCGGACAGCAGCCCTGCCACCACCGGCCCCAGTCCTCCACCCAGCAGATACAGCCCGGCAAAGAACAGCGCCATGGCCGTGGCCCGCAGTCGCGGCTGCACGACGTCCTGAATGGCGGTGTAAACGCAGGTGTAGAAGTTGTAGGAAAACAGCCAGCCCAGGCTGAACACGCCGACGAACACGCCGATTTCGATACGCCCGGCATGCAGCGCGTAACCGGTGCACAGGCAGGCGATGGTCATGCTCAACGCCGCGAACATCAAACGGCCATTGGCCCAGCGCTGATGCAGTTTGTCCGCCACCCAACCGCCCGCCGTCAGGCCGATCAGCCCGGTCACGCCGACGATCAGCCCGGTGGCCATGGCCGCCTCCTGCAGCGGCAGCAGGAAATAACGCTGCAGCATTGGCACCATGAACGAGTTGCAGGCATAGGTGGCGAAGTTGAAAGCCAGGCCCGCCAGCACCAGCCAGCGAAACGTCGGGATGGCCAGCACGCGGCGGATTGGCCGGTCGATCTTTTCCTCGGACACCGCCACGCTTTCCGCTGCCCCTCGGGCCGGCTCGCGAATCATGAACATGAATAACGCTAGAATCAGCCCCGGCACGGCGGCGATGAAGAACGGCGCGCGCCAGCTGTCGAACGCCTTGACCATTGCACCGATGGTGAAGAACGCCAGCAGCAGCCCCAGCGGTAATCCGAGCATGAAAATCCCCATGGCCCGCGAGCGCTTATGGGCAGGGAACAAGTCGCCGATCAGCGAGTTGGCGGCGGGTGCGTAACTCGCCTCGCCAATCCCCACACCCATGCGCACCAGTAGAAATGTCCAGAAACTGCCAACCAGACCATTCACGGCGGTCAGCCCGCTCCACACCGCCAGGCCCCAACCCATCAGCTTGCGACGCGAGCCATTGTCGGCCATGCGTCCCAGCGGCAGGCCGGCGATGGCATAGACCAAGGTGAATGCGGTGCCGATGATCCCGAGCTGGAAATCGCTCAGGGACCATTCCTTACGAATGGGCTCGATGATGATGGCCGGGATGGTGCGGTCGAAGAAATTGAACAGGTTGGCCAGAAACAGCAGAAACAGAATGCGCCACGCGTTCGCTGCCTGAGTCGAATGATCCATGTGTCGTTCTCTTTTTTGTTGTTGTGTGGCCAGACACCAGCGCCGTAACGCTGAAATCTAGACAGCCGCGCTGAGCCTGTCTGTGATCATTCGCAAGGCTGATACCCCTCCATTGAAGGGCGCATCCGACAAAGGAGCCCCGTCAGTACACGGCGCTGAACTATATTTTCTCAACCCACTTCCCAAGCTCATGCGAAAGCCTAGAATGAGCGCCTTTCCTCCCTGCCCCTCCCCCTTTTTCGCGGTTCGAATCTATGTCCGACGTCAGTCCGTGCCTGAATTGTGGTGCCTGCTGTTCACACTTTCGCGTGTCCTTTTTCTGGGGCGAGTGCGCGTCGTCGGGCGGAACCGTGCCGGACGACCTGGTGGAAAGCATCAGCCCCAGCCGTGTCGCCATGCTGGGCACCGATCGCAAATCACCGCGCTGTGTGGCGCTTGAAGGCGAGGTCGGCAAGGCCGTGAGCTGTTCAATTTATGAACAGCGTTCGACGCTTTGTCGCGAGTTCGAGTCGTCGTGGGAACACGGTGAGCACAATCCCTCGTGCGACAAGGCACGCGCGGCATTTGGCCTGCTTGCGCTTGAACGACCGGAAGGGCTCGCGCAAACCCTCCAACTGCATACAGTCATCGCCTCTTAGAACCTTTGGCGATTGATGTTATTTCCAAATAGTTGGTACATCCGTCTCCCAACACCTGTTTAAAGCCCGACGACTCTTATAATCATTGCAAAGTGCCATCAGTTGTCCAGACTGAGATCACTCCAGCAGTGAACACAGGGAGCCTGCTATGGATTGGCTGGGTTTGCATTTTCTGACTTCGATGCCGGCGGATGGCCGGATGCTGCTCAACTGCAGCCACAACCCTCTGCTGATCCTCCTCGCCTATCTGGTGGCCAGCGCTGCCAGTTTCGCGACACTGGACATTGCCGAACGGGTCGGCCACGTCGAGAATGCCAACGCCCGCCTGCGCTGGCGCGCACTGGGTGCGTTATGCCTGGCAGTCGGCATCTGGGCGATGCACTTCATCAGCATGCTGTCATTCCAGGCCCCTCTGGACATCCACTACGACCTGCCCGTCACTATCGCTTCGCTGGTCATTGCCCTAGTCTCGGGCATGGTCGCGATGGAGGCCCTCAGCCACCCGCGATTGAACGCCGCTCAATACTTGTTGGCGGCGGTCTGCATTGGGATTGGCATCATCGCCATGCACTACGTCGGCATGTCAGCCATGCGTTCAGGCGCCACGCAACATTACGAGCCGTGGCGCTTTGCAGGCTCCATCGTGGTGGCCATCGCCAGTAGCCTGGCCGCGCTGATACTGGCCATCCGGCTACGAAGAGGCAGTGGCGCACTTCATCAATTGCTCAAATATGGCGTCAGCCTGGTACTGGGCGCGGGGATCGTCAGCACCCACTTCATGGGCATGTGGTCGCTGCATCTCATGGTGCTGGACGGCGCGCAGATGCAAATGGCGACCCACGAAAACAGCCTGCAACTGAGCCTGACCATCGCCCTGATCGTGCTGTTGATCATCGTCGGCAGTGTCAGCGCGGCGCTCTCGGACAAAAAACTGCAAGCCAAGGAGCGCGACCTGAACCGGGTCAATGCGCTGCTCAGTCAGCTCGATCAGGCACGCGTTTCGTTGCAGCAGGTGGCCCATTACGACGCCCTCACCAACCTGATCAACCGCCGCGGCTTCAACCAGATCTTTGCCGAGCGCCTGACAGAACAGAAACTCGCCGACGGCATGCTGGCGGTGATGTTTCTGGATGTGGATCACTTCAAGCGCATCAACGACAGCCTCGGCCATGACGCGGGCGACGAACTGCTCAAAGTCATTGCCGATCGCATCCGCGGCGCGACCCGTGCCAACGACGTGGTGGCGCGCTTCGGTGGCGACGAGTTCTGCATCCTCATCGCCCTGCACAACGCCGAAGAGGCCCGGCAAATGGCGCAGCGGGTCATGAGCAAAATGAAAGACCCCATCGCCCTCGCTGGCCGGCGCATGGTGATGAGCACCAGCATTGGCATCAGCATCTTTCCCGATGACGGCGACACCTGTGACGAGTTGCTCAAACATGCCGACCTTGCGCTCTATCAATCCAAGGGTAACGGCCGCAACACCTTGCATTTTTTCAACGAAAGCCTGAAAACCAAGGCCAGCCTGGAGCTGCATCTGGAGGAACAACTGCGCAATGCCCTGACCGAAGAACAAGGCCTGCAGCTGTATTACCAACCCATCGTCGACCTGCGCACCGGGCACGTCGCCAAGCTTGAAGCCCTGGTGCGCTGGCGCCACCCCATTCATGGCCTGCTGACGCCGGACCGCTTCATCGGCATCGCCGAGAACAACGGCCTGATTGCCGAACTGGACAACTGGGTGCTGCGTCGGGCGTGTCAGGATCTGGCGCAACTGTGCGACGACGGCTTCGAAAAGCTCATCATCGCGGTGAACTGCTCGGCGCTGAACCTGGCTCGGGAAGAACTGGTGCAGGAAATGGACGACGCCTTGAAAGCCGCCGGGGTGCCACCGCAAAGGCTGGAACTGGAAGTCACGGAAAACGCCCTGATGGGCAATATCAGCAACACGGTGCTGCTGCTCAAGGAGATCCGCAAACTGGGCGTGGCGCTGTCCATCGACGATTTCGGCACCGGCCATTCGTCGCTGGCCTACCTCAAGCGCCTGCCGCTGGATACTGTGAAGATCGATCGATCGTTCATCATTGACATCCCCACATCCCCGCAAGACATGGAAATCGTCCAGGCCATCATCGTCATGGCCCACACCCTGCACCTGAAAGTGGTGACCGAGGGCGTGGAAACCCCGGCGCAGCTGGAGTTTCTCAGCGAGTACGGCTGCGATTACGTACAGGGCTACCTGTTCAGCAAACCCGCGCCGCTCGAAGCGCTGCGCCCGCTGGTGCAGCAATTGAACCAGCGCAAAGCTTCACAATTGTGGCCCTCCACCCACCTGCTCGAAACCGTGGAGATGAGCCTGGGAGATGCTGCGACTCAGGACGGCAACCCGGAAAACGCCCCTCCTCGTATGGACCGATTTCATTACAACCCTCCGCGCTGAGCTGTGAAGCACCGCTCATCCTTGGGCATCCGCGGTCAAGAAGGCTGCCGCACCGCCGACCACCAAAGGGATTCCCTGAGGCAACGCTAGGGTTACGCCCTATCGCTCGCCTTCGATATCCCGCTGTAGAGTCGGGGTTTTATTTCCAGTGATGGCGCGTTGACACTTATGCGTCATCCATCAGGCATGGCGTGCGATGACCAACAAGACCGAGGCAGCAGGCGCTGTATCCGAACTTCTGCAACATGTACTCACCGAGCACAGCATCGAGCCTCAGGGGGCTTACCGTCCCCAACCGACGGCGGCGCAGTCGTACCTGTACTTCACCGAAACCGACACCGATCGCATCCTCGACAACCTCGACGGGCTGCGTGACATGGTGTTTCCGCCGTCGATTCACTTCGAAGAAACGGAAAACCGCAGCGATCAGCAATTCCCGTCGGTCTGCCTGATCGGCCTGGGACGCTGCGGCTCCAACATTGCGCTGGACGTTGCCGAACTGGTCTACAATGCGCGCACGTTCTACCTCAACCAGCTGAACAACGACGACCGCTTGCGTGACAACAAGGGTTACAGCCCCGCGCGCTGGATTCGAAACAACCTGCGACTGGTACAGAACAAATCGAGTAAGCCGGTGTTTCTGGTCGAGCCGCTGGTGATGCTCGGCGACCTGGACAAGGACATCGCCGGACGCATCCGTTTCTCGCGCAAGGGCGAGAAAAGCGGGTTCATCAACGACTACAGCAAGATGAAAATCATGGACCTGTCGGAGGTCCATGCCGGCGGCGCCGGTAACGCGCCGATCCTGGGTCAGTACCTGGCCAAGATCATCCTCAACAAGGACACCGAGCACTTCTCCAGCGCCGACTGGAAGCTGATCCACTCGTACCTGATCGACTCGTGCGGCATCAAGGCCAACCAGTCGCGCCTGTACTTTTACATCTTCAGCGCAGGCGGCGGTACGGGTTCAGGCATGGCCTCGGAATTCGGCCTGGCGCAGCAGTTCTCGTACATGAACAAGACGTTCGACACCAAGCCTGCCAGCGAAAACGACAGCAAGCGCGGGCGCTCTTTCGTCTTCGAGCCGATCTTCACCAGCGGCATCTGCGTGTTGCCGAACATTTCCGACCATCGCAGCGAAATGTCCGAAGCCCTGCACATCAACGCCGGTCGACTGCTGTGCAAGTATCTGGCTGAAGAATGGGACTTCTCCTACAACTTCGAGAACGAAGACAGCAGCGAAGCCAGCGTCATGGGCCGCATTCGCCCCTGGAACGCGATGATGCTGATCTCCAACGACATCATGCGTTACGCCGAAGAAAGTGATGACGGCACCATCGAGAACATCGATGTCAACGCCATGGAGCGTCACGCCAACCAGTACATCTCACAGCAGATCTTCAACATTCTGACGGCCCAGGCGGTCACGACTGACTACGACCAAAACTATTTCCGTCGCGCCGGCATCGACATCGGCGAGACCATTCGCCTGGACGCCAACGACCTGTTCATGAGCCTGGCCGGCCCCGTGGCCATCGCTTACGCCGAATCCGTCGTCCCGGAAACTCCGGCCACCGGCTCCGACAAGCTGAAAATCTTCGAGAAAGAACAGCCGCGCCTGGACATCGACGACCTGTTCTTGCGCTCCATCGACCTACCGCACTTTAACAAGATGACCCAGGCCATTGAGGGCATCAGCCTGCTGCCGATTGAGTCCCGCCGTTATCGCGCCGCCCTGGAGCAGTACAAGTCATCGGGCTACGACGCGGCGGCGCTGCACGACCTGCACTTCTTCAAGAACTGCTCCTCGGTGGTGTCGATCGTCTCGCTGCCCAAGGATTACAAGCTGTCCTACATGGACCTGAACCGATTGAAGACGCACCTCAACAGCCTGTTTCCCAACACCACGCTCAAGCGCTATGCACTGGTGATCGGCGCGTCGGCCAACCTGTCGCTGACCACGCTGATCGCCAAGAGCCCGTGCCTGTCGGACGACTTCCTGACGTTGATCGTCGCGTTCATCAAACGCTGCTTCGCCAAACAGCCGTATCGGTTCGATGACACGCTGGACAACTCGATTCTGGATTTCATCATGAGCGAGACATTCGACGAGGGTCGCATCGATGATCTGCTCAACGAATACGAGAACCCGGCGAAGATTCTGGATACCAACTGGTATGCGATCAAACCGATGTACGAGAAGAAATACCGGGAGTTGATTGAAGACAAATCGCGGTTTATTTCGATCAACGACATTCGGATTTCGCGGGAAAGTGTGAAGAAAGCGGTGAAGTACCTGCGGGAGATCTACCGTCACAGGATTGGCAAGACCCGGGTGATTTCGCTGAATCAGCATACGGGGAAGACGGGGTATCTGGCTTGAAATCGCTACGTTGATGCCCTTCGGGCCTATTCACCAGCTAGCTCACGAAGGCGCCTGAAAGGCATCAATGGGGCGATCTAAAGCCAACCGAAACTGCTACCCACCTCACTTCAGGGTTACCGACCTACCCACATTGCCATCATTCGACGCACCAAAAATAAGCACGAGTTCCGGTTACGCCCTTTCCTGGATCAACACCCAGGGCGCCACCACCACTGCCCACAGTTCAGGATCGCGCTCCAGCAAGTCCAGAGCCGTTGATTCAGAGACCTTGCCGACTTCCCCGCTCTTCAGCCACCCGGCCACCCTGGCCTCGGCGTTCTCGGCAAAAGCCTCGGCCACGGCGATCAGATCCTGGGAAGGCTCGACCCACAACAGGGCACCCTTGGCAAAGAAAGGTTGCAATTCTTTCCAGGCAATTGAAGCCGTTTCGCCAAGCAGCTTGGCATAGAGGGTGCTAGGTTCTTGCGTCATGGGTTTCACCGTTTGGAAAATCGGCGCAATGATACCGCCGCCTTTCACGCGCTCAAACCCGGATTCAAGTGATTGATTGCAGAGAACTTCGCTCAAGCCGATAGAAACACCGACCCGGTTGGGTATCTCACCGGCTTGATTGTGTATCTTTCTTTCGATTAGGCGACATGAACAGGCTTTGCCCCCCGCAGCCAGCTTTTCAAGCGCTCGACCGGCGCTCTAAACTGTTCCGGTACAGTTGCCGGGGGTAAGGTCTGGATAATCAATCCGGTCCTGCAGCTTTTGGCCGTCAGGATTATAAAAACTACAACGCAAGAGTGGAGCATCATGACTAAGGGTATTAATCAGATTTCCAAGTTGTTTGCCGCACTGGTTCTGGCGGGGGTTGCCAGCCATTCGTTCGCAGCCGACACCATCAAGATCGGCATCGCCGGCCCTAAAACCGGCGCTGTTGCCCAGTACGGCGACATGCAGTTCAGCGGTGCGAAAATGGCCGTTGCCGACATCAACGCCAAAGGCGGCATTGATGGCAAGAAACTCGAAGTCGTTGAATACGACGATGCCTGTGACCCTAAACAAGCGGTCGCGGTCGCCAACAAAGTGGTCAACGACGGCGTCAAGTTCGTGGTCGGTCACCTCTGCTCCAGCTCCACTCAGCCAGCGTCCGACATCTATGAAGACGAAGGCGTGATCATGATCACCCCGGCTGCCACCAGCCCTGAAATCACCAACCGTGGTTACAAAATGGTGTTCCGCACCATCGGTCTGGACAGCGCCCAGGGCCCGGCGGCTGGCGAATACATCGCCAAGCAGGTCAAGCCGAAAATCGTTGCGGTCATCCATGACAAGCAGCAGTACGGTGAAGGCATCGCCACCGCCGTTAAACAGACCCTGGAAAAAGACGGCGTGAAAGTCGCCCTGTTCGAAGGCATCAACGCCGGCGACAAGGACTTCTCCTCGCTGATCGCCAAAATGAAGCAAGCCAACGTCGACTTCGTCTACTACGGCGGCTACCACCCTGAGCTGGGTCTGATCCTGCGTCAGGCTCAGGAAAAAGGCCTGAAAGCCGGCTTCATGGGCCCGGAAGGCGTGGGTAACGCTTCGATCTCGCAGATCGCCCAGGACGCTTCCGAAGGCCTGCTGGTGACCCTGCCGAAATCCTTTGACCAGGACCCTGCGAACAAGGCGCTGGTAGAAGAATTCAAGGCCAAGAAAGAAGACCCGAGCGGTCCGTTCGTGTTCCCGGCCTACGCGGCTGTCGAAGTGATCGCCGAAGGCATCAAGACCGCCAAGTCCGAAGACACCGCCAAAGTGGCAGCCGCCATCCACGCCGGTACCTTCAAGACCCCTACCGGCGATCTGTCCTTTGACGCCAAGGGTGACCTGAAAGACTTCAAGTTCGTCGTCTACACCTGGCACAAAGATGGCACCAAGACTGAAGCCCCTGTGAAGTAATTCCAGACTTCATGTTTACCCGAAGCCCACTGCAACCGCAGTGGGCTTTGTTTTAGCTGGCACGCGGGGTTTCACAAGAACCCTGATGGCCTGAACATCTTGAAACCGCACCAGTGAATCACTGGGCTCGTGCCGAACGCGGACGTAGATCACGACGCGCGAGCGGGAAAAAGACTTCACCAGTGAAACACCGAGAAGGTTTTTAGGAGCGCGGCAATGCCCGAGATAGATCTCTATCATTTTTTCCAACAGCTGGTTAATGGCATGACCATTGGCAGCACTTATGCCCTGATCGCCATCGGCTACACGATGGTCTACGGCATCATCGGCATGATCAACTTCGCCCACGGCGAGGTGTACATGATCGGTTCGTACGTGGCGTTCATCGCCCTGGCCGGCCTGACCATGCTGGGTCTGGACAACCTGCCCCTGCTGATCACCGCAGCGTTCGTCGCCAGTATCGTGGTGACCAGCGCCTACGGGTACGCCATCGAACGGGTCGCCTACCGTCCATTGCGCGGCAGCAATCGTCTGATCCCTCTGATTTCGGCGATCGGCATGTCGATATTCCTGCAGAACACCGTGCTGTTGTCGCAGGATTCCAAAGACAAATCGATCCCTAACCTGATCCCCGGCAACTTCGTGTTCGGCCCGGGCAGCACCCATGAAGTCGTGATCTCCTACATGCAGATCCTGATCTTCATCGTGACGGTCATCGCCATGCTGGGCCTGACCTGGTTCATCTCCCGTTCCCGCCTGGGCCGCGCCTGCCGCGCCTGTGCAGAAGACATCAAGATGGCCAATCTGCTGGGTATCAACACCAACAACATCATCGCCCTGACCTTCGTCATCGGTGCCGCGCTGGCTGCGGTGGCCGCAGTGCTGCTGAGCATGCAGTACGGCGTGATCAACCCCAACGCGGGCTTTCTGGTCGGCATCAAGGCCTTCACCGCAGCGGTGCTGGGCGGTATCGGCAGTATCCCGGGCGCGATGCTCGGCGGTCTGGTGCTGGGTGTGGCTGAAGCGTTCGGCGCCGACATCTTCGGCGACCAGTACAAGGATGTGGTGGCGTTCGGTCTTCTCGTATTAGTGTTGTTGTTCCGGCCAACCGGCCTGCTCGGCCGTCCGGAGGTTGAAAAAGTATGACCAGGAATCTCAAATCGGCCCTCTTCAGCGCTGTGTTAGTGCTGCTGGTTGCCTACCCGATCCTCGGGCTAAAACTGGACATCGTCGGTGTCAATCTGGCCGTCGTCGGCGCCAGCACGACGACCGTTCTGGTGATTTTCGCCGCTGCCCTGCTGATGTTCCTGCGCGTGCTGTTCAACGAGCAGATCAGCGCCATGTGGCGCTCGCGTCCGCAGGCCCAACTGGTGTCGGACAAGGCCAGCAATTTCCTGACCCTGCCCTCGACCCAACGCTGGTTTCTGGGTGCCATCGTCGTCGCCGCCCTGATCTGGCCGTTCTTCGGCTCGCGCGGCGCGGTGGACATCGCCACCCTGATCCTGATCTACGTGATGCTGGGCCTGGGCCTGAACATCGTGGTCGGTCTGGCGGGCCTGCTGGACCTGGGTTATGTCGGCTTCTACGCCGTCGGCGCCTACACCTACGCCCTCCTGCAACATTACTTCGGCCTGGGTTTCTGGGTCTGCCTGCCACTGGCGGGTCTGGCGTCGGCGACGTTCGGCTTCCTGCTGGGCTTCCCGGTGCTGCGTTTGCGCGGTGACTACCTGGCGATCGTGACCCTCGGTTTCGGGGAAATCATTCGCCTGTTCCTGCGTAACCTGACCGACATCACGGGCGGCCCGAACGGCATCAGCAACATCGAGAAACCGTCGCTGTTCGGCCTCACGTTCGAGCGTAAAGCCGCTGAAGGCATGCAGACCTTCCACGAGTACTTCGGCCTGGAATACAACTCCATCAACAAGGTGATCTTCCTCTACCTGATCGCCCTGCTGCTGGCATTGCTGGCGCTGTTCGTGATCAACCGCCTGCTGCGCATGCCGATCGGCCGTGCGTGGGAAGCGCTGCGCGAAGACGAAATCGCCTGCCGCGCGCTGGGTCTGAACCCGACCGTGATCAAGCTTTCCGCGTTCACCCTGGGTGCCGCGTTCGCCGGTTTCGCTGGCAGCTTCTTTGCCGCGCGCCAAGGCCTGATCACCCCGGAATCGTTCACCTTCCTTGAATCGGCGATCATCCTCGCCATCGTGGTACTGGGCGGCATGGGTTCTCAGCTGGGCGTGATTCTGGCCGCGATCGTGATGATCCTGCTGCCTGAACTGCTTCGCGAATTCAGCGAATACCGCATGCTGGGCTTCGGCGCCTTGATGGTGCTGATGATGATCTGGCGTCCTCAGGGCTTCCTGCCGATGCAGCGTCCCGTCATGAAACTCAAGGGGGAACGCTGATGAGCCGTCCACTTCTGCAAGCCTCGGGCTTGAGCATGCGCTTTGGCGGCCTGTTGGCGGTCAACGGCGTGGGCCTGACCGTGAACGAGAAACAGGTCGTGTCGATGATCGGCCCGAACGGCGCCGGCAAGACCACCGTGTTCAACTGCCTCACGGGTTTCTACAAGCCGACGGCGGGGACCATCCTGCTCGACGGCGAGCCGATTCAGGGCCTGGCCGGTCACGAGATCGCTCGCAAGGGCGTGGTGCGGACGTTCCAGAACGTGCGTCTGTTCAAGGAAATGACCGCCGTTGAGAACCTGCTGGTGGCTCAGCATCGTCACCTCAACACCAACTTCCTGTCCGGCCTGTTCAAGACGCCGGCCTACCGTCGCAGTGAGCGCGAGGCCATGGAATACGCCGAGCACTGGCTCGAAGCCGTTGACCTGAAAGCCTTCGCCAACCGCCCTGCCGGCACGCTGGCCTATGGTCAGCAGCGTCGCCTGGAAATCGCTCGCTGCATGATGACGCGCCCGCGCATCCTCATGCTCGACGAACCGGCGGCCGGTCTGAACCCCAAGGAAACCGAAGACCTGAAAGCCCTGATCGGCGTGCTGCGCAATGAACACAACGCCACGGTGTTGCTGATCGAGCACGACATGAAGCTGGTCATGAGCATTTCCGACCACATCGTGGTGATCAACCAGGGCACGCCTCTGGCTGACGGCACGCCCGAGCAGATCCGTGACAATCCTGATGTGATCAAAGCCTACCTGGGGGAAGCGTAAATGCTGCAGTTCGACAACGTTTCCACCTTCTACGGCAAGATCCAGGCGCTGCACGGTGTGAGCATCGATGTGCAACAGGGTGAAATCGTCACCCTGATCGGCGCCAACGGGGCGGGCAAATCCACCTTGCTGATGACCCTGTGCGGCTCACCGCGCGCTCACAGCGGCAGCATTCGCTACATGGGCGAGGAGCTGGTGGGCCTGGAGTCCTCGGTGATCATGCGCAAGAGCATCGCGGTGGTGCCGGAAGGCCGTCGCGTGTTCGCCCGCCTGACCGTCGAAGAGAACCTGGCCATGGGCGGTTTCTTCACTGACAAGGCCGATTATCAGGAGCAGATGGACAAGGTCCTGGAGCTGTTCCCTCGTTTGAAGGAACGCTTCAACCAACGCGGCGGCACCATGTCCGGCGGCGAACAACAGATGCTCGCCATCGGCCGTGCGCTGATGAGCAAGCCGAAAATGTTGTTGCTCGACGAACCATCGCTGGGTCTGGCGCCAATCATCATTCAGCAGATTTTCGAGATCGTCGAACAGCTGCGGCGTGAAGGTGTCACCGTGTTCCTGGTTGAACAGAATGCCAACCAAGCCCTGAAAATCGCCGACCGCGCCTACGTTCTGGAGAATGGCCGGGTGGTGATGCAGGGGACGGGCGCCGAGCTTCTGGTCGATCCAAAAGTGCGGGATGCGTACCTGGGCGGCTGATGCTGCCCTCAAGAAAACGGCCCTTGTGTGGGCCGTTTTTTTATGTCCGCGATTTACAGCTTTTCCAAGGCCTGCGTACGGCGTTCGAACCATTCGTTGACGTAGTCAGCCATGACCCTCACCCGTCTGGGGACATGCCCCTCGAATGGATGCACCAGAAACAGTGAAACCACCGGGGTCTGATAATCGCGCAGCAGCCTTTCGAGTCGCCCGTCGCTCAATTCATCCAGAACCATGAAGGACGGCAGCCGCACGATGCCCTTCCCGGCCAGCGCGGTCTTCTTCAGCAAGCCCGGTTGATTGCTGAAAAACGCACCGCGCACGGTTACCCGGCTCGATTCGTGGTTCTGCTGATAGAGCCAGGTTTCTCGACTGTTCTGATGACTGCTCAACAGGCAGCGATGCACCCGCAACGCCTCGGGCGTCTGCGGCCTGCCGTGTTGGGCGAGGTAGTCGGGACTGGCGCAGGTCAGCGCCTGCTGGGCGAACACGGGCCTTGCGGTCAGCCGATCATCGACGCCGACGCCGACGCTGGTGCGGATGCCCAGATCGAAACCCTCGCTGCGCAGGTCGCGAACGCCATCGAAGACGTCCAGCTCGACCTGCACATCGGGGTAAAGCGAGGCGAACTCGGTCAGCAGCCCGTCGAACAACGCTTCCCCCAACGCCACCGGCACGGTCAGACGCACGGTGCCGACCAGGCGTTCATTGAGACAAGCCATGGCATCGTGCACGCGGTCGCGAAGCACCACCAGCGCCCGGGCTTCGGGAAGCAGAACGGCGCCGGCGCTCGTCAGGGTGAGGCTGCGGGTGGTGCGATGTAAAAGCCTTGCGCCAAAGCTCTTCTCCAGCTTGCTGATGCGCTTGGAAAGCTGGCTGGTGCTGGTGTCGAGCCATTGCGCCGCCAGGGTAAAACTGTTGGCCTCCACCAACGTGGCAAACGCTGCCAGATCGTCCATTTCGCTCATGATTGCTTCCTTTGTGACAAACCGGCCGAGAGGCTGCGATGGTAGTGATCGGCCAGCGATCGGCAAACTCTGCGAACGGACAGGTCCTTTCGGCTGGCCGCTGCAAGTAACAGGACATTTCATGGGCACGGTGTCATGCCAGCGCTACAAAGCCGACACACTCAAGGCGAGCACAATCAGCACTTGAGATGCGCGGCCAGCCTGAGTAACGTGGCGGCACTTGTCTGGAGACCGCCCCATGTTCACTGCTCGCTCTGTCCTTATGTTCGCCCTGTTGCCGCTGTTTGCCGGGTGTCAGTTGCTGCCCTCGCAATCGGCCGACAACAAGGTCTCGACGGCAGGCATGATCCGCATGCAGGGCACCCTGACCGGCGACGGCGGCAAGCTGTTCTTCGAGCCCTGCAACGAGCAACGCCGCTACGCGCTCACCGACAAAGGCAATACCGGCATCCTTCAGGAAGCCGCCTCCGTAGTGGACAAAAGCAACAAGGCCTTCGCCGATATCCGTGGCAATTTCGTCGCCAGCCGCGCCCAGGGCAGCGATGGCCAGGCCGATGTCTTCCAGCTGTACCGCGTCGAACGCCCGGGCGACGCCTGCGAAGACCCGAACTTCAAACGCCTGACCATTCACGCCAGCGGCAACGGCCCGAAATGGAACCTCAATGCCAGCGGCAAGGGCCTGGTGCTGGAACGTGAAGGCAAGGAGCCGTTCGCCGTGCCGTACATGGAAGAGCAGATGCCCGAAGGCCGCTTCAACCTGATCACCGACGCCAATGACCAGCACGTCGAGCTGTACGTCGCGCCCCAGCGCTGCGTCGACCCGGCCAATGGCTCGGTGCAGCATCTGACGGCCGAACTGCGGGTCAACGGCCAGGTGCAGCGTGGCTGCGCGTATTTCGGCGGCCTGCGCAACGATTGAGGGAACGGGCCACCGCTCTGTGAGCAATGTGGCTTATAATCGCCGGTTCTTGTAGCGCTGCCGGGCCGATCCTGCGGCCCGAAACCGGACCTTTCAATGTTACGAATCACCGAACTCAAACTGCCGCTGGACCACGCGGACGAAGAGCTGCGTCCCGCGCTCGTGCACCGCCTGGGCATCGACAGCGCCGAGCTGCTGGACTTCACCCTGTTCAAGCGCAGCTATGACGCGCGCAAGAAATCCAGCGAATTGCAATTCATCTACACCATCGACTTCCAGGTGCGTGACGAAGCCGCGCTGCTCAAGCGCCTGAGCCATGACAAACACCTCACCCCGGCGCCGGATGTCAGCTATAAGGTCGTCGGCCACGCCCCGGCCGATCTGACCGAGCGCCCGCTCGTAGTGGGTTTTGGCCCGTGCGGTATCTTCGCTGGCCTGCTGTTGGCGCAGATGGGTTTCAAGCCGATCATCCTCGAACGCGGCAAAGAAGTGCGTCAGCGCACCAAGGACACCTGGGGCCTGTGGCGTAAGAATGTGCTCAACCCCGAATCCAACGTGCAGTTCGGAGAAGGCGGCGCAGGCACGTTCTCGGACGGCAAACTCTACAGCCAGATCAAGGACCCGAAATTCCACGGTCGCAAGGTGCTCCACGAGTTTGTCAAAGCTGGCGCGCCGGAAGAAATCCTCTATGTCAGCAAGCCGCACATCGGCACGTTTCGCCTGACCGGCGTCGTGGAAAACATGCGCCAGCAGATCATCGCGCTGGGCGGCGAAGTGCGTTTCGAGCAGAAGGTGACCGACCTGCTGATCGACGACGGCCAGCTGCAAGGGGTGATGCTGGGCAATGGCGAGCGTATCGACTCAAGGCACGTGATCCTGGCCCTGGGCCACAGCGCCCGTGACACCTTCCGCATGCTCCACGGCCGTGGTGTGTACATGGAGGCCAAGCCGTTCTCCGTGGGCTTCCGCATTGAACACCCGCAGGGCCTGATCGACCGCGCGCGACTGGGCAAATACGCCGGTCACCCGAAACTCGGCGCCGCCGACTACAAACTGGTGCACCACGCCAAGAACGGCCGCTCGGTCTACAGCTTCTGCATGTGCCCGGGCGGCACGGTGGTGGCGGCAACGTCGGAGCCGAACCGCGTGGTCACCAACGGCATGAGCCAGTACTCGCGTAACGAGCGCAACGCCAACTCCGGCATCGTGGTCGGCATCACCCCGGACGAAGACTACCCGGGCAGCCCGTTGGCCGGTATCGAACTGCAGGAGCGTCTGGAGTCTCACGCTTACATCATGGGCGGCGAAAACTACGAAGCTCCTGCGCAACTGGTGGGCGATTTCATCGCTGGCAAAGCGTCGACTCAACTGGGCAATGTGGAACCTTCCTACAAGCCCGGTGTGAAGCTGACCGACCTCGCCGATGCCCTTCCAGCGTTCGCCATCGAGGCGATTCGTGAAGCGCTGCCCGCTTTTGAGAAGCAGATCCGCGGCTTCTCGCAACACGACGCGGTGCTGACCGGCATCGAGACGCGCACCTCCTCGCCACTGCGCATTACCCGTGGCGCCGACATGCAGAGCCTCAACGTCAAAGGCCTGTTCCCGGCCGGTGAAGGTGCGGGTTATGCGGGCGGGATCATGTCGGCGGGTGTCGACGGGATTCGCATCGCCGAGGCATTGGCCCGGAGCATGTTGGGGATTGTTGAATAGCCAAGACAAAATGAGATAACGGTGGGAGTGAGCTTGCTCTCGAAGACGGTGTTCCAAGCCCTGCACCCGGTGCGGGGTGACTGGCCCCTTCGTGAGCTCGCTCACTCCCACAGAGTTGCAATGAATGGCCGATATATGTCCTACACCCCATTTCCATATTTCCTACACCCCTCGCCGAATAAGCCCTGCAGCATCTTGTAACAAAAATTACAGATTGGTTGTATACAGGTTGTACGCCGATTTTTAATAACAAAATCGAATATAACTTTTGTTTTCAGAAATAAGCCCACACGGTACGGTGTCGCTCCCTGTGCACTTGTCCGTGGAGAGTGACCTTGCCCGTACGCAATACATTCAAACGTTTTTTCCAGCTCGAGGCGGCTGGTGGTCTGATCCTGATCGCTGCTGCCGCCCTCGCCCTAATGGTTAATAACTCGTCTCTGTCATGGCTGTACAACGGCCTGCTCGACGTACCTGTCGTGGCGCAGATCGGCGCACTGAAAATCGCCAAGCCCCTGTTGCTGTGGATCAACGACGGCCTGATGGCGCTGTTCTTCCTACTGGTGGGGCTGGAGGTCAAGCGCGAGGTGATTCAGGGCCATCTGTCGCGCCCTTCGCAAATCGTGTTGCCGGGTGCGGCCGCGATTGGCGGGATGGTCGTACCGGCGCTGTTCTTCTGGGCGCTGAACAAGAACGACCCCGCCGCCATGAGCGGCTGGGCGATTCCCATGGCCACCGACATCGCCTTCGCCCTCGGTGTGCTCGCGTTGCTCGGCAAGCGCGTGCCGGTATCCCTCAAGCTGTTTCTGATGACGCTGGCGATCATCGACGACCTGGGAGCAGTGATCGTTATCGCGTTGTTCTACTCAGGAGAACTGTCCAATCTGTCATTGGCACTGGCCGCCGGGTCGATCGTGACGCTGATCGCCATGAATCGCCTGGGGGTGGTGAAGCTGGCGCCGTACATGCTGGTAGGGCTGGTGCTGTGGGTCTGCGTGCTGAAAAGCGGTGTGCACGCCACCTTGGCCGGGGTCATTCTGGCGTTCTGCATCCCGCTGAAAACCGCAAAGGATGCGGCTTCCCCGCTGCAAACCCTTGAGCACGCCCTGCACCCCTGGGTCGCTTACGCGATCCTGCCGCTGTTCGCGTTCGCCAACGCTGGCGTGTCACTGAGCGGGCTGACGCTGGAAAGCTTCACCCATCACGTGCCCATGGGCATCGCGCTGGGCCTTTTGTTGGGCAAGACGATCGGTGTGTTTGGCCTGACCTGGCTGGCCGTCAAGACGGGCCTGTCGGCACTGCCCACTGGCGCGAACTGGGGTCAGGTGCTGGGCGTGTCGGTGCTGTGCGGCATCGGTTTCACCATGAGTCTGTTCATCGGCTCTCTCGCGTTCGTGCCGGAGCAAAGCGAGTTCGCCGGAATGGACCGCATGGGCATCCTGACAGGCTCCATCGCAGCGGCCTTCATCGGCTACGCCGTCACCGCGATGGCCAGCCGCAAGGCGCCTCGATACTGATCGGCAAGGCCAGAAGTTAACAAAACCTGGATAAGAAAACGCCCCATCAAAACGGGGCGTTTTTTTTGTAAGCGGGTGTTACATCGCACCCGCCTGATGCTTCCGCAACGATCAGTGGCTGACGCGGCTGGTGCCGTTGACGGTCATGATGCGTACACGCTCACCGACACGGAAGATCTCGTTCTCCTGAACTTCCTGCACGTAGGCACGCATGGTGCCGTCGTCTTCACGCACGGTGATCTCTACGCCTTGAGCACGGGTCAGACCGCCTTCGGCCGCCGAACCCAGCAGACCACCGGCCACTGCACCGATGACTGCCGTCACGATGCTGCCGCGACCACCACCAATGGCGCTACCACCGACACCACCGACAATCGCACCGGCACCGGCACCGATCGGGGTTTTTGTGCCTTCAATTTTCACCGGGCGCAGCGATTCGATCGTGCCCAGGCGCACAGTCTGCACTTGGCGAGCTTCATCGCGCGAATACGAGTCGCCGGTCAGGCTCGAAGTACAGCCGCCAAGCGTCAGCGCCATGGCGGTGAACGAAGCAACCAACAGAACAGACTTACGCATAACATTTACCTCCAGGGAACAGGTGGTCATTAGACTCCGCGACGCCGAGCGGTGTCACGGTCCTGCACCGATAATTTACGTTTATTCAGGCGCTATACAGCATGCCATCAGCGTCTACTTATATGGACGACGGGCCTGTGTATAGATTCAAAGATTTCGTGACTGCGCCGCCGGGCAGTCAGGGTGCCAGACGTTCGCGCATCCAGTGCCCATCGATAAGACGATAGTTCAGACGGTCATGCAACCGGCTCGGGCGCCCCTGCCAGAACTCGATGCGGTCCGGCACCAGTCGGTAGCCGCCCCAGTGGTCCGGGCAATCGGGCTGGGTGTCTCTGAAACGCGCTTCGGTGGCCTTGAGCAAACCTTCCAGTTCCTCACGGTCGGCGATCACGCGGCTTTGCGGCGAGGCCCACGCACCCAGGCGGCTACCCAATGGGCGAACCTGAAAGTAAGCGTCGGATTCTTTGTGGGAGACCTTGACGACCTGGCCTTCGATACGTACCTGGCGCTCCAGCGTTGGCCAGAAGAACGTCATGGCCGCGAAAGGCCGGGCCACCAGCTGCTGACCTTTGGCACTGTGGTAGTTGCTGAAGAACGTGAAGCCTTGGGTGTCCAGGCCCTTGAGCAAGAGGACGCGGCAGTGAGGGCGACCGTCAGCATCGACGGTCGCCAAGGTCATGGCATTGGCTTCGACCGGCGCCTGCTCGGTCTTTACCGCTTCGTCGAACCATTGATGGAACAACGCAAACGGTTCTTGCGGTGCCTGCGATTCGGTCAAACCTTCGCGAGCGTAGTTGCGACGCATATCAGCCAGACGCTGGCTCATCACTGCCTTCCTTAATCGAAATCCGTGAGCGGGATGTCGATATTACCCTCAGTTGGTGCTCGCCTGCGCGTTGCTCGCAGGTTTCTTGGCGGCGGCCTTCGCAGGTGCGGCCTTGGCCTTGGCGGGCGCCGCTTTCTTGGCCGGAGCCTTTTTCGCGGCTGGCGCCTTGGAGGCTGCAGCCTTCTTCGCAGGCGCTGCGGATTTCGCCGGTGCAGCAGCGGCAGCCGGGGCTGCAGCGGTTGGTGCAACGGCAGGTTTGGCCTGTTGTACGGCCACCAGGGTTGGCGCCGGCGGCAGATTGTACTTGGCCATCAGCGCGACCATCGTGTCTTGCGGGGTCATGATGATTTCAACGCGGCGGTTCAGCGCACGACCGGCCGTGCTGTCATCGGCGGCGCGAGGCATATCGGCGCCCATGCCACGCAGGTTCAGGCGGTTACGCTCCAGGCCGCTCAAGCGGAAAATCGCGGCCACCGACTGAGCGCGCTGCTGGCTGATCTTCAAGTTCGTGTCGCTGGCGACATCGCTGTGACCGAGCACCAGAATGGCGGTTTTCTGATCGCCTTCGACCACCTTGGCCATGCGTGTAATCGGGCCCAGGTTGACCGGCAGCAGCATTTCCGGACGCGCCGGGTTGAACGTGCTGTCCACAGGGGCAATCACCACCAAGACGTCTTCGCGGCGCTCCAGCTGAAATTTGCTGTCCTTGATCGCTTCGCGCACTTTCGGCTCGTACTGATCGAGCCAGGCCTGTGTCACTTTCGGGTCGACTTTGGGCACGGCTGGAGCGGCATCTTTCCTGGCTTCGCTGCCACCGAACGGCCACCACCACGTGCTGCCGTCATCGGCTTTGGCCACGGCCGGATTGGCGACGGGTTGAGTCGCGGCCACTTCCGGCTTCTTCTCGGTGACGCCGTGGTCCGAGCCAAACGGCCAATACCAATGGGTACCGCTTTCTGCTTCGGTCTTGGCGACTTCGGCAGCGGCCGGGCTCGCAGCAGGTTTTACCGGAGCGGCAGCGGGCGCGCCCTCGGCGCTTTTGCCAGAACCAAACGACCACCAATGATCGTTGCTGGCCGATTGATCCTGAGGGGTTTGCGCGCAACCGGTAACGGCCAGGCACAGTGCAAAAGCGAGACTTTTATTGGCAGACATGGGTGACCCACACAAATAATTGATCAGAAAATGAACGAAGCAGCGCCCATATAACACGGTTAAACGCTGAGTTGGAAAAGGAAACCGCCCTACGGTTCCGATATGGGCGGTTTAACTGACAGTCGGTAGAACAAGCACTTATCGGCGATAGTTACTGCAAACACTCACCAAGCGCCCGAACCAGACCCTGTGCGCGCGGATCCATCAACACGTATGGCCCCAAGGTGTTGGTGACGAAACCAAAGGCCACATCACGCTCAGGGTCGGCGAACCCCACCGAACCCCCTGCCCCCGGATGCCCGAAGGATTTGCCCCCCAAACCAAAGGTCGCATTGGGCACTACCGGCTGGTCGAGCATGCAGCCCAGGCCGAAGCGGGTTTGAGTCAGCAACGTTTTGTCCTGACCCATGCTGTGTTCGCGGGTCAGCTCGTTGATCAGGTCGGCATCCAGCAGGCTGCCATCGAGCAGCGCGCTGTAGAAACCCGCCAGACTGCGGGCATTGCCATGGCCATTGGCCGCCGGTTGCTGCATGCGGCGCCACTCGGGTTTGTTGGTGCTGGTCATGATCGATGGCGGATTGGTAAACGCCCGAGCGGTCATGGAGGTCGGTTCGCGCATCGTGGCCTGCAACAGACGCTGGGCCGCTTCGTCACCGACATTGCCCTTGCCGCGAGCGATATGGGCGACGCGGTGAAATTCTTCCTCAGGCAGGCCGACGTGGAAATCCAGCCCCAGCGGTTTGCTGATGCGTGCAGCGATGGACTCGCCCGGCCCGCGACCATCGGCACGACGAATCACTTCGCCGACCAGCCAGCCGTAGGTGATCGCGGCGTAACCATGGCCCTGGCCCGGCGTCCACCAAGGCTCTTCAGCGGCCAGCGCGTGGGTCATGGCTTGCCAGTCGTACAACGCCTCGGCAGGCAGCATGTCGCGAATCGCTGGAAGCCCAGCCTGATGGCACAGAATCTGGCGCAGCGTGATGGACTGTTTGCCCGCGGCCGCGAACTCCGGCCACAACCGCGATACGGGGACATCGAGATCCAGCTTGCCCTCGCCGACCATTTGCAGTGCAGCGACAGCCGTGAAGGTCTTAGTGCAGGAGAACAGGTTGGCGATGGTGTCGCTGTGCCAGACTTCTGCGCCGTCCTTGTCTGCGGTGCCGGCCCACAGGTCCAGCACGGTTTCCCCGCCGACCTGCACGCACAATGCCGCGCCCCGCTCCTGCGGATCGTCGAACAACGCTGCAAACGCCTCGCGCACGGCTTCGAATTGAAGCTCGAAATGACCTTGAATCTGCACGGTTTCGCTCTCCGGATCGGGGCTGCACAAAATGGCGTGCATTGTTCCAGCGATTGGGGGTTTTGGGAACCGCCCCCACCGCCACGCAGCGTGCGCAATACGGATCAGGGCGCCTTCGCCGACGCTTTGCCGAGCACCTCAACCACCTGTCCATTGGCCTTGCGCACCGCCTCGACAAAACCCTGATAGGGCACGTCGGTAATGCCCACCAAGCCCAGATGACCGTTCTCGCCGTCGAGCATGCGTCCCGTTGCGGGCTGATCCAGATACTGGAACCAGTGCACGCCGACGATGGAAGGCTCTGACAAGGCGTTTTTCAGGAAGTTGGCGTAGGCCGGGCCGCGATCTTCTTCGCGAGGGACCTCCAACGCGCCGCCCCAGAACGGTCCGCGATCCCGAGAGCCGAAGTGAAACTCACTGACCAGCACCGGCTTGTCGAGCGCGCGCAGTTTCGCGAAGTCCACGCCATCCTGGGGTTTGAGCGCATAAAGGTTGAAGCTGAGCACGTCGCAGTACTTGGCGCAGGCCTCGATGGCTTCTGGAGTGGTCACGCCAAAACGGCCGCCAAGCAGAAGCTGGTTCGGCGCGTGCCACTTCAAGGCGTCGGAAATGGTCTTGAAATACGTTTCGGCGAACACACGCTGAAAATATTTGAAGTCGTTTTCGATTTCCGGGTGTTCAGGGCTTGGCAACGGCGGCTCAAAACCCGGGTCTTCCATCAATTCCCACGCAGGCAGATCGATCCCCCAGGCCTTCGATAGCCCTTGCTGATTGCGGTACTTGTCACGCAGCTGTTTAAGAAAGGCACGCTTGGCGGGCACATCGGTGGTCAGTTTCAGCGTGCCGTACGCCAAGGCGTAGCGATCTTTCGGAGCATCGCCCGGCGCGGCCCAGGCCAGCTCGTTGTCGGCGAAATAGCCGATCAGGTAAGGATCGTCGCGATGATCGCGCGCGGCAATGGCAACAGCGCGCTCGGTAGCCATGGCGAAGCGCGGGTCGAACGGGTCAGGCATGCCGCCCCACCAATCATGGCCGGTGCTGATGCTGACGTAATCGCCGACGATGGACAGCGGCAAAGTGTAGGGCACGCGCTCTTTATTGCCCAGCTCTGGCTCGCTCCAGTTGCCGATGGTGTTGAAGCCCCACGCCTGAAGGCGCTGCAGGGTGTGATCGACCCAGCGTTTGCTGTCTACAATGACCGGCTTGCACTCAACCACCGGGTCAGGCGCTGCCGGTTTTTCCGACATCGGCGCCGGATTTGTCTGATCGGGCGCGCTGTCAGCGTCCGACCCATCGGCGTCCTCATCAACAGCTGCCGGCGGCGCAGGTTTGACCACTTCGACACACTTGGGCGCGCCATAGGTTCGCTGCAGGTTCGCCCCATAGAAATCGAACCAGCGGCCCTGATCGAACTGCCGATCCTTGTTGGCGCCGATGTCGCGATTGTCATCGCCCTTGCCATAAAAGGCTGCCAACGGATCGTCGTTGCCCGGCAGACCGGTGAACATCGATTCCCGGCCTTCGACGTAGGTCTGGCTGTCGTCAGCGGCGATGGCGTTGACGCCCAATGAATAAAACGGATGGCCTTCGGGCGTCACCAGATACCAGCGGTCATCGCGCTTTTCAGTACGGAAAAAACCTTTTGCTTCGAAGGTTGGGCCCTTGAGCAAGCCACCATACTTGTCGTGACCTGGACGGTCCTTGAGCCACACCTTGAGCTGTTGTTGCTCCTTGAGGGCGAGGCTTTTGAGCTGGTCGTCGCTGGTGATTTTTTCCGGCCATTTGCCGCGCGTGTACTGCCCGTAGCCGTCGAGCAGGTTGCTGTAGGCGGCTTTCTGAATCGTGTCGTCTCCCTGCACGCCGAATTTCTCGATCAATACGCTCTGAGCGACGTTGGGCTGGGACATCGAGACCGTGACCGAGGTCACCTGACTGACGTTGAGTTCCCCCTCGGTATTGGCCAGTAGCACCCGCTGGCCGTCATACGTCCACGGCATTGGCGGGCCAACGCGCATGCCTTCGCTCAGTGGCGAACTGGCCATGAGCGGTACGATCAGCGTTTGTGCAGGGCCAGCGGGCAGGTCGATGCGGCTGTTGAGGGTCTTGCCGTCGCTGCTCTGGATTTGCACATAAAGCGTCAGCGCCCAGTCCATCGCGCTTTGCAGGCGCAGGGTCATGGCGCTGTCGGCGCTCCAGTCCCAGACGCCGGTTTGTGGGGTCAGGCGCAGGCTGGGTTTGGCGACCGGGTTGAAGGTCACGCGGCGCAGGACTTCACCCTCGGCGGTCTGCTCGGCGTTGGCCTGGGGCAGACTTGCGTCCTGTGTGGTGACCTGCACGACATCGGCGGGACGAACGAAATTGAACAACGTCTGCTGGCCGTCGGGCGCGGCGTACACAGGTCCTGCGCAGGCAATCGCGAGGACTGCAGACAATGAACGGCGAATCATGCGATCGGGTGCTCCCTGGTCGTTGGAAGCCAAAACCCCGCGCTTACACGCAAGGTCCGGACAGACCGAGATAAGACCGGATCAACCGCGTTTCGTCCCCGACCTGCGTCAGGATATTTCACGACGGAACGGCGGCAAGGCATTGAGAATCGCCTTGCCATAACGCTGGGTGACCACCCGCCGATCCAGCAGGGTGATGATGCCGCGGTCCTTCTCGGTACGAAGCAGTCGGCCGCAGGCCTGAATCAGCCGCAACGACGCATCGGGCACGGCGATTTCCATGAACGGGTTGCCGCCTCGCGCTTCGATCCATTCGGCCAGCGCCGCTTCCACCGGGTCATCGGGCACCGCGAACGGGATCTTGGCGATCACCACGTGCTCGCAGTACGCGCCTGGGAGGTCCACACCTTCGGCGAAACTGGCCAAACCGAACAGCACGCTTTCATCGCCGCCATCGACCCGCGCCTTGTGCTTGTTGAGGGTTTCCTGTTTGGACAGGTTGCCCTGAATGAACACCCGCTTGCGCCAGTCACGCTCCAGGCCATCGAAGACTTCCTGCATCTGCTTGCGCGAGGAAAACAGCACCAGCGTGCCTTTGGAGCCTTCTACCAGATCCGGCAACTCGCGAACGATCGCGGCCGTGTGTTCGGCGGCGTTGCGCGGGTCGGCCTTGAGGTCCGGCACCCGCAGGACACCGGCGTCGGCGTGGTGGAACGGGCTTGGCACCACGGCCGTGACCGCATCCCTGGGCAAGCCGGCGCGCATGCGGAAACGGTCGAACTTGCCCAGCGCGGTCAGCGTCGCCGAGGTCACCAACGCGCCGTAAGCCACATTCCACAGGTTGCGCCGCAGCATTTCGGCGGCAAGGATGGGGCTTGCGTTGACCTCGATGTCGAACAGCGAGCCACTGTCGGCCAAGGTCAGCCAACGCGCCATGGGCGGGCTGCTTTCCGGGTCTTCGGCGGTAAAGGCAGTCCACAGCTCCCAGTTGCCGTGGGCCCGGGCCAGCAGGCTGCCAAACAGCGGATACCACTCTTCGGCCTGATGGCTGGCGATGCCGATGTTCACCTCGCCATCCATGCCTTCCTTGAGAAGCTCGGTCAAGCGGGTGAACAGGTCGTCCAGCCGCGCGAAGCCTTTTTTCAGCTCGATGCCCATCTCGCGCATGTGCTCGGGCACCACGCCGCCGATGAAGCGATGGCGCGGGCGCTCGCGGCCTTCCATGTCTTCCCCGGCCTTGAAATCGGCCAGTTGCTCGCAGGCGGTGAACATGAATTGCTGGTGTGTCTTGATCTCGCGGGCCAGCTCCGGCACCTGCTCGATCAGCTTGCCCAGGTCCCCCGGCAGCGGGTGTTGGGCGAGGAGTTTGGTGAGATTCTTGGCGGTCTGTTCCAGCCAGTCAGCGGTGGAGCGCAGGCGGCTGAAATGGGCGAAATGACCGATGGCTTTGTCTGGCAGGTGGTGGCCTTCGTCGAACACATACAGGGTGTCGCGCGGATCCGGCAGCACCGCACCGCCGCCCAGCGCCAGATCCGCCAGGACCATGTCGTGGTTCGTCACGATGACGTCGACTTTTCCCATGCCTTCGCGCGCTTTATAGAAGGCACACTGCTGAAAATTCGGACAATGACGGTTGGTGCACTGGCTGTGATCGGTGGTCAGCCGCGCCCAGTCCTGATCAGCCAGCTCCTGAGGCCAGCTATCGCGATCGCCGTCCCATTTGTTGCCGGCGAGCTTTTCGATCATGGTGGTGAACAGCTTCTGGCTGGCCTCATCGACCTCGATCTTGAAGCCTTCTTCTTCGAAAAGCTGAGCGGTGGCGCTCTGGGCGTTGCCTTCTTGCAGCAGCACGTCGAGCTTGGACAGGCACATGTAGCGCCCGCGCCCCTTCGCCAGCGAGAAGGTGAAACTCAGACCGCTGTTGCGCATGAGGTCAGGCAGGTCCTTGTGGACGATCTGCTCTTGCAGCGCAACGGTCGCAGTGGCAATCACCAGACGCTTGCCCGCCGCCTTGGCCGTGGGAATGGCCGCAATGGCGTACGCCACGGTCTTGCCGGTACCCGTCCCCGCCTCCACCGCCACCACCGCCGGATCGCCCGAACGGCGGCCTTCTTCGTCGGTGTCGATATCCCCCAGCACCTTGGCCACCTCGGCGATCATCAAACGCTGGCCGTAGCGAGGCTTGAGGCTTTTGGCTTCGAGGAAACGCGAATAGGCGCCCTGAATCTGGGATTTGAGTTCGGTACTGATCATGGGCTGGGTCGTAGGCTCGGCGTCACACGTTACAAGTGAAAAAAACGCTGGATAAATTATCAGTGGTTGCAGCGGGCGGCTATCATACCGCGCTAATTCTTTCTGCGCAGATCGGAGTTCTCGATGTCGCTTGTAGCCTTTATCTACGTAGTGCATGTGTTATCGGCGGTTTTATGGGTAGGCGGGATGTTTTTCGCCTGGATGATTCTGGGACCAGCGGTCATCGCTGCCCTTGAGGGGCCAGCCCGGCTAAAGCTGTGGGTTCAGGTGTTTCCACGGTTTTTCGTCTGGGTGTGGTGTGCGGTGATCCTGTTGCCAGTGACGGGCATCGGGATGATTCATATGAATTTCAGCGGTTTTCAGACGGCGCCGCGTTATGTGCAGGTGATGATCGGGTTGTATGTGGTGATGGTGGCGTTGTTTCTGCGGATTTCGACGTTGAACCTGCCACAGTTGCGCAAGGCGGTGGACGCTGAAAAATGGGCGGACGGCGCTGCGGCGCTGGGCGGGATTCGGCGATTGGTGGGGGTGAATCTGCTGGTGGGGATTGCAGTGGTGACCATTGCGGCGGCTCGGCCGGGATTTTAGTTTTTCTGGTGGATTCTGCCATTAGGCAGAATCCAGGACAGTCTCCCATCGTTCAGTCTGTCTCAAACCACCTCAGATCTTACGAATACTCACAGACCCAGCAGGCCCCACTGCCCCGGACTGGCCTTTTTCACCATTCTTTCCGCTCTTGGCGCCATCAGCCCGATACACCAAGCAGCCCTTGGACACCCCGCCCTTGCCACCGCGACCACCCTCACCGCCCAGACCACCGGCGCCGCCTTGCACATTCACCTTCACGCGCTCATCCGCAAACGACTGCGGCAGCTCAAGGCGTACCAACGCACCCGGCGCGCCATCATGGCCATTGCCCCCGTTATCGCCATCAAAGCCACGGCTCGCCGAACCCCAGGTGCAACCCGGGTCCTTGCCGTTGCCGCCGTCCAGGCCGACATAGCCAGGCGAACCCGCACCACCGCGTGCATCGATAGACAACTCGTCAGCGCTCAGCTGCTCAACTCGCAGGTTCAGGCTACGACCCGGCAACGGGCCTTTCTCGAATGTGCCCGGCGCGCCACGAGCGGTGATCTGCGCACCGGTCGCCAGCTCACCTTGCTTGACCTGCAGCTTGAAAGGCTCGGCGCCCGGCACGATGGCGATACGCGACTCGTGGCCCATCACCAGTTGCCCGACCTGCACTTCCGTCAACCCGGCAGGAATCAACAGCGTTGCGTAATCGGCCACCTGCAGACGATCCAGTTGCAGCACGCTGGCATTGCTCGGCAAGCGCATCAGCGAATGCGGCTCCACCGAAATGGTCTGGGCCATCACCAGTGAACTGCCAAGGGCCGAGAGCAGGCCCGCCGTGATCATCAAACCGTTACGCATGCTGAACCTCCGCCTGACGGCGACTGAAAGATTGCAGGTGGAAAATACCGAAAACCAGAATGTGCAAACGGTCACGCCAAGGATGCGAACGCCCCCGCAGGCTGCCGTTGAAGAGAAACAGTTCCATCACATGGATCAGCAGCAACAGGCAGCCGGCCAGTTTGATCAGCATATCGAAGGGGATCGGCAATACCGCTGCCTGGTTGACCAGCACCACGGCCCAGAACCCCAACGTCAAGATTTTCCCCAACCCCCAAAACACCCTCATGACACGCCCCTACTGTTTTTTTTGGCTGTGCTGCAAATGCGAACCTGCGCACAGTGCGGTGACGGGGGTGACTATGCCAGAGGAAGCGCAGATTGCGTGAAGATATCGGCGCACAACAGCGCTAAAGAAAAACCCCGGCGCGAAGGCCGGGGTTTTCAGTGATGCCCGTTACTCAATCAACGATTGATCTTGATCTCGACGCGACGGTTGAGTGCGCGGCCTTCAGCGGTTTTGTTGTCCGCTACAGGACGGCTTTCGCCGTCACCTTCCACCGAGACGAACGCAGTGCGCGAAATACCCGAGCTGACCAGATAATCGGTCACCGAATGCGCACGTTTTTCCGACAGTTTCTGGTTGTAGGCGTCACTGCCCACGCTGTCGGTGTGGCCGCTGACATGCAGTTGCACGTTAGGTGCTTCGGTTTTGAGTTTGGTCGCCACGGCGTCCAGTTGATGTTTGTCAGCTGGGGTCAGGGTGGCCTTGTTGAACTCGAAATGCACGTCACGGATCGTGATGACTTCTTCTTTTGGCAGAACGACAGGAGCCGCTACCGGTTCAGGTGCTGGCGTCACGATCGGGCAACCCGTCGCGTCCACCGGCGTGCCTTTCGGCGTGTTTGGGCACTTGTCGACGCTGTTCAGTACACCATCACCGTCGTCGTCGCCATCTCCGTGGGCGTAGCAATACGCGCCCGCCATCACACCCACTGCAGCACCGAAGCCCGCCGCTACGGAGGCCGACTGGAATGCACCTATCGCCGCACCGCTGAGTGCCCCCCCCGCGGCACACAAAGGCCAGTCGGTCTTTTGCAAGCCGGCACAGCCCGTCAAAACACTGGTAACCAAAATCAGAGGTAACGCTGTCCGAATCATGCTCATACAGTTCTTCTCCTTTGGTATCGGCTAAAACCGACTGAAATGGAGTAAAGACGCCGCCGGGGCCATTTGCCACCCATAAACAGGGGCTTTTATGGCTTTTCGCACTCGGCAGGCAGGTTCTTTTAGGAATAGCCTTTTGCCTTCACTCCGTACGCTTTGTCAGGGGCCGCGATAAAAAAGTTCAGGCACTAGGCCACAAAGATTCGGCAGGCTAACCTTGCTGGCTCAATTGAGGGATTTCGATGACCGACAGTTTTTCCACCCGCACCCCGCAACAGGCCCTCGCCGCGCTGCTCGACCGCTACGCGCCCAAGCGCCTGCTGCTGATTGGCGCCGACAGCTTTCCGGCCCTGCAGGCCTTTCAGCAAGCCCATCCGGGCACCGAACTGGCTCAGGCCGCACCGGGCGCATTGCCCGCTGAACTGGCCGGTCAGCGTTTTGATCTGGCACTGGTGGTCGATTGTCTTGAGCACATGCCCAAACGCGCAGGCCTGGAATTGCTCGGCGGCATTCGCAACCTCAACGCCAGCCGCATCGCCGTGCTGGCCGACATGAACGCCTGCGGCTGGCAGACGACCGACTTTTATTCACTGGCCCTGCAAGCCAGCGAACGCTTCGCCCGGGACGAACAGGTACTGACCCTCTTCACCTACGACCTGCGCGAATACAAACAGGTGCCGGACTGGCTGAACGCAAAGTTCTGGGCCAACCCGGAAAATTTTGGCAAGTATTGGTGGTGAGACCCGCATCATGAGCAGTGCAATTTGTCCCTGTGGCAGCGGCAATCTTCTGGACGGCTGCTGCGGTCGCTATCACGCAGGCAACCCTGCGCCCTGTGCCGAAGCCCTGATGCGTTCGCGCTACAGCGCCTATGTGCTGGGGCTGGTGGATTACTTGATAGACACGACGTTGCCGAGTCAGCAGAGCAGTCTGGATCGTGAATCGATACGCCAGTGGAGTGCGCAAAGCACCTGGCTGGGTCTTGAAGTGGAAGGCGCGGAATTGCTGGGCGGCAAGCCTGAGCACGCGTTCGTTACGTTCACTGCGCGCTGGCACGATGCGGGCGGGGAGCACAGTCATCGCGAGCGCTCGGCCTTTGTGCAGAACAATGGCCGCTGGTACTTCATCGACCCCACCGTACAGCTCAAGGCCGGGCGCAACGATGCCTGCCCTTGCGGCAGTGAGCAGAAGTTCAAGAAATGCTGCTCGGCCTATATGGCCTGAAGGTTCGGCTCCACAACGGTTCGACTACCGGCGGAAAACGCCGCTGGTAGCCGTGCTGCCACAGGGCTTGGTATCAGGCTAGCTTGAGGTGCGAGATATCCGGCAGCAACACCTGCTCTTGCTCTTTCACCTGGCCCATGTCACTGCCCGCAGGCGCCAGGCTCAGGCCTGACAGATCCAGCCGTGGTGCAATCGGCGGGGACTTCGGGTCCTGCACGTCCTCGCCCAGTTCGGAAATCGTGAAGTCCGGCGCCTCGACGTCAACGAAAGCGGCCATGTAGACGTCGCGAGGTTCAAGCTTCGAGGTTTTTTCAGCGGCACGCTTCGGCGTTGCCGGGACCGAGGGGTGCGCGGCCCGGCGCGTCCAGCTCGGCTCATCGGGCGGCGGGGCCAGCTCGACTTCTTCGACTTCCATCGGTTCGGGCGCAGGCTTGGGCGGCGGCTCAGGCGCGGCCTGTACCTGCCCCGACATTTCCACGACTTCGACCTGCGCACCGGCACGCTCGAGGGTCGAGCGGTATTTTTCGGCGCCGGTCTGATCGAGGTTGTTCTTCAACACCAGGCGTCGCCCGGAGAACAACAGCGCGATGCGCTGGGCGTCTGCCTGGAACAGTTTGGCAAGATTGGCCTGAACCCGGTCAAGCTGTGCGCCGGGGACCAATTGGCCGGAAAAAACAATTTCGTACGACTTCATGGGTCATAACTCCTTCGACACAGGGCGTGAGTATGGCGCAGGCTCTGCGGATCAGCGAGTTGCCCGCCAGGGGCGACTTGCTAGACTCAAGCCCGACAGGGAGTGAACCCATGGTGTTTCAGGCAAGCGTTTTCAGAATCATCGGCCTCTTCATGGTGCTGGCCCTATCGGGGTGCTCATCGTTCATGAGCAGCGATGTCCAAGACCCTGAGGTCAAGCTGCTCAAGGTCGACGTGGTCAAGGCCCGCTTACTCAAGCAGGACATGAAGCTGCGCTTTCGCATCGACAACCCCAACGACTCCAACCTCTGGGTACGCGGGTTGCGCTATAAGGTCGTGCTCAACGACATCCTGATCGCCGATGGCGAATACAGCGACTGGTTCATCGTCAAGGCCAATGGCCACAAGAACTTCTCGGTGCCGATCCGCACCAACCTGTGGGAGCACCTCAAGGACGTGACCCGGATGCTTGGCAAACCCGATCAGCCTATTCATTACCGGCTGGAAGGCAAGCTCAAGACCGGATTTTTATTCGGCGACAGCGTGCGTATTGGCCGCGATGGCGACATAATTCCCGGCGATTTGATTCCGGAGTAACCCCATGAGTAACCAACCCCACGTGCACGGCCCTGACTGCAACCACGATCACGACCACCACGACCATCATCATGACCACGGCCACGTGCATGGCCCGCACTGCAACCACGAACCCCAGGAGCCGGTGCGCAATGCGCTCAAGGACGTGGGTCGCAACGATCCTTGCCCATGTGGCAGCGACAAAAAATTCAAGAAGTGCCACGGCGCCTGATTAACGGCAGACACTGATTCCTGTGGGAGCGAATTCGTTCGCCAAAGGCCGGTACTGGCGACATCCCTGCGTCGCCTGACCGATTTTTCGCGAATGAATTCGCTTACACAGTGCTTTTGATATCTCTCCCCGAAAAATCCTGAAATAAACTCCTGCCCCCCGCTTGCGTGGCGCCTGCCTGCTCTCTAACGTAGCGCGTTTCCAACGCCTACCCCCGCAGGAGCTCACCATGGCCTCGCCAGCCCTCTCATCCGTGAAGACGCGACTCAGCACTGCTGCAGCCATGTTGGGGCTGTTGAGCCTCGCCGGCTGCCAACTGGGCGGCGAAGACCGTGACAACCTGCCTCCCACCAGCGGCGTCTACGCCATCAAGGGCCTGGCGCAGAACGTGTCCGTGCGCCGCAACAACCTGGGCATGCCGCTGATCGAGAGCAACACCTTTCACGACGCGCTGTTCACACTCGGTTACGTTCACGCCAGCGACCGCATCTCGCAGATGGTGCAGATGCGCCTGTTAGCGCAGGGCCGTCTGTCGGAAATCGCAGGGCCTGGGGCGCTGGATCTGGACCGCATGATGCGCGCCGCCAACCTCAAACAGACAGCCAGCGACCTGTACACCGCCTCTTCGCCGCGCCTGAAACGCTTCTTCGAGGTGTACGCGCGCGGGGTCAACGCCTATCTGTTCCGCTACCGCGACAAACTGCCGTCAGACCTTGCCGATGCGGGCTACAAGCCTGAGTACTGGAGGCCGGAAGACTCCGCGCTGATCTTCAGCCTGCTGAACTTCAGCCTCTCGGTGAACCTGCAAGAAGAAATCTCATCGCTGGTGCTGGCGCAGAAAGTCGGCGCCGACAAGCTCGCCTGGCTGCTGCCAACCTACCCCGACGAAGCGCTGCCGTTCGCCGAAGCCGACAAGCTCAAGGGCCTGAACCTGGGCAGTCAGATGCCCGGCCTGAGCGATCTGGACAAGGCCGCCCTGCAGCTGTCCGACCTCAACTTGGTGGGGCTTTCGGCGTCCAACAACTGGGTGATCTCGCCGCAACGCGCCCGCGCTGGCAAGAGCCTGCTGGCCACCGACAGCCAGTTGCCTGCCACCCTGCCGTCGATGTGGAATTTCGTGCAGATTCGCGCACCGAAATATCAAGCCGCGGGCGCGACCGTGGCCGGTCTGCCACTGGTGCTGTCGGGCTTCAACGGCAAGCTGGCGTGGGGCATGGGCCCGGCCATGGGTGACAACCAGGACCTGTTCCTGGAAAAACTCAAGCGTGAAGGCAATCGCCTGATGGTCATGGCCGACGGCAAATGGGTGGCCGCTGGCGCCCACGAAGAAACCTATTTCATCAAGGGCCAGAGCCCGGTTCGCGAAGCTGCCTTCGAAACACGCCACGGCCCGCTGCTCAATGGCAGCTCGGCTCAATTGGCTGCCGGGCTGGGCATCGCCCTGCAAACCCCGAACGCCAAGGACGATAAATCCCTGGACGCGCTGTTCGACCTGACCCGCGCGCAGAACGTCGAACGCGCCTTCGACACCACGCGGGAAATTCGTGCGATCAGCCTGAACATGGTCTTCGCCGACGCCTCCAACACCGGCTGGCAAGTCACCGGCCGCTACCCGAACCGTCGCGAAGGTCAGGGCCTGATTCCGTCGCCGGGCTGGGAAGGTCGCTACGACTGGGACGGCTACGCCGACGCGATGCTGCACCCGTACGATCAGGACCCGCAGCAGGGCTGGATCGGCACCGCCAACCAACGCACCGTGCCGAAAGGCTATGGCATGCAGCTGTCCAACTCATGGGATTACCCGGAGCGTGCCGAGCGCATCGCCGAGCTGGCCAACAGCGGCAAGCAGGACACCCGCAGCACGATTTCGATGCAGTACGACCAGACCACCACCTTCGCCGCCAAGCTGAAGAAGATGTTCGAAGCGCCGGGAATGGCCAGGCCCCTTAAGCAGGCCATCGACGCTTTGCCACCTGTGGATCGTGACAAGGCCCGTGAAGCGTTGAGCCGCCTGATGGCGTTCGATGGTCGTCTGTCGCCGGTGTCGAGCGACGCGGCGATTTACGAAATGTTCCTGCAAGAAAGCACCAAGCAGACGTTCCTCGACGAACTGGGCCCGGAAAGCAGCCCGGCTTGGAAAGCGCTGGTACAAAGCGCCGACCTTTCCTACTCGCCACAGGCCGATCACCTGCTGGGGCGTGAGGACAGCCCATACTGGGATGACGTAAAAACCCCACAGAAAGAAGACAAACCAACGATCCTGGCGCGCAGCCTGGCTGCCGCGATCACTGCAGGCGAAAGCCAACTGGGCGGCGATCACAAGGCCTGGCAGTGGGGCAAGTTGCACCTGTACACGTGGACGTCCCAGAGCGCTCAGTTGACGGCGGCCCTGGGCGGCAGCAAAGCCAGTGTGATCAAAGGGCCGATGGCGGCAGGTGGCGATCACACGACGCTGAACGCCTCGGGCTTCCATTGGGGGCAGGATTTTGAGGCGGCGGTGATCCCGGCGATGCGCATGATCGTCGACTTCGCTCAGCAGGAACCGATGATGGCGCAGAGTGCTGCCGGGCAGTCGGGCAACGCCGCCAGTCCACATTTTGTCGACGGGATCGATCCCTGGGTGAAGGGCTTGTACATGTCGGTGCCGATGCAGCCGGTAAATTTTGAGCGGGTGTACGGCAAGCAGCGGTTGACGCTGACACCGGGCAAGTAACGTCGGCTGACTCGATCCCTGACGCACCGCAGGTCAATCCTGTGGGAGCGAATTCATTCGCGAGATGTCTGTACACACGATATTGATTTGTCGGATGTACTGCCCCATCGCGAATGAATTCGCTCCCACAAGTTCAGACCGTTGATAGCGCTTGCTGCTTAAAACAAACCGAACTTCCCACAATCCTCACCGCTCTACCTGACAAGCCCTCCACCCCGGCCAACCTCATGGACCTTGTCATCGCCCGCCCCGAAGGCCTGTACTGCCCGCCGGGGGATTTCTATATCGACCCTTGGCGTCCGGTCGAACGCTCGGTTATCACCCACGGCCACGGCGATCACGCCCGCACCGGCAATCAACACTATCTGGCGGCCGCCCCCGGCGAAGGCATCCTGCGCTCGCGGCTGGGCCAGGACATCAACCTGCAAACCCTGCAATACGGCGAATCCATCACCCACCACGGCGTCAAACTCAGTCTGCATCCCGCGGGGCACGTGCTGGGCTCCGCTCAGGTCAGGCTCGAATACAAAGGCGAAATCTGGGTCGCGTCCGGCGATTACAAAGTCGAGCCCGACGGCACCTGCGAACCTTTCGAACCCGTGCGCTGCCACACCTTCATTACTGAATCCACCTTCGGCCTGCCGATCTACCGTTGGCAGCCGCAATCGGAAATCTTCACCGGCATCAACGACTGGTGGCGGGCCAACGCTGCGGTAGGCAAAGCCAGCGTGCTATTCGCCTACTCGTTCGGCAAAGCGCAACGAATCCTCCATGGCATCGACCCCGACATCGGCCCGATTCTGGTCCACGGCGCCGTTGAGCCGCTGAACCGGGTCTATCGCGAAGCCGGCGTGCGCATACCCGAAACCTACTACGCAGGGGATTTCAAAAAGACCGACCCTGCCCTGCGCCAGGCCTTGATCGTCGCGCCGCCTTCGGCAGGCGGAAGCACCTGGATGCGCCGCTTCGGCGATTTCAGTGATGCCTTCGCCAGTGGCTGGATGATGCTGCGCGGCACCCGTCGGCGGCGCGGCGTGGATCGCGGTTTCGCCCTGTCCGATCACGCCGACTGGCCGGGTCTGCTGTGGGCCATCGAAAACACTGGGGCCGAACGAGTGATGGTCACCCACGGCTCGGTGGCGGTCCTGGTGCGCTACCTGCGGGAGTTGGGCCTCGACGCTCAGGGCTTCACCACCGAATACGGCGATGAGGAAGACGACGCCCCCAAGGCTGAACCGCAGACACAAGAGGCGTCGTCATGAAAGCTTTTGCCGAACTCTATGGCCTGCTGGACGCCACTACCTCAAGCAACGCCAAGCTCGCCGCGATGCAGCATTACTTCGCCCACGCCGCGCCGGAAGATGCTGCATGGGCGGTGTATTTCCTCTCGGGCGGTCGGCCTCGGCAGTTGGTGCCCACGCGCTTGCTTCGCGAGCAGGCGATGCGGCTGTCCGGCCTGCCCGAATGGTTGTTCGAGGAGAGCTACCAGGCGGTGGGCGACCTGGCCGAGACCCTGTCCTTGCTGCTGCCGCAAGCCGAGCACAGCTCCGACGAAGGCCTGGCGAGCTGGATGGAAAACAAGCTGCTGCCTTTGCGCAGCCTGCCCCCTGAAGAATTGCTCGAACGCCTGCCGACCTTCTGGGCGCAGCTGGACCGACAGAGCCTGATGGTCTGTCTGAAACTGATCACCGGCAGTTTTCGGGTTGGCGTTTCGAAGCTATTGGTCACCCGCGCCCTCGCCGCCCTGGCTGATATCGACAGCAAACGCGTGGCGCAGCGGCTGGTGGGTTACACCGATCTGTCCCATCGGCCGAGCGCCGAGGGCTATCTGAAGCTGATCGCTGAAGAGTCCGAGGATGAGCATGCTCAACGCGGCGGCCAGCCTTATCCCTTCTTTCTCGCCCACGCCCTGCAGCAGCCGGTGGATCAATTCGACGCGCTGCTCGGCCCGCCCGAAAACTGGCAGGTGGAATGGAAGTGGGACGGGATTCGCGCGCAAGTGGTCAAGCGTGAAGGGCGGCTGTGGGTCTGGTCCCGGGGCGAAGAATTGGTCACCGACCGTTTCCCGGAGCTGCACAGTCTTACTCAAAGCCTGCCCGACGGCACGGTGATCGATGGCGAGATTGTCGTGTGGAAAGCGCCTACGCCTTCGGCGCAAACAGGCGACACCTTCGAGCTGAGCACGCCTGCGCCGGGTACTCCGGACGAATCAACGCCGTCCGTTCAGCCGTTTGCCTTGCTGCAACAACGCATTGGCCGCAAGACGCTCGGCAAGAAAATCCTTGAAGACGTACCGGTTGTGATCCTCGCCTACGACCTGCTGGAATGGCAGGGCCACGACTGGCGCAACCGGCCGCAACACCAACGGCGCACGCAACTGGAGCACGTCGTTGCCGACGCTCAGAGCCCCGTGCTGATGGCCTCCCCTGTTCTGAACGGCAAGGACTGGCTCGATCTGGGGCAACAGCGCGAAGCGTCTCGCAGCCTGGGCGTTGAGGGCATGATGCTCAAGGCGCGGGATGCCATGTACGGCGTGGGCCGCACCAAGGACATGGGCGTGTGGTGGAAGTGGAAGATCGACCCGTTCAGCGTCGATGCCGTTTTGATCTACGCCCAGCGCGGGCATGGCCGTCGCGCCAGCCTGTACAGCGACTACACCTTTGCCGTGTGGGACGGCCCGCAGACGTCCAGCGAACGTACGCTGGTGCCCTTCGCCAAGGCGTATTCGGGACTGACCGACGATGAAATGCGCAAGGTCGATGCAATCATTCGCAAGACCACCGTCGAGAAATTCGGGCCGGTGAGAAGTGTTACCCCAACGCTGGTCTTTGAGCTGGGGTTTGAGGGCATTGCGCTGTCCAAACGGCATAAAAGCGGGATTGCCGTGCGCTTCCCCCGAATGCTCAGGTGGCGCCAGGACAAGCCTGTGGCCGAAGCCGACAACCTGGCGACGTTACAGGATCTGCTGGCCTGAGCACCAAGTTGGTGCTCATCGAACGAGCAGCGTCATACTCAATGCCTCAAACCCGAGCACGGTTATTTGAAACGCCGAAAACCTGTGGAAGCGAGCTTGCTCACGAAAGGGCTATGCCAGTCGCCGTCAATGTCACTGTGATGCCGAATTCGTGAGCAAGCTCACTCCCCACACATTCAGGCGTGCTACCAATCACTCCACCCCGGCCTCATGTAACCGAATTTTTACGCGCCCTTTTGGGTCGATTCGGCTACTCTCCCCCTGCTCCGGCGCCCTGAAAAAAGACAAGAGATGGCTCAAAGTCATCATTGCGACAACTCCGTACATTTAAAACGCACGTTCGTCTCTTTGGTTCGGAAATTGCTATCTTTTTGCGGTCTGGCACCTGCCGGTAGCAAGCCTTCGCGTGTTCCCAACGCTCAATTTGGTTTTAAGGACTGAACGATGAAAAAAGCATGGCTGACCCTTTCCGCACTCGCCATCTGTCTGGCCGCTGGCAACGCAATGGCCAAGGAGTACAAGGAACTGCGTTTCGGCGTCGATCCTTCCTACGCTCCGTTCGAATCGAAAGCCGCTGACGGCAGCCTGGTAGGCTTCGACATCGACCTGGGCAACGCGATCTGTGCAGAACTGAAGGTCAAGTGCAAATGGGTCGAAAGCGATTTCGACGGCATGATCCCTGGCCTCAAAGCCAACAAGTTCGACGGCGTGATCTCCTCGATGACCGTGACCGAAGCGCGCGAGAAGGTCATCGACTTCTCCAGCGAACTGTTCTCCGGCCCAACCTCGCTGGTTTTCAAAAAGGGTTCCGGCCTGTCGGCTGACACCGCTTCCCTCAAAGGCAAGACCGTGGGCTACGAGCAAGGCACCATCCAGGAAGCCTATGCCAAGGCCGTTCTGGACAAGGCTGGCGTGAAAACCCAGGCCTACGCCAACCAGGACCAGGTTTACGCAGACCTGGTGTCCGGTCGTCTGGACGCTTCGGTGCAAGACATGCTGCAAGCCGAACTGGGCTTCCTGAAGTCGCCACAAGGCGCCGACTACGAAGTCAGCCAGCCAATCGACAACCCACTGCTGCCAGCCAAAACCGCAGTCGGCATCTCGAAAGGTAACAAAGAGCTGAAAGCGCTTTTGGACAAAGGTATCAAAGCGTTACACGATGACGGCAAGTACGCCGAGATCCAGAAGAAGCACTTCGGCGATCTGAATCTGTACAGCGGTAAGTAAGAAAACAAACGCCTGTCGTGCTCAGAGGGTCATCCGAATCCCCCCTCTGAGCACGATGGGCGTTTTTATTGACTGTATAGGTTCCACATGTTCGAAACTCTCCTGCAAAACCTGGGACTGTCCGCCTTCAGCCTCAAGGGCTTTGGCCCGCTGCTGATGCAGGGCACCTGGATGACCGTCAAGCTATCGGTAATGTCGCTGCTGCTGGCCATCGTGCTCGGCCTGCTGGGCGCCAGTGCCAAACTGTCCAAGACCGCTTTCCTGCGCGTGCCGGCACAGGTCTACACCACGCTGATCCGTGGCGTACCGGACCTGGTGCTGATGCTGCTGATTTTCTACAGCCTGCAAACCTGGCTGACGACTCTTACCGAAGCGATGGAATGGGACTACATCGAGATCGATCCCTTCGCCGCCGGTGTCATCACCCTGGGTTTCATTTATGGCGCCTATTTCACCGAAACCTTCCGTGGCGCCATCCTCGCGGTGCCCCGTGGGCAGGTCGAAGCCGCCACCGCGTACGGCCTGAGCCGCGCCCAGCGCTTCCGCTTCGTGGTGTTCCCGCAGATGATGCGCTTTGCCCTGCCGGGTATCGGCAACAACTGGCAAGTGGTGCTCAAAGCCACCGCACTGGTGTCGATCATCGGCCTGGCCGATCTGGTCAAAGCTTCCCAGGACGCCGGCAAAAGCACCTATCAACTGTTCTATTTCCTGGTACTCGCGGCGCTGATCTATCTGGTCATCACCAGCGTCTCCAACTTCGCCCTGCGCTGGGCTGAACGGCGTTACGCCGCAGGCAGCCGGGAGGCTCAACGATGATCGAACTGCTGCAAGAATACTGGCGCGCCTTCCTTTATACGGACGGCCAGAACATCACCGGCCTGGCCATGACCCTGTGGTTGCTCAGCGCCTCCATCGCCATCGGTTTCATCGTGTCGATTCCGCTGTCCATCGCCCGGGTTTCTCCCAACCCGCTGGTGCGCTGGCCGGTGCAGTTCTACACCTACCTGTTCCGTGGCACGCCGCTCTACATCCAGCTGCTGATTTGCTACACCGGCATCTACAGCATTGCCGCGGTGCGCGAGCAGCCAATGCTCAACGCGTTTTTCCGCGATGCGATGAACTGCACGATCCTGGCCTTCGCCCTCAACACCTGCGCATACACCACCGAGATCTTCGCCGGTGCGATTCGCAGCATGAACCACGGCGAGGTCGAAGCGGCCAAAGCCTACGGCCTGACCGGCTGGCGGCTGTACACCTACGTGATCATGCCCTCGGCCCTACGCCGCTCGCTGCCGTACTACAGCAACGAAGTGATCCTGATGCTGCACTCGACCACCGTGGCCTTCACCGCCACCGTACCGGACATCCTCAAGGTGGCGCGCGACGCCAACTCCGCGACCTTCCTGACGTTCCAGTCGTTCGGCATTGCCGCGCTGATCTACCTGACGGTCACCTTCATTCTGGTGGGCCTGTTCCGACTGGCCGAACGCCGCTGGCTGGCCTTCCTCGGCCCGTCTCACTAGGACCTGCGCATGCGACACCTGACCCATGACTTGCTGTCGCCGGTGCCTGGCACCGCGCGGCAGATCCATAGCTTTCACTACGGCCCGGAAAACGGCGCCTGCAAGATCTACATCCAGTCCTCCCTGCACGCCGACGAGCTGCCCGGCATGCTGGTGTCCTGGTACCTGAAACAACGTCTGGCCGAGCTTGAAAAGGCCGGTCAACTGCTCGGCGAAATCGTTGTCGTTCCAGTGGCCAACCCGATCGGCCTGGAACAGGTCTTGATGGATATCCCGCTGGGCCGCTACGAGCTGGAAAGCGGGCAGAACTTCAACCGCTGGTTCGTGGATGTGGCGCAACAGGTGGGCGATGAAGTCGAGCCGTCGCTGACCGACGATGCCGATCACAACGTCAGCCTGATCCGCAAACACCTGCGCGCCGCCCTGCTTGCGCGCACCGCGGCCACCCAGCTCGAATCGCAACGTCTGGCGCTGCAACGCCTGGCCTGCGACGCCGACATGGTGCTGGACCTGCATTGTGATTTCGAGTCTGTGGAACACCTGTACACCACACCTGAAGCCTGGTCCCAGGTCGAGCCGCTGTCGCGCTACCTGGGCGCTCAAGCCAGCCTGCTGGCAACCGACTCGGGCGGTCAGTCGTTTGACGAATGCTTCACGCTGGTCTGGTGGCAATTGCAGCAGCGCTTCGAAAAACGCTTCCCGATTCCTCTGGGCAGTTTTTCCGTGACCCTGGAACTGCGCGGTCAGGGCGATGTGAATCACGCCTTGGGCAGCCGCGATTGCCAGGCGCTGATCAGCTACCTGATGCAGTACGGCGCCATTGCCGGCGAGCCTGCGCCGGCCCCTGAACTGATTTATCCGGCGACGCCCCTGGCGGCGGTCGAACCGGTTGCCACGCCTGTCGGCGGCCTGCTGGTGTTTTGCACACTGCCGGGCGAATACGTCGAGGCGGGACAACTGATCGCTGAGGTCATCGACCCCATCAGCGACGTGGTGACCCCCGTTCACGCGGCCAACGCCGGTCTTATGTACGCCCGCTCCTTGCGACGCATGGCAACCGCCGGCATGGTCATCGCCCATGTCGCCGGTACCGAGCCTTTGCGCAGCGGCTACCTACTTTCTCCTTAAGGATTGCCATTCATGTACAAACTGACCATCGATGGCCTGCACAAAAGCTACGGTGACCACGAGGTGCTCAAAGGCGTGTCGCTCAAGGCCAACGTCGGTGACGTGATCTGCCTGATCGGCGCCAGCGGCTCGGGCAAGAGTACCTTCTTGCGCTGCATCAACTTTCTCGAACAACCCAACGACGGCGCCATGAGCCTGGATGGCCAGCAGATCAAAATGGTCAGCGACGCCACCGGCATGCGCGTAGCCGACCCTGCCGAGCTGCAGCGCATCCGCACGCGTCTGGCCATGGTGTTCCAGCACTTCAACCTGTGGAGCCACATGACGGTGCTGGAAAACATCACCATGGCCCCGCGCCGGGTGCTGGGCGTGTCCAAGGTCGAAGCCGAAGACCGTGCGCGCAAATATCTGGAAAAGGTGGGCCTGCCTGCTCGCGTGGCCGATCAATACCCGGCGTTTCTCTCCGGCGGCCAGCAACAGCGCGTAGCCATTGCCCGCGCACTGGCGATGGAACCGGAGATCATGCTCTTCGACGAACCGACCTCGGCGCTGGACCCCGAGCTGGTGGGTGAAGTGCTGAAAGTGATTCAGGGTCTGGCCGAGGAAGGCCGCACCATGATCCTGGTGACCCACGAAATGGGCTTCGCCCGTAAAGTGGCCAATCAGGTGGTGTTCCTGCATCAGGGCCAGATCGAAGAAATGGGCCACCCGGATGACGTGCTGGGCAGCCCGAAGAGCGAGCGGTTGAAACAATTTTTGAGTGGAAACCTGAAGTAACCCACTGATTCCCTGAACGAATGCGATCTCCTGTGGGATCGAATTCATTCGCGATTGGCCAGTACATTCCATACAGCTGTGCCGGATGTACCGCCGTTTCGCGAATGAATTCACTCCCACAGAAATATCACCCGGCAATTCATCGCGCCCCAGCAACCCAACCAAACTAATCCCCTCCCCCGGCGGTCTGTGACTTAAACGTCCTCAGAGCCCGCGCATGCCCAAAACCGTGAATTTTGCCCAGCGCTGGTTCGACACTCGCGGCTGGAAGCCCTTCCCGTTTCAGAAAGACGTGTGGTCGGCCGTCGCCCGTGGAGAGTCCGGATTGCTGCACGCCAGCACCGGCGCTGGCAAGACCTACTCGGTATGGTTCGGCGCACTCAACCGGTTTGCCCGACTGCCGACCGAAAACACCGAAAAACCCCGCAAACGCAAAACCCCGCCAGCGGCGTTGACCGTGTTATGGATCACCCCCATGCGCGCGCTGGCGGCTGATACGGCACGGGCATTGGAAGCGCCGTTGCTGGATTTGCAGATCCCCTGGAGCGTCGGCCTGCGCACTGGTGACACCAGCAGCAGCGAACGGGCCAAACAAGGCCGTCGCCTGCCCTCTGCACTGATCACCACGCCCGAAAGCCTGACCCTGCTGCTCACCCGAGCGGATGCAGAGGTGACCTTCGCGACCCTGAAAATGATCGTGGTGGACGAATGGCACGAGCTGATCGGTAACAAGCGCGGCGTTCAGTTGCAACTGGCAATCGCCCGACTGCGCAAATGGAATCCGGCACTGATCGTGTGGGGCCTTTCCGCGACCCTCGGTAATCAAACCCACGCGCAACAGGTGTTGTTGGGCGATGGCGGCACAGCGGTGCAAGGCAAGGTGGTCAAAGAGTTGATTGTCGACACCTTGATTCCGCAGGGCATCGAGCGCTTTCCCTGGGCGGGTCATATGGGCTTGCGGATGCTGCCGCAGGTGCTGGCCGAAGTGGACAGCAGCACCAGCTGCCTGCTGTTCACCAACACCCGTGCACAGTCGGAAATCTGGTATCAGGCGCTGCTTGAGGCCCGTCCTGACTGGGCGGGATTGATCGCGCTGCATCATGGTTCTTTGTCGCGAGAGGTGCGGGACTGGGTCGAACGCGCCCTGAAAGAAGGACATCTGAAGGCCGTGGTCTGCACCTCCAGCCTTGATCTGGGGGTGGATTTCCTGCCGGTCGAACGGGTGCTGCAGATCGGCTCGGCCAAAGGTGTCGCCAGGCTGATGCAACGCGCCGGGCGTTCAGGACACGCTCCTGGTCGCCCCTCTCGGGTAACTCTGGTGCCCACTCACAGCCTGGAACTGGTGGAAGCAGCCGCCGCCCGCGAAGCCGTAAACGCTCGGCTGATCGAACCCAGGGAATCGCCCCACAAACCGTTGGACGTTCTCGTACAGCACCTGGTGAGCATGGCCCTAGGAGGGGGCTTCCTGCCTGACGACTTGCTCGCCGAAGTCCGCACCGCTTACGCCTATCGGGACCTCACCGACCAGGAATGGCAGTGGGCACTGGCCTTCGTGCGCCATGGTGGCCTGTCCCTGACCGCCTACCCCGACTACCGCCGCGTCGAGCCCGATGAACACGGCATCTGGCGGGTGCCCGATGCGCGGCTGGCGAGGCGCCATCGCATGAGCGTCGGCACCATCGTCAGCGACGCCAGCATCAACGTGAAGTACTGGAGCAAGGGCGGCGGCGGAGGCTCGTTGGGCAGCGTTGAGGAAGGCTTCATCGCACGGCTGAAACCCGGCGATGGCTTTCTGTTCGGTGGCCGTCTGCTGGAACTGGTACGGGTGGAAAACATGACCGCCTATGTGAAACGGGCGACAGCCAAAAAAGCCGCCGTCCCACGCTGGAACGGCGGGCGGATGCCGCTTTCCAGCGAATTGGCTGACGCCGTAGTGGCCAAATTCGACGCGGCAGCTCACAACGTGTTCGACAGCCCGGAGATGCACACCGTCAGCCCTCTGCTCGACGTACAGCGCCAGTGGTCGGCCTTGCCGCGCAAAGACACGCTGCTGGCCGAGGTGCTGAAGTCCCGGGAAGGCTGGCACCTGTTTCTCTACCCCTTCGCCGGCCGACACGTGCATCTGGGGCTGGCGAGCCTGCTGGCCTGGCGCTTGAGCCGCGATACGCCGCTGACCTTTTCCATTGCCGTCAACGATTACGGATTCGAGCTGCTCAGCGCCACCGAAGTCGATTGGTCGCAACAACTGACCTCAAACTTGTTCAGCGAAAAGCACCTGATGGCCGACATCATTGCCAGCCTCAATGCGGGAGAGCTGGCCCTGCGCCGCTTTCGCGAGATCGCGCGCATCGCCGGCCTGGTGTTTTCAGGTTACCCCGGCGCGCCGAAAAGCAATCGCCAGCTGCAAGCCTCCAGCGGCCTGTTCTTCGAAGTGTTCAAGCAATACGACGCCGGCAACCTGCTGCTGACTCAGGCTGAGGAAGAAGTGCTGCGCCAGGAACTGGACCTGGCCCGCCTGGAACACACCCTGCAACGCATCAACGAGAGAACCCTGGATTTGCACCTGATCAAACGTCCCACGCCCATGGCCTTCCCGCTGCTGGTTGAGCGCATGCGCGAAAGCCTGAGCACCGAGAAACTCTCCGACCGCATTGCGCGCATGGTGCGCGACCTGGAGAAAGCCGCGGGCCCTGAGGTGAATGCATGAGGCCGTACCTGTCGATTCAACTGGCAGGCGCCGAACTCTGGCTGCTCGCGCAGAAGGCCATCTACTACCCGGCCGAACGCGCCCTACTGATCGCGGACGCCCATTTCGGCAAGGCAGCGGCGTATCGCAAGCTGGGCCAACCCGTCCCTCACGGCACCACGGACGACAACTTGCAGCGTCTGGATTATTTGCTCGAAGCCTATGAGTGCCAGCAATTGATATTTCTAGGTGACTTTCTGCATGCCCCGGAATCCCACGCCGCGGGCACCCTGGCAGCCCTGGAGGCCTGGCGCGCGCGACATTTCGGGCTGAGCATCACCCTGATTCGCGGCAATCACGACAGACGCGCAGGCGATCCGCCTGATCATCTGAACATTCGGGTCGTCCCTGAACCCCTGCTAATGGGCCCGTTCGCCCTCCAGCACGAACCTGACCCACACGCGACGCACCATGTGCTGGCAGGCCATGTTCACCCGGCCTACAGGCTGTTTGGCAAAGGCCGACAGCGCTTGCGCCTCCCCTGCTTTTACATTCAGCCAAACGTCAGTCTGCTGCCCGCATTCGGCGCATTTACCGGCGGCATGAATATCGAGCGAGCGGAAAACGGCGCGGTGTACCTCGTAGGGGACGGCGCCGTGTGGCTAGCGCCTTGAACACGCTTCAAATGCACGACTGAAACGTTTTTTCGGAGACGTTAAGCGAAGTCCCTGCCAACGCGACGGCGTTGACAGGGACTGAGGTTCAGGCGACGGGCGCAGGGGGTGGCTCGTCGGGCAACGTAGGCTCGCCGGGTTCTTCAGGCTGAGGGTAGTCGTTGGGAGTGTCGGGAGTCGGCTGACCAGGTATGCCACCGGCAACCATGTTGTTCAAATGGGGATGCGCTAACAGCGACCATGCCAGCAATCCGACCTGATTTTGTCCGGGGTCGGTTTCCTTGATACTGGTTTTGACTTGTCTCTTCATAGGGCACTCCTGAGCGTTGGTCCCACCCGCATGGTGCGGATGGGAACAGTTCAAGCAATAGAGTGCGCTTTTCGAGACTAATTCATTTTCGATATGACCAACGGTGCAAGCCCGTTGAAGACTCAGGTCCGAGGCAGCGTGACGCCGCGTTGCCCCTGGTACTTGCCGCCACGATCCTTGTAGGACACTTCACATTCCTCATCGGATTCAAGGAACAGCATCTGTGCGACGCCTTCGTTGGCGTAAATCTTCGCAGGCAGCGTAGTGGTGTTGGAGAACTCCAGGGTCACGTGGCCTTCCCACTCCGGTTCCAGCGGGGTCACGTTGACGATGATGCCGCAGCGCGCATACGTGCTCTTGCCCAGGCAGATGGTCAGCACATTCCGTGGAATGCGGAAATATTCGACGGTGCGGGCCAGCGCAAAGGAGTTTGGCGGAATGATGCAGACGTCGCTTTTGATGTCGACGAAGCTTTTTTCATCGAAATTCTTCGGATCGACGGTCGCCGAGTTGATGTTGGTGAACACCTTGAATTCATCGGCGCAGCGCACGTCGTAGCCGTAGCTGGAGACGCCGAAGGAGATCAGACGGTCGGCGCCTTCGCCGCGCATCTGGCGTTCCACGAAGGGCTCGATCATGCCGTGCTCTTGCGCCATGCGGCGAATCCACTTGTCCGATTTGATGCTCATGGCGATGTCCTGACTAACGAGGTGAAAAAGATGTCCGGCATCTTACCGGTCCCGGGCTCCGGGTTCAAAGACTGCGCACCGCGCGGGGTCCGCACCGTTTGTCATCCACCGAAATAAACGTCGAACAACCATTGGCACACTCTGGAAAAAGGGTTAAGGTGGCGCCACTGTGTTGCTTGTGTCACTGAGAATCTCTACACGATGTTGAATTTCGATCCAACCATCTCCATGAATTTTCCTGCTCTTTGCACTCAGTCTCGGCCAGGGCTTTTCCTACGCCGCAGTTAACTTTGTCCAAGGAGATACACCATGTCCAATCGCCAAACCGGTACCGTCAAGTGGTTCAACGATGAAAAAGGCTTCGGCTTCATCACTCCACAATCCGGTGACGACCTGTTCGTACACTTCAAAGCAATCCAATCCGACGGCTTCAAAAGCCTGAAAGAAGGCCAGCAGGTTTCTTTCATCGCTACCCGCGGTCAGAAAGGCATGCAAGCTGAAGAAGTTCAAGTTATCTAACTTGTACTGATTCGCTTAAAAAACCCCGCCCTTAAAAGCGGGGTTTTTTTATGTCCGCAGACTCAGCCCGGCAGAAAAAACTATGGGAGCGAATTCATTCGCGATTGGCCCGTACATTTGACGCATTCCTGTCGTCTGTACCAACGCCTCGCGAATGGATTCGCCCCCACAGGGTTCAGCAGGCCGTCAGCAATCAATCGTCGCTGATGGAAATGTTCGGCATCGCCGGGTTCGCCGCTTCTTGCAACACAATGCGCGCGCCAACGTGGCGGGCCAGCTCCTGATAAACCATGGCGATCTGGCTTTCAGGCTCGGCGATGGCCGTCGGCTTGCCGCCATCGGCCTGTTCGCGGATCAGCATCGACAGCGGCAGCGAGGCCAGCAGCTCAACGCCGTATTGCGAGGCGAGTTTCTCGCCGCCGCCTTCACCGAACAGATGCTCGGCGTGACCGCAATTCGAGCAGATGTGCACGGCCATGTTTTCCACGACGCCCAGCACCGGAATGTTGACCTTGCGGAACATTTCGACACCCTTTTTCGCATCCAGCAGCGCCAGATCCTGTGGGGTGGTGACGATGACAGCGCCCGCGACCGGGACCTTTTGCGCCAGAGTCAGCTGAATGTCACCGGTGCCAGGCGGCATGTCGATGACCAGATAATCCAGGTCGTTCCAGGCGGTTTGAGTGATCAGTTGCAGCAGCGCGCCGGAGACCATCGGTCCGCGCCATACCATCGGCGTGTTGTCGTCCGTGAGGAAGGCCATCGACATCACTTCGATGCCATGGGCCTCGATGGGCACGAACCACTTCTGGTCCTTGACCTTTGGCCGCGTACCCTCCGCGATGCCGAACATGACACCCTGACTCGGGCCATAGATATCCGCATCGAGAATGCCCACCCGCGCGCCCTCGCGGGACAGCGCCAGCGCCAGGTTGGCGGCGGTGGTGGACTTGCCCACGCCGCCCTTGCCTGAAGCAACGGCAACGATGTTCTTGACGTTGGCCAGGCCCGGAATCTGCCCCTGGGCCTTGTGCGCGGTAATCAGGGTGTTGATCTGCACCGTGGCCGATGCCACGCCGTCCAGGCTTTCGATGGCCATCTGCAGCACCTGCGCCCAGCCTTTCTTGAACAGATCGGCGGCGTATCCCAGTTCCAGCTGCACGTTGACGCGATCACCCTCAATGTCGATGGTTCGCACGCAACCGGCGCTGACCGGGTCTTGATTCAAATAAGGATCGGTGTACTGGCGAAGGACGGCTTGCACCGTTGCGCGATTCACAGCGCTCATGGGTCACTCCCGAGAAAGACTGAGCAAAACAGGCGGCTATCCTACCGCGTCTGTCGGATAACGGGGGCCGGGTTTTACTTTCACGGGGCAAGGAGGATTCCGACACGCCGTGTGGGATGAAAAAAAACGCTCAGACCTTTATAGTGGCCGACCTCCGTTTCACTTCAAGTAGCCGAGCCCCATGTCCGAGCCACGCAAGATTCTCGTCACCAGCGCCCTGCCCTATGCCAATGGTTCTATCCACCTTGGCCACATGCTCGAGTACATCCAGACCGACATGTGGGTGCGCTTCCAGAAGCACCGCGGCAATCAGTGCATCTATGTGTGCGCGGACGATGCCCATGGCTCGGCAATCATGCTGCGCGCGGAAAAGGAAGGCATCACGCCGGAGCAACTGATCGCCAACGTCCAGGCTGAACACAGCGCTGACTTTGCCGACTTCCTGGTGGATTTCGACAACTTCCACTCAACGCATGCTGAAGAAAACCGCGAGCTGTCGAGCCTGATCTACACCCGGCTGCGCGACGCTGGGCACATCGCCACGCGTTCCGTGACCCAGTATTTCGACCCGGAAAAGAAAATGTTCCTGGCCGACCGCTTCATCAAGGGCACCTGCCCGAAATGCGGCACCGAAGACCAGTACGGCGACAATTGCGAAAAATGCGGCGCCACCTACGCACCGACCGACTTGAAAGATCCGAAATCGGCGATTTCCGGCGCAACTCCGGTGCTCAAGGACTCCAAGCACTTCTTCTTCGATTTGCCCGCCTTCGACGCGATGCTGAAAAGCTGGACCCGCAGCGGCACTTTGCAGGACGCCGTGGCCAACAAACTCTCCGAATGGCTGGATTCCGGCTTGCAGCAGTGGGACATCTCCCGCGACGCGCCGTATTTCGGTTTCGAGATTCCAGATGAGCCGGGCAAGTATTTCTACGTCTGGCTGGACGCGCCAATCGGCTACATGGCCAGTTTCAAGAACCTGTGCGACCGCACGCCGGGTCTGGATTTCGATGCGTTCTGGAATAAGGACTCGACCACCGAGCTGTACCACTTCATCGGCAAGGACATCGTCAATTTCCACGCCCTGTTCTGGCCAGCCATGCTCGAAGGTTCGGGCTTCCGCAAGCCAAGCGGCATCAATGTCCACGGCTACCTGACCGTCAACGGCCAGAAGATGTCCAAGTCCCGCGGCACCTTCATCAAGGCGCGCACCTATCTTGAGCACCTGTCGCCTGAATACCTGCGGTATTACTATGCGGCCAAGCTGAGCCGCGGTGTCGACGACCTGGACCTGAACCTCGAAGACTTCGTGCAGAAGGTCAACTCCGACCTCATCGGCAAGGTCGTCAATATCGCCAGCCGTTGCGCAGGCTTCATTCACAAAGGCAACGCTGGCGTGCTGGTAGCCGGTAATGCCGCGCCGGAGCTGACCGACGCATTCCTCGCCGCAGCACCCAGCATCGCCGAAGCCTATGAGGCTCGCGACTTCGCCCGCGCCATGCGCGAAATCATGGCCTTGGCCGACCGTGCCAATGCCTGGATCGCCGACAAGGCGCCGTGGTCGCTGGCCAAGCAGGAAGGCAAACAGGACGAAGTCCAGGCCATCTGCGCGCTGGGCGTCAACCTGTTCCGCCAACTGGTGATATTCCTCAAGCCGGTCCTGCCGAATCTGGCTGCCGATGCCGAACAGTTCCTCAATGTCGCGCCGCTGACCTGGGACGACCACCTGACGCTGCTGAGCAATCATCAGCTGAACCCGTTCCAGGCCCTGATGACCCGCATCGACCCGGCGAAGGTGGAGGCAATGACCAGCGCTTCGAAAGAAGACCTGACCGCCAACGCCACTGATACCGGGGCCGCTGCATCGGGTAACGGCGAGCTGACCAAGGACCCGCTGTCGCCGGAAATCGACTTCGACGCCTTTGCCGCCATCGACCTGCGCGTGGCGCTGATCGAGAAAGCCGAGCACGTTGAAGGCGCTGACAAGCTGCTGCGCTTGACCCTGGACATCGGTGACGAGAAGCGCAACGTGTTCTCCGGGATCAAGAGCGCCTACCCGAACCCGGCCGAGCTGGAAGGTCGCCTGACCATGATGATTGCCAACCTGAAGCCACGAAAAATGCGCTTCGGCATCTCCCAAGGCATGGTGATGGCCGCCGGTCCTGGCGGCGAAGAGATCTACCTGCTGAGCCCTGACAGCGGCGCGAAGCCAGGCCAGCGCATCAAGTAACCGTGAACGCGGCCGACGCCTGCGGGCGTCGGTCAGGTCAAAGCATGAACCTGATCCACCGTATCGACGCCCTGTTGCCACAGACTCAATGTGGCAAATGTGGCCACCCCGGCTGCAAGCCTTACGCCGAAGGGATTGCCAGCGGCGAAGCAATCAACAAGTGTCCTCCAGGTGGCGATGAAACCATCGCGGCGTTGGCGCACCTGCTGAACGTGTCCGCCATCCCCCTCGATACCGAACGTGGCAGCGCCCCGGCGCAGGTCGCGTTCATCCGTGAGGCCGAATGCATTGGCTGCACCAAGTGTATTCAGGCCTGCCCCGTGGACGCCATCGTCGGCGCCGCCAAGCTGATGCACACCGTGATCATCGCTGAATGCACCGGCTGTGACCTCTGTGTGGCGCCCTGCCCTGTGGACTGTATCGACATGCTGCCCCTGCCATCACCCGCGATTGTCCCGATCGTAGGCGGCCTGGCGTTCGATGAAGGCCAGCGAGTGGCGCGAGCAGCCAAACGCGGTCATGCACGTCAGCGGTTCGAAGCACGCAACGCCCGTCTGCAGCGTGAAGAACAACGCCGCCATGCCGAACGACTGGCCCGCCAGCAGAAAGCCGAGGCACCCACCGTTGTCACGGTTGACCCGGTGCAAGCTGCGCTCGATCGGGTTTGCGCGCAAAAAGCCGCTGACAGCGACGCAGCGCTGAAACAGGCACGCATCAAGGTGGCCATGAGTCGGGCGCAGTTGCACAAGTCGATCAGGGCGTTCGGCCACCCGCCGATTGCAGAGCAGGCCGCACAGCTGATGACGCTCGGGCTGGAGCTCGATGAGGCGCAACGCGCACTGGCTGCGCTGCAGGACTCGGCAGCTATAAACAGGCCGCCCCCCGAGTCCCAGGCTATCGAAGTCAGCGCAGTGAAGCCTGATAAAGCAGCCATAAATCGCGCAAAGATACAGTTGGCCATGAGCCGGGCAGCGCTGAAGAAGGCCCAAACGGCGGACGCCTCCGCCGACCGAATTGCAGCGCTACACGCCGAGGTTGCGCATGCCGAACAAACACTGCAAGCCTTTGATGCATGGTAAAAAGCAGATCAGGAACTCGCTCTGCACAGCCTGATGCAACACATTGACCTGAACGTTTCCCTGAGAAAGCGCACCTCATGAACGCCGCAAAACGTCTGGAAATTTTTCGCCGTCTTCACGAAGACAATCCCGATCCTAAAACGGAGCTGTCCTACAGCTCGCCGTTCGAGCTGCTGATTGCCGTGATCCTCTCGGCGCAGGCCACCGACGTCAGCGTCAACAAAGCCACCGCTCGCCTGTACCCGGTGGCGAACACTCCCCAGGCGATCTACGCGCTGGGTGTCGAGGGACTTTCGGAATACATCAAGACCATCGGCCTCTATAACAGCAAGGCCAAGAACGTCATCGAGACCTGCCGCATGCTGGTCGAGCTGCACGGTGGTGAGGTGCCAGAAACCCGAGAGGCGTTGGAGGCATTGCCCGGTGTCGGCCGAAAGACTGCGAACGTGGTCCTCAACACGGCTTTTCGGCAACTGGCGATGGCGGTGGACACACACATCTTCCGGGTCAGTAATCGCACCGGGATCGCCCCCGGCAAGAACGTTGTCGAGGTCGAAAACAAGCTGATGAAATTTGTCCCCAAGGACTATCTGCTGGATGCGCATCACTGGCTGATCCTGCATGGCCGCTATGTCTGCGTGGCTCGCAAGCCTCGCTGTGGAAGCTGCCGAATAGAAGACCTGTGCGAATTTAAGCAAAAGACTTCAGATGATTGAGCGATAGCGTTTTTCCGGACTTATCGATTGAAAAAATCTTTTTTACCCGGTCGACATTTGCCGTTATAAGGTGCGCCAATGACAGTCTAAGCTGGAGTCAACTTTCATGAGTACTGACAAAGAGCAGATGGACGTAGATGACGACTTCGTGTCCGCAGAGGCAGACGAAGCCGTGCAAGTACCCGTAGAAACTGCAAAAACCAACCTCAGCAAACGTCGCACCATCGACAACATCCTGGAAGAGCGTCGCCTGCAGAAACAGCTGGCGGACTACGATTTCGACTTCTGATCCTTTTGCGTTCAAAGCCTCCCCACGACTTGAGAGGCTTTAGCCTGCCGGCAAGAATTCAATTGAAGCGGCGCGCAACATCTCGGCAAAAACGGCGATCGCATCAGCACTCATGACTGGGGCTAGACCAGCCCGTTGCGCTGGGCGAGTTCAATCAGATCAACCAGCGAGTGGGCATTGAGCTTGAGCAGCAAACGCGTTTTATAGGTGCTGACGGTCTTGTTGCTGAGAAACATGCCATCGGCGATTTCCTTGTTGGTTCTTCCCCTGGCCAGTTGCTGTAACACCATCATTTCCCGGCCCGACAGCCGATCAACCATCTCCGCCTCACTGGCATTGCCCAGGCTTGAGCGCACCGTGTGCAGAGCCTGGTTGGGGAAATAGCTGTACCCCGACAACACCGCCTTGATGGCGCTCAACAATTCGGTCAGGTCCTGTTGCTTGCAGACGTAACCGGCCGCCCCGGCCTGCATGCAACGCATGGAGAAATGGCCCGGGGCCTGAGAGGTCAGGATCAGGACCTTGAAAGGCAGGGTCATCGCCGTCAGCCGAGCGATGACTTCCAGGCCATCGAGTTTCGGGATGCCGATGTCCAGAATGACGATATCGGGCAAGTGCTCTCTGGCCAGTTGCAGCGCATCCACGCCGTTGTCCGTTTCGGCGATGACTTCGTAACCATGCCGCTCCATCAGCATGCGTACGGCGAGCCGAATCACGGGGTGATCGTCCACGATCAACACTTTATTCATGTGCAGTCCATTCTTTGCTGTTCGAAATTTCAGAGCCCGCACAATAGCTTAGTCGTTTACCGCTTTGCATGGCGCTCCTCCCTTTGGACTAGCAGGCAAAGACCTTTCCCACTCAAGCAACAGAAAAGTCCTACAAATCCTGACTTATCCATCTACCTTTTCAGACAGGCCATCCAATTTGGCCCACTCTGCGTTCTTCCATCGCCCTACACGGGACATCGTTCTGGAAAACAGCCATTTGCACAACCCCGCTTTTTTAATACGGTCATTCATGATTCCAACACCCCTTCAAACTGTTCAATTGACGCAAGGCGGCCATGTGCAGACAGCCTCATCCGCTCAGCGGGCTGGCGGGACGCGAGCATTCTTACCACCACAATTAGCAGACACACTGCGGGCTACCGAAAGACGCCCGTGCTGCCACGAATAAAAAAACCCACGGAAGGGCATTGACCTTCAGCATAAGCCGATCTTTCGGACATGCCACTCAACTTCAATCAGAAAGCATTGCAAATTACAACCCTGACCCTACCGCAGAGAGCTTTGAAAAATACGCATTTAAAATACTTATTCTCCATACATATTTATTCAAAGAAATGACCTACGCGAGATTCGGAAAATTCCGAAACAATACCCTTTTCCCGCACACCGCCAGCCTTGAACGCCCTTCTCAGCCCCTCGCGCCGCTTTACAACCCAATCCATTTCCCAGCATTGAACATTCACAATGGCTGATAGCAAAACAGAATTATTGCAAACGAGGCCCGTGCGCCCTTTACGTAATACCATACTGTTCTGCAAATCCAGAGAACTTTCCACAAAGAAGAAAAATACTACAAAACTAACAGACCAGAATTCTCATGCTGTAAGAAGCCATTATTCGAACTAGCTTAAATCATCAAAAAAATAATTTTTACTTGCCAAACCTAAGTCCAGTCGTTACTTTTTTCTTCAACACTTCATGAAACTGGAAACTATCATTAAGGCACCCCCCTCGTACCCAGTGCCTTATTACTTACGGTTATACATTTTCAGTTCCTTGTCTGGACTTGCCCGCGGGGCAAATTCGGCCGCGCCGAACTTACCTGCCGATGGGTCAAAGTTAGTGGATCAAGGAGGCGAGCTGGTGTCGCTCGTATATATCAATATGCTCAAAGGAATAAACCATGACCAAGAAAACAGGGGTATATCCAGCAACCACTCACACCCCTCTCAAACTCGCTGAAGCCGTAGAGGCGTACGTCGCCGAGGGAGGCATCATCAATGTGGTACCTGAGGGAGAAACCCGTCACTGCCCTAATGAAGCGAAACATCACGTCGAGGAGGCCGATAGCGACAGCCAATTGAGCGCCAAGATCGAGCAATTGAAGGGGCTGGTGGCCAAAGGCGCCGGTTTTTCTGCGCTACAGTATTCATTACGTATGAACCGCAAGGAGATCAAGCGTCTTGCCAGTGAACATGGCGTGAAAATCCTCTACAGCCGGCCTGTTCGAGGCGCGCGAAGCCAGCGCAGCAGCGACCCTGTGACGGTTGACGATACGGTTGCCGGACACGCAATACACTATTCCACGCTGGGGTATACGGTCCCCGAGATCGCTCAGTTGCTGGGGCTCAGTGTGCGAGATGTCTGGAATCTGGGTAAGGCTTATCGCTTTGAGCTCAACACTGCGCCTGCTCAGGAAGAACCGGCAGGCGACTCATGCACACAGCCAAAAGACCAGGACGATTTGAACTAGCGACCCTGCATACGTCGCCACACAGGCCCTGAGGCATGACGCGAAAAAGAGAGAAAGTTGATCTGATGGAATAAAAAAGGCGCAACCCGAAACGGGTTGCGCCCTGGATGCTACTTGCCGTGATCAGAACAATTTGCGGTTCTTGTTCGCAGCAATGCGCATGCGCAGTGCGTTGAGCTTGATAAAGCCCGCCGCATCCGCCTGGTTGTAAGCACCGCCGTCTTCTTCGAAGGTCGCGATGTTGGCATCGAACAGCGAATCGTCGGACTTGCGGCCCGTCACGATCACATTGCCTTTATAGAGCTTGAGGCGAACGACGCCGTTCACGTGAGCTTGGGAGGCGTCGATCATCTGTTGCAGCATCAGACGCTCAGGGCTCCACCAGTAACCGGTGTAGATCAGGCTGGCGTATTTAGGCATCAACTCGTCTTTCAGGTGCGCAACTTCACGGTCCAGAGTGATCGACTCGATGGCGCGGTGAGCCTTGAGCATGATGGTGCCGCCCGGGGTTTCGTAGCAGCCACGGGATTTCATGCCGACGTAACGGTTCTCGACGATGTCCAGACGGCCAATGCCGTGCTCGCCGCCGATTTTGTTCAGGGTCGCCAGAACGGTGGCCGGGGTCATGTCGACGCCGTCCAGCGCAACGATGTCGCCATTGCGGTAGGTCAGTTCCAGGTACTGGGGTTTGTCTGGCGCGTTTTCAGGCGAAACGGTCCAGCGCCACATGTCTTCTTCGTGCTCGGTCCAGGTGTCTTCCAGCACGCCACCTTCATAGGAGATGTGCAACAGGTTGGCGTCCATGGAGTATGGGGACTTCTTCTTGCCGTGACGCTCGATCGGGATCGCGTGCTTCTCGGCATAATCCATCAGCTTTTCGCGGGACAGCAGGTCCCACTCGCGCCACGGGGCGATGACTTTCACGCCAGGCTTGAGTGCGTAGGCACCCAGTTCGAAACGCACCTGATCGTTACCCTTGCCGGTCGCGCCGTGGGAAATGGCGTCGGCGCCAGTTTCGTTGGCGATTTCGATCAGACGCTTGGCGATCAGCGGACGTGCGATGGAGGTACCCAGCAGGTACTCGCCTTCGTAGACGGTGTTGGCGCGGAACATCGGGAACACGAAATCACGCACGAATTCTTCGCGCAGGTCGTCGATGTAGATTTCTTTGACGCCCATGGCCTGCGCCTTGGCGCGTGCTGGCTCGACTTCTTCGCCCTGACCCAGGTCAGCGGTAAAGGTCACCACTTCGCAGTTGTACGTATCTTGCAGCCACTTCAGGATCACCGAAGTATCCAGGCCACCGGAATACGCGAGAACTACCTTGTTAACGTCCGCCATGCCATCACTCCAACGCGTTGTACGGAAAACCGCTGATTCTACCGTTCAAACACGTGGATTTACAGTGTCGCGACAGCTTCTGACGACGAAGCGACAGAATCTGTCGAACACACGACGACTGATTGGGCTCAGACCTTGGCCACTGGCGCCCCGGACGCCGCCGTGGGAGCTGGCGTGGCAGAGGGTGCAGGCGCAGCGGCCGGCGGCGCTACCAAGGCTGGAGCCGGTGCCGATACAGGCGCGGCGGCGGGTTTTTGTTCGGCGACGCGATCCAGGTGAATGTTCACCCGACGATTGCGCGCACGGTTTGCATTATTGGTGTTGGGCACCAGTGGGTACTGCTCGCCGTGAAAACGCACGGTGATCTGCTCTTCCGGCACGCCCTGGGCCTTGAGGTAATCCATGACTGCCAGCGCGCGACGGCGAGACAGGTCACGGTTGGTCAGGCGATTGCCGCTGTTGTCGGAGTGCCCGTCCAGCTCGACATGATTGACCGTCGGATCAGCCTTCATATAAGCCAGCACGGTATCGAGGCGACGCTTGGCCGGCGCATCCAGATCGATGCCGCCGCCCGGGAAGCCAATCTCGGCCTGACGCACCTGATCGAAATTCATCGGCAACAGTTTGGCCGTGCACAGCTGAAAATCGGTGTAGGCCTTGCTGAACTTGACCGGCAGCAGGCGCACTTCCATCGCCCCGCCACCATCGCGCAAGGCATGACGAATGACCGGGCTGCGGCCTTCCATCAAACCCGCAATGAGCCGTCCGGCCTGAGCCTGACTGGTATTGAAAGGAATCTCGCCGTTGCCGACTTTCACCGCGCCCAGATTAAGATCGCCCCGACCGGGCTGCCAGGGTGCAGCGGCGGCGATAAGCGTGGCAGAGCCCGAAGCCAGGCTGTAACCAGTGGCCTTCAGTCGGAAAGTCGCCTGCTCACCGGCGCGACGCACGAACTCACCCGCGCCAAAATCGGTGATCGGCTGGCTCAGACGGCATTCGAACGGGTCGCCTTCTACCTTCCACTCGATATTCTCCAGACGGGTCTGGAAAGTGAGAGCCATGGCCGGCAGGCTGGCAAACACGCTGAGCAGGGCTAGATATCGCTGGCGCACGGGAGGCTCCACTTAAAAATTTCACGCGAAACAAATTTATCGCTTACACGTGTCTATCGGTAACTTCCTACAAAACTTGATAGCGAGTGCCTGGACGAGTCTTTTCCGGTAGCATTCCCAGCGAGTTTGCCCGCCTGGAATCCCCCAATGTCCGACCGCCTGACCCTCCTGCGCCCCGACGACTGGCACATCCATCTTCGTGATGGCGCCGTTTTGCCCCATACCGTCGCGGACGTTGCGCGCACCTTTAGCCGCGCCATCATCATGCCGAACCTCGTGCCGCCGGTACGCAACGCGGAGCAAGCCGATGCGTATCGCCAGCGCATCCTCGCTGCCCGCCCGCAAGGCAGCCGTTTCGAGCCATTGATGGTGCTGTACCTCACCGACCTGACCCAGCCCGAAGACATCCGCGCCGCCAAGGCCAGCGGTTTCGTCTACGCGGCCAAGCTGTACCCGGCCGGTGCCACGACCAACTCCGACTCTGGCGTGACCAGCGTGGACAAGATCTTCCCCGTGCTCGAAGCGATGGCTGAAGTCGGTATGCCGCTGTTGATCCACGGCGAAGTGACCCGCGGCGACATCGACGTGTTCGACCGCGAAAAGATTTTCATCGACGAGCACATGCGCCGTGTGGTCGAGCGTTTCCCGACCCTCAAAGTGGTGTTCGAACACATCACCACGGGCGATGCCGTGCAGTTCGTCAACGAGGCTTCGGCCAACGTCGGCGCGACCATCACTGCACACCACCTGCTGTACAACCGCAATCACATGCTGGTCGGCGGGATTCGTCCGCACTTCTATTGCCTGCCGATTCTCAAGCGCAATACCCACCAAGTGGCGCTGCTGGACGCCGCCACCAGCGGCAGCGGCAAGTTCTTCCTGGGCACCGACTCGGCGCCGCACGCCCAGCACGCCAAGGAAGCCGCATGCGGCTGTGCCGGCTGCTACACCGCCTATGCTGCCATCGAGCTGTACGCCGAGGCGTTCGAACAGCGCAACGCTCTGGACAAACTCGAGGGCTTCGCCAGCCTCAATGGCCCGGCGTTCTACGGCCTGCCGGCCAACACCGACACCATCACGCTGGTGCGTGAAGAGTGGACCGCCCCGACCAGCCTGCCGTTTGGCGAGCTGTCGGTCATCCCGCTGCGCGCCGGTGAAAAACTGCGCTGGCGCCTGCTGGAGGAAAACGCGTGAGTGAAGACCATTACGACGACGATCAGGAAGGCTCTGGCGGCGGCACAGGCTCCAGACATCCGATGGCAGCGCGCTTTCGTGGCTATCTGCCAGTCGTTGTCGACGTAGAGACCGGCGGTTTCAATGCCGCCACCGATGCGTTGCTGGAAATTGCAGCCACCACCATTGGCATGGACGAAAAAGGCTTCGTGTTCCCTGAACACACCTACTTCTTCCGCGTCGAGCCTTTCGAAGGCGCCAACATCGAAGCCGCTGCCCTGGAGTTCACCGGGATCAAGCTCGATCACCCGTTACGCATGGCGGTCAGCGAAGAAACGGCGTTGACCGACATCTTCCGTGGCGTACGCAAAGCACTGAAGGCCAACGGCTGCAAGCGCGCGATTCTGGTGGGGCATAACGCCAGCTTCGATCTGGGCTTCCTTAACGCGGCAGTGGCGCGACTGGACATGAAACGCAACCCGTTTCATCCGTTCTCCAGTTTCGACACCGCAACGCTCGCAGGCCTGGCGTACGGCCAAACCGTGCTGGCCAAGGCCTGTCAGTCCGCTGACATCGACTTCGACGGTCGTGAGGCCCACTCTGCTCGCTATGACACCGAGAAGACGGCCGATTTGTTCTGCGGCATCGTCAATCGCTGGAAGGAAATGGGCGGCTGGCACGACTTCGACGATTGAGGTCTGTACTTCGCTGACTGAACCGGCCCCCTGTGGCCGGTTTTTTATGACCGAATGACGGACTCATCTGACCATTCATCGGGCTTCAGCTGAGGTTCAGGAAGTAGTTTTGACAAGCATTCTCATTAACATTAGTATCCGTCGCACATGAGCCCATCACTCAGCGACGGTCCTTTTTTATGTATGTCTGCCTCTGCCAAGGTGTCACCGACGGACAAATCCGCGAAGCAATCATGGAAGGATGCTGCAGCTATCGTGAAGTGCGCGAAACCCTGGGTGTCGCCAGCAAATGTGGGAAATGCGCCTGCCTTGCCAAGGAAGTGGTGCGTGAAACCCTGACCGAACTGCAAACAACTCAGGCCGCCCTCGCTTATCCAGCAGAATTTTCTGCCGCCTGAACTACCGAATTTTAGAGAACCGGACCGAGTGTCCGGTTTTTTTATGCCTGTAATTCAAATGCTTAGCGCTAAGATGCGGAACACAAACATTCTTATTCCTATTTATTTTCACTTATTATTCAATAACTTAGGTTTGACAGAGGATTATTGGAAGCTCAAACTTGCGGCCTATATACGAACATCTTCGACAGGACCTCGATCATGAAAGGCGACATTACAGTCATCCAGCATCTCAACAAGATCCTCGGGAACGAGCTGGTCGCCATCAACCAGTATTTTCTGCATGCGCGCATGTACGAGGATTGGGGCCTGAATAAACTCGGCAAGCACGAGTACAAAGAATCCATCGACGAGATGAAACACGCTGACAAGCTGATCAAGCGCATCTTGTTTCTGGAAGGCCTGCCTAACCTTCAGGACCTGGGCAAGATCCTGATCGGTGAGCACACCAGGGAAATGCTGGAGTGCGATCTGAAGATCGAGCGAAAAGGCCATGCGGATCTAAAGGCTGCGATCGCTCATTGTGAAGCCGTAGGTGATTTCGGCAGCCGCGAGATGCTCGAAGATATCCTTGAATCCGAGGAAGAGCACATCGATTGGCTGGAGACTCAGCTGGGTCTGATCGACAAGGTGGGTATCGAGAACTACCTGCAATCGCAGATGGGCGAAGAAGACTGATTTCAATCTTCGTTTGAGAGAAGCCCCGCCTGGTGGTGAGTCAGGTGGGGCTTCTGCGTTTCTGGAGCAAGAGCGTTCTGCCTGGCTGGAACCCGCTGCGAGAGCGGAACCGCAATCAGCACATCGAGTTTGCCCTCCATCCGAAAACCAATGCCACAAAAAAGCCCCGAATCTCTCGAGAGACCGGGGCTTTTATCGTCAACAACCCAAATCAGGCAGTCGCGTTCTTCTCGACAGCAGCCTTGATCAGTGGCTGCAGCTCACCGGCTGCGTGCATCTCAACGATGATATCGCTACCGCCAACCAGCTCACCGTCGACCCACAGTTGCGGGAAGGTTGGCCAGTTGGCGTATTTCGGCAGGTTGGCGCGGATCTCTGGGTTCTGCAGGATATCGACGTACGCGAACTTTTCGCCACAGGCCATCAATGCCTGGGACGCCTTGGCCGAGAAGCCGCACTGCGGGGCATTCGGAGCGCCTTTCATGTAGAGCAGAACGGTGTTTTTGGCAATCTGGTCTTTGATCGTTTCGATGATATCCATGGAGCACCTCGGCTGAACTTTACGACTGTATATGTCGACACGGTGGCGCATTCTAACCGATTACCTAGCGTAACGCTCGGTCTTGGCTTTAATCGATCCGATAAATATGATGAGCGTCATGCCGCTGCAACCGTCACTGGCACCCCGTTCAACGCAGCATTTCCGGACAGTGCATCCATCTGCCGTTCGTCGGTCAAGTCATTGGCGCTCTCCCCTGGCTGATCCCGAGCGATATCCATTTGCACACCCGGCCGCCCATGCCCCCAGCCATGGGGCAGGCTGACCACGCCTGGCATCATGTCCGCGCTGCCCATCACCTCAACCTCGATCATCCCGACCCGAGAACTCACCCGCACCCGCTGCCCATCGCTCAGGCCGCGGCTGGCCAGATCGTCCGGGTTCATCAGCAATTGATGTCGTGGCTTGCCTTTCACCAGCCGGTGGTAGTTGTGCATCCAGGAGTTGTTGCTGCGCACGTGACGCCGGCCGATCAGCAGCAGCTCACCTGCGCGTGGAAGCTCGGCAGCGGCGAAGCGCACCAGATCCCTGAGGATCACTTCCGGCGCCGCCTGTATACGGTGATTGGCCGATTTCAAGCGCGTCGCCAGATTAGGCTTGAGCGCACCAAGATCCAGCCCGTGGGGATGGTCGTACAAGGCTTCCAGCGACAGCTTGTGCTGCGACGCATCGCCATACAGCCCCGCCCGCAAACCGCGATCGACCATTTGCGCGGGTGCGATCGTCGGCTTCAGCTCCCGCTCGGCCTTCAATGCGAACGCTTTGGCCAGGCCGACAAAAATCTCCCAGTCGTGCAGTGAACCTTCAGGTTTGGCGAGGATCGCGCGGTTGAACCGGGTGACGTTGCGCACTGCGAACAGGTTGAAGGTCGTGTCGTAGTGATCGTTCTCCAGCGCCGAGGTCGAGGGCAGGATCAGGTCAGCGTGGCGTGTGGTCTCGTTGATGTACAGGTCAATGCTGACCATGAACTCCAGCCCGTCCAGCGCCTGATCCAGCTGGCGGCCGTTCGGCGTCGACAGCACCGGGTTGCCCGCCACGGTGATCAGCGCCTTCACCTGCCCTTCGCCTTCGGTGAGCATTTCTTCGGCCAGCGCCGAAACCGGCAACTCGCCACTGTATTCGGGCAGGCCGGAGACGCGACTCTGCCAACGATTGAAGCCGCCGCCAGAGGTCGACGCCACGAGGTCCAGCGCAGGCTCGGTGCACAGCGCGCCGCCGACGCGGTCGAGGTTACCGGTGACCAGATTGATCAGTTGCACCAGCCAGTGGCACAGGGTGCCGAACGCTTGGGTCGAGATCCCCATGCGCCCGTAGCACACGGCGCTTTCGGCGCTGGCGAAGTCTCGCGCCAGTTGGCGGATCTGCTCGGCAGGCACGCCACAGCGCTGGCTCATGGCATCGGCGTTCATGTGGGCGATGGCGGCGCGAACTTCCTCCAGGCCATCGACCGGCAAATGACTGTCGCGGGTCAGCCCTTCGTCAAACAGCGTGTGCAGCAGGCCGAACAGCAGCGCCGCATCGCCGCCGGGGCGAATGAACAGATGCTGATTGGCAATGGCCGCGGTTTCGCTGCGACGAGGGTCCACCACCACAACCTTGCCGCCCCGCGCCTGAATCGCTTTCAGGCGTTTTTCCACGTCAGGCACCGTCATGATGCTGCCGTTGGACGCCAACGGATTGCCCCCCAGAATCAACATGAAATCTGTTTGATCGATGTCGGCAATAGGCAGTAACAAACCGTGGCCATACATCAGGTAGCTGGTCAGGTGATGAGGCAACTGGTCGACCGACGTGGCTGAAAAACGGTTGCGGGTTTTCAGCAACCCGAGGAAGTAATTGCTGTGGGTCATCAACCCATAGTTGTGCACGCTGGGGTTGCCCTGATACACCGCCACAGCGTTTTGGCCGTGGCGCTGCTGGATATCGACGAGCCGCTCGGCCACCAGATCGAACGCGTCCTGCCAGGCGATGGGTTGCCACTCGCTGCCGACGCGACGCATGGGCTGGCGAAGGCGATCCGGGTCGTTCTGGATATCTTGCAGGGCCACGGCTTTTGGGCAGATGTGCCCTCGACTGAAGGTGTCCTGCGCATCGCCCTTGATCGAGCTGATTCGCACCGACGCGTCCGCTTCAAGGGTGGTCTCGATGGTCAGGCCGCAGATGGCCTCGCACAGGTGACAGGCACGGTAGTGGAGAGTCTTGGTCATGGCAAGTCTCATGTTCTTGTATGGCGATCGATACGATCGCGGAAACAAAACTATGGAGCCTGGGACAGCACTGCGCCAGAAACGTCAGTGCCGTGAATCGGACAGCATCAGGTGAGCCGATAGCTCACCTGCGCGGAGAAAGGATCAGGAAGCCGAACCGCCGATTGGGGTAACCACCTTGCGTTTCATCTGGATCTCATGGACGGTTTCGACTTGTTCCTGGGACACCTGAACGCCAGTCAATTCACCGATCAGACGCCAGTGATCATCAAGACCTGCGCTGATGGTGGCCATGCGATCGATCATCCGCCGGCCTGCCGAACGGGTGACCTCATCTTCACTGCGCATCAGCTCGAACGACATCGATGTCATGGAAGCTGTGAGGTGCGTGAGGGTACGGGCCGTAAGCCCGAGCAGTTCCGTCAGTTGTTTCTCTTTTGAATCCATTCCCCACCTCTTCTGGAGGACATAAGCGGCCTTTATAACTCACGCCAGTGGTTTAGGAAACGTCCGGGTTTGCGCGGCGTGAAGCATGTCGCATAAGGTTTCGCAGCATTTTGAAACTGTTGCAGAATCGGCAGTAATTGCCACCATCAGATGTGCCGGTGTACAACCTCCGCCCTGCCAACCGTTCAGCGATGGCTAAATGCCTTAGTTGTGTACGCAACTGTAGCAGTTTGATACATGAAAAGCGTCTTGAACACGCCATTTTCAAGCTACCGAACGTCTGGCGGATGTTTTCAGCTACGCCGGGCCTTGGCACGAGGCGACATTTTCTTATACCCTCGCGCCTTCCCTATTCGTCGCCCCGTGCGGCTTTCGCCGCAGGTCTCGCCCGTTTTTCCGATAAAACCCGGCATTGAGGATCTGCGGTCTGTTGCAGACAAGGTAGTTAATGATGATCACCAGGCACTTTCTCTCGATGATGGATTACACGCCAGATGAGCTGGGCGCCGTAATCCGTCGAGGCATTGAGCTGAAGGACCTGCGAAATCGCGGCGTGCTCTTCGAGCCGCTCAGAGGCCGCGTGCTGGCCATGATCTTCGAGAAATCTTCGACTCGTACTCGAGTCTCCTTCGAAGCGGGCATGATTCAGCTCGGTGGCCAGGCCATTTTTCTGTCTCCTCGCGACACTCAATTGGGCCGTGGCGAACCCATTGCCGACGGCGCGCGCGTCATGTCGCGCATGGTCGATGCGGTGATGATCCGCACCTTCGCCCACAGCAACCTGATCGAATTCGCCGCCAACTCCCGCGTGCCTGTGATCAACGGCCTGTCCGACGACCTGCACCCGTGCCAGTTGCTGGCTGATATGCAGACCTTTCTTGAGCATCGCGGCTCGATCAAAGGCAAGACCGTGGCCTGGATTGGCGACGGCAACAACATGTGCAACAGCTATATAGAGGCGGCGATCCAGTTCGACTTCCAGCTGCGCGTCGCCTGCCCTGAAGGCTACGAGCCGAGCCCGCAATTCATGGCCCTTGCCGGTGATCGCATGACGCTGACCCGGGACCCGCGCGAAGCGGTCAAGGGCGCACACCTGATCAGCACCGACGTCTGGACCTCCATGGGCCAGGAAGAAGAAACCGCCAAGCGCATCGCGCTGTTCAAGCCGTTCCAGGTCACCCGCGAGCTGCTCGATCTGGCGGCCGATGACGTGCTGTTCATGCACTGCCTGCCCGCCCACCGTGGCGAGGAAATCAGCGAAGACCTGCTCGACGACGTTCGCTCGGTTGCCTGGGATCAGGCTGAAAACCGCCTGCACGCGCAGAAGGCCCTGCTCGAATTCCTCGTGGCACCGGCCTATCAACCTGCTTGAGTGACCCCATGCTGCTGAAACTGCGTGAACTGGCTTGCGGCTATCAGGACCAACGCGTGGTGCAGAACCTCAACCTGCACCTCAACGCCGGCGACATCGGTTGCCTGCTGGGCTCCTCGGGCTGCGGCAAGACCACCACGCTGCGTGCCATTGCCGGTTTCGAGCCGGTGCACGCAGGCGAGATCGTGCTTGCGGGCGAGGTGATTTCAAAGCCTGGCTTCACCCTCGCCCCCGAGAAACGCCGCATCGGCATGGTATTTCAGGATTACGCGCTGTTCCCGCACCTGACCGTTGCCGAGAACATCGCCTTCGGCATCCGCAACCATCCGCGCCTGAGCCAGGTGGTCGAAGAAATGCTGGAGCTGGTCAATCTCGGCGCGCTGGGCAAGCGTCATCCCCACGAACTCTCCGGCGGGCAGCAACAACGTGTCGCCCTCGCCCGAGCCTTGGCGCCCGAGCCACAATTGCTGCTGCTCGACGAACCCTTTTCCAATCTCGATGGCGAGCTGCGTCGGCGCCTGAGCCATGAAGTGCGCGACATCCTCAAGGCCCGTGGCACCAGTGCGATTCTGGTGACGCACGATCAGGAAGAGGCCTTCGCAGTGAGCGACCATGTGGGGGTTTTCAAGGAAGGTCGTCTTGAGCAATGGGATACGCCCTACAACCTGTATCACGAACCGGCTACACCTTACGTCGCCAGCTTTGTCGGAAAGGGTTACTTCATTCGCGGGCAATTGATCGATGCGCAATCGGTACAAACCGAACTCGGCGTGCTGCGTGGCAATCGTGCGTATGCGGGTGTCAATGGCGCGCCGATGGATGTGCTGCTGCGTCCTGATGACATCATTCATGCGCCCGACAGCCCGCTAAAAGCCCGCGTCACTAGCAAGACGTTTCAAGGCGCCGCCACGCTGTATCGCCTGCAGCTGCGCACTGGCACCCAGCTGGAAGCCCTGTTCCCCAGCCACGCTGATTGGCGCGCCGGGGACGAAGTCGGGATCCGTGTGGCGGCCGAGCATCTGGTGTTGTTCCCGGCGGTCGGCAGTGTTCCAGTGCATCAGGACGTTGCGGTCTGACTCACCCCAGTGTCAACGTCCCGCTCGCCACCAGCGTCGCATACCCACCGATCTTCACCCGATCACCTTCCAGACGGCAGAACAACTCCCCGCCCCGAGCCGAGCTCTGGTGAGCGTTCAGGCTGAATTTGTTCAGCCGCGCGGACCAGTAAGGAATCAGGCTGCAATGGGTCGCGCCGGTCACCGGGTCTTCAGGAATGCCGATGGCCGGTGCGAAATAGCGGGAAACGAAATCGTAGCGCTCGCCGTCGCCCTTGGCAGTCACGATCACCCCCGGCCACGGCAGGCGGGCAATCGCGGCCAGGTCAGGTTTGCAGTCGCGCACGGCCTGTTCGGACTCCAGCACCACCAACAATTCTGCCGACCCCAGCACGTCTACGACTTCTGTGTTCAGCGCGCGCTCGATGTCGACCGTAACGCCCACCTCGCTGGGTGGCATGGCCGGAAAGTCCAGCAGCAGGCGACCGTTTTCCCGGGTCACGCTCAATGAACCTGATTTGCTGATGAACGGGATGGTGTCGGACGTTTCCCCATACTTTTCCAGCAGCACGTGGGCCGTGGCCAGCGTCGCGTGCCCGCACAGCGGGACTTCGTGGGTGGGAGTGAACCAACGGATATGCCAGCCCTGCGTCTCACGCACCACGAAGGCGGTTTCTGACAAATTGTGTTCCGTGGCGATGCGCTGCATCAGTTCATCCGCCAGCCAGGCATCGAGGCGGTAGACCATCGCCGGGTTGCCCGCGAACGGCCGGTCACTGAAGGCGTCGACCTGATGAAATTCAAGCTGCATGGAAAGCATCCCCAATCCTTTATTATTTGACAGCCCTGCCTTTATAAAAGACCGCTGCAGGGCACAGACATTTCTGACGATGCATCCGGATCATTCACGCCCAATCTGCGCAAACGTCGCACTGGTGTGTTGTGCTAGTACCTCGGCCGACAGCTCAACCTCAAGCCCGCGTCGACCAGCGCTGACAAAAATTGTCGCGAACGGTTGAGCGGAAGTATCAATGAACGTTCTCAGCCTTTTCTTCTGCCCCAGCGGGCTGATGCCCCCGAGCAGGTAGCCCGTGGCGCGTTGCGCAGCAGCAGGGTCGGCCATTTCTGCTTTCTTCGCCCCTGCGGCATGGGCCAGGGCCTTGAGGTCCAGTGACCCCACCACCGGCACGACGGCCACCAGCAACTCGCCTTTTTCAGTACTGGCCAGCAAGGTCTTGAATACCTGCGCGGGCTGTAGATTCAGCTTTTCGGCGGCCTCCAGGCCATAGGAGGCAGCCTTGGGGTCGTGCTCATAGCTGTGTATCCGGTGTTCGGCGCGAACCTTTTTCAGTAAATCCAATGCGGGGGTCATGCAGCACTCCAGACGACCAGGGTGTTTCGTGTTGGCTGCCGTTACTTTAGGCCATCCGTCATCGAAACGCCTCTGCTACGCAGGCTGGGTGAAAAGAAAATCCGCGACATTCGCCAATCCTCGGCACATTCGTTTCCGGCCTTTGACAATGTTCGTTTACGTCTATATTTTTTCGAATACGAATATTCAGCTGCCAACGGCCCAGCACCTGAGCACTTCACGGGTTTTCCCACGTAAACTGATGGCCATTCCCGGACTTCCGCTTTATCACCAGGCAATCGACATGACCGACAACGACAACAAGAACTACATCATCGCCCTCGATCAAGGAACCACCAGCTCGCGGGCGATCATCTTCGATCGTGACGCCAACGTGGTGAGTACTGCCCAGAGCGAATTCGTTCAGCATTACCCGCAGCCTGGCTGGGTCGAGCACGACCCGATGGAAATCTTCGCCACTCAAACCGCTTGCATGACCAAAGTGCTGGCCCAGGCCAATCTGCATCACAACCAGATCGCCGCCATCGGCATCACCAACCAGCGTGAAACTACGGTGGTGTGGGAGAAGGACAGCGGGCGCCCGATCTACAACGCCGTGGTCTGGCAATGCCGCCGCAGCACCGAGATCTGTCAGCAGCTCAAGCGCGACGGTCTTGAGAACTACATCAAGGAGACCACGGGTCTGGTCATCGACCCGTATTTTTCCGGCAGCAAGCTGAAGTGGATTCTCGATCACGTCGAAGGCAGTCGCGAACGCGCCCGCCGTGGCGAGTTGCTGTTCGGCACCGTCGACAGCTGGCTGATCTGGAAATTTACCGGCGGCAAGGTTCACGTCACCGATTACACCAACGCCTCGCGCACCATGATGTTCAACATCCACACCCTGGACTGGGATCAGCGAATGCTGGACGTGCTCGACGTACCCCGGGAGATGCTTCCGCAGGTCAAATCGTCATCTGAAGTCTACGGCCACAGCAAAAGCGGCATCGCCATCGCTGGCATCGCGGGCGACCAGCAATCGGCGCTGTTCGGTCAGATGTGCGTCGAACCCGGCCAAGCCAAAAACACCTACGGCACTGGCTGCTTCCTGTTGATGAACACCGGCAAGAAGGCGGTGAAGTCCAATCACGGCCTGCTCACCACCATCGGCTGCGGCCCTCGTGGCGAAGTCGCCTATGCCCTGGAAGGCGCAGTGTTCAATGGCGGCTCGACGGTGCAGTGGCTGCGTGACGAGTTGAAAATCGTCAACGACTCCATGGACACCGAATACTTCGCGACCAAAGTCAAAAACAGCAACGGCGTGTACCTGGTGCCGGCCTTCACCGGCCTCGGCGCGCCCTACTGGGACCCCTACGCCCGTGGTGCGCTGTTCGGCCTGACACGGGGCGTGAAGGTCGATCACATCATTCGCGCCGCGCTGGAATCCATCGCCTACCAGACCCGCGACGTGCTCGACGCCATGCAGCAGGACGCAGGCGAACCGCTCAAGGCCCTGCGCGTGGACGGCGGCGCGGTGGCCAACAACTTCCTGATGCAGTTCCAGGCCGACATCCTCGGCACGCCAGTCGAACGTCCAAAAATGCGCGAGACCACGGCGTTGGGCGCAGCCTATCTGGCCGGCCTGGCCATCGGTTTCTGGAGCGGGCTGGAAGAGCTGAAGGACAAAGCGGTGATCGAGCGCAAATTCGAGCCGCAATGCGACGAAGCCGAAAAAGAAAAGCTGTATGCGGGCTGGCGCAAGGCAGTCGAGCGCACGCGGGACTGGGAGCCTCACGAAGACGCGGAGTAATAAGCCACACCGCGATCCGACGGGTTGCCTGGTTTCACTGTGGGAGCGAATTCATTCGCGATGCTGTGGTACATCCGACATCTCTCTATCGAATGTACTGGCCTCTCGCGAATGAATTCGCTCCCACAGGTTTTGATCACCTTGATCTTTGCGATTCTTTTTCAGGCTGACAGGTAATGGCTGCCTGCGGCATCATGGGCGCCATTGCCCGAAGGAAGAAAAATGAATCTGCCACCCCGTCAACAGCAGATCCTCGAGCTGGTCCGTGAGCGCGGCTACGTCAGCATCGAAGAAATGGCCCAATTGTTCGTCGTGACCCCGCAAACCATCCGGCGCGACATCAACCAGCTGGCGGAGATGAACCTGCTGCGTCGCTATCACGGCGGCGCGGCCTACGATTCCAGCATCGAAAACACCGCGTACGCCATGCGTGCCGATCAGATGCGCGACGAGAAACAGCGCATCGCCGAGGCCATCGCCGCACAGATCCCCGATCACGCGTCGTTGTTCATCAATATCGGCACCACCACCGAATCCATCGCCCGCGCGCTGCTCAACCACAACCACCTGAAGATCATCACCAATAACCTGCATGTGGCGTCGATCCTCAGCGGCAAGGACGACTTCGAGGTTCAGTTGGCCGGTGGCAACGTGCGCCGTGACGGTGGCGTGGTGGGTCAGGCGAGCGTCGACTTCATTACCCAGTTCAAGGTCGATTTCGCCTTGGTCGGCATCAGCGGCATCGACGAAGACGGCAGCCTGCTGGACTTCGATTATCAGGAAGTGCGCGTCTCCCAGGCGATCATCGCCAACGCACGGCAAGTGATTCTGGCCGCCGACTCCAGCAAGTTCGGTCGTAACGCCATGGTGCGTCTGGGCCCGATCACCCTGATCGATTGCCTGGTGACCGATCAGGCCCCGGTGCCGGCATTGGCGCAATTGCTGGCGCATAACAAGATCCGGCTGGAAGTGGTTTAAGCCCCCTTTCTTCATTACGCCGCATGCCCCCCTGTGGAAGCGAATTTATTCGCGAGAGGCCGGTACATTCGGTAAATCATCATCGGATGTACAACCACATCGCGAATGAATTCGCTCCCACAAGGGAACCAAGCTCGACGACAACACGCGTTTGTCGCTTCCCTACGATGTTCGCTTTTGTTCTTTTCCTGTCGCTTCAATCAGTATTTTCAATCATTACCGAGTGGTGAGGTGCGCCTTATTGCGTTACTATTTTCGGAAATGAACTCAAATGTTCGATTTCGCCAAAAGCGAACATGGTCGAATTTACCGACAGGAGGCCCCGATGGCCCATTCCACCTTGCCTACCCCACCCCTTTCCGAGGTCTATGACATTGCCGTGATTGGCGGTGGCATCAATGGCGTCGGGATCGCGGCGGACGCATCAGGGCGCGGTCTGTCGGTGTTCCTATGTGAAAAGGACGACCTGGCCAGCCACACCTCATCGGCCAGCAGCAAGCTGATCCACGGCGGCCTGCGCTACCTTGAACATTACGAATTCCGCCTGGTGCGCGAGGCACTGGCCGAACGCGAAGTGCTGCTGGAAAAAGCCCCGCACATCGTCAAGCCCATGCGTTTCGTGCTGCCTCATCGCCCGCACCTGCGTCCGGCCTGGATGATCCGCGCGGGCCTGTTCCTTTATGACCACCTCGGCAAACGCGAGAAACTGCCTGCATCGAAAAACCTGCGCTTCGGCGCCGACAGCCCGCTGAACAGTTCCATCACCCGCGGTTTCGAATATTCAGATTGCTGGGTCGATGACGCGCGTCTGGTGGTGCTCAATGCCATGGCTGCACGGGAAAAAGGCGCGCACATTCACACCCAAACCCGCTGCCTCAGCGCTCGCCGCAGCAATGGCTCGTGGCACCTGAACATGGAGCGAGCCGACGGCAGCCTGTTTTCCATACGTGCCAAGGCACTGGTGAACGCAGCCGGCCCTTGGGTCGCCAAGTTCATTCGTGAAGACCTGAAGCTGGAATCGCAATACGGTATCCGTTTGATTCAGGGCAGCCACCTGATCGTGCCAAAACTGTACGAAGGCGAAAACGCGTTCATCCTGCAGAACGAAGATCAGCGCATTGTCTTCGCCATTCCGTATCTGGAACGTTTCACCATCATCGGCACCACCGACCGCGAATACACGGGCGACCCGGCCAAGGTGGCGATCACTGAAGGCGAAACCGATTACCTGCTGAAGATTGTCAACGAACACTTCAAGAAGCAGCTCAGCCGCGATGACATCATTCGTACCTACTCGGGTGTGCGCCCGCTGTGTAACGACGAGTCCGACAACCCGTCGGCGATCACCCGCGACTACACCCTGTCGCTGTCGGGGAGCGCTGAAGAGGCGCCGATCCTATCGGTTTTCGGCGGCAAGCTGACCACCTACCGCAAGCTGGCCGAATCGGCGATGCAGCAACTGGCGCCCTTCTTCACCCAGATGCGTCCGAGCTGGACCGCCAAATCGAGCCTGCCTGGCGGCGAGAACATGACCACTCCGGCCGCGCTGGTCGCCGAGCTGCAACAGCGCTTTGCCTGGCTGCCTGCCGAGATCGCCAAGCGCTGGGCGATTACCTATGGCTCGCGCAGCTGGCGCATTGTCGAGGGTGCGCAAGGGCTGGCGGATATGGGCGAACATCTGGGTGGTGGGTTGTACAGCCGTGAAGTGGATTACCTGTGCAACGAGGAATGGGCGAGCAAGGCTGAAGACATTCTGTGGCGCCGGACCAAGCTCGGCCTGTTCACTACAGCGCAAGAGCAGCAGAACGTGCAGGCGTATCTCGATAAAGTCGCCCGGAGCAAAGGGGCCATCGAAGCCGCTTGATTTCCCAGCGACACCACCGGATCCACTGACACCCCCCGCTCCCCCTGTGGGAGCGAATTCATTCGCGATGGGCTGGTAAATCTGGCAGTTATGCATTGGATGTGTTGGCCTTTCGCGAATGAATTCGCTCCTACAGATGTTTAGCGTTTTTGCTGATAGATCGTCATCGCCCCTGCATTCGGATTTCCGAACACCCCTGCCCCGCCTATTCGGCATTCCGTACGGCCCCTCCTTTCCCAGCCAGACAAAACGAATTAAATCTCCCGTATTTTCAACAAGTTATGCACTGTCACGTGCTTGGCATGACTCATGCTCTACACTCAATCACGATTGCTCCGATGTAGCGTGCCGCCTGGTTGGGCCGCCGTTGTAGCGTTCTGAAACGATAGGGCCGACCCAACACCGGACCCATAAGAAAAACAAAGTCGAGGATTAACAGATGCGTATCGTTCCCCACATTCTGGGCGTGGCCATTGCAGCAGCCGCTTTGATCAGCACCCCAGTGTCCGCCGCCGAACTCACCGGCACTCTGAAGAAAATCAACGATTCGGGCACCATAACCCTGGGCCACCGCGACTCGTCGATTCCGTTCTCCTACATCGCGGACGCTTCCGGCAAACCGGTCGGCTACTCCCACGATATTCAGCTGGCCATCGTTGAAGCCATCAAGAAAGACCTGAACAAGCCAGACCTGAAGGTCAACTACAACCTGGTCACCTCGCAAACCCGCATCCCGCTGGTTCAGAACGGTACCGTCGACGTTGAGTGTGGTTCGACCACCAACAACGCCGAGCGCGCACAGCAAGTCGACTTCTCGGTCGGCATTTTCGAAATCGGTACCAAATTGCTGACCAAGGTCGGCTCCCCCTACAACGATTTCGACGACCTCAAAGGCAAGAACGTCGTGACCACCGCTGGCACCACGTCCGAGCGCATCATCAAGGCGATGAATGCCGACAAGCAGATGGGCATGAACGTCATCTCCGCCAAAGACCACGGCGAGTCCTTCCAGATGCTGGAATCGGGCCGCGCTGTTGCTTTCATGATGGACGACGCACTGTTGGCAGGCGAAATGGCCAAGGCCAAGAAGCCGGCCGACTGGCACGTGACCGGCACTCCGCAATCCTATGAAATCTACGGCTGCATGGTTCGCAAAGACGACCCTGCATTCAAGAAAGCCGTGGACGACGCGATTGTCGGTCTCTACAAATCGGGCAAGATCAACAAGATCTACGACAAGTGGTTCACCCAGCCAATTCCTCCAAAAGGCCTGAACCTGAGCTTCCCGATGAGCGAAGAGCTCAAGAAGCTGATCGCCAACCCGAACGACAAGCCAGCGCCGGACAAGAAGGCTTAAGCCCTTCGCTCCGTTATCACAAAAAGATAAGCCTGATTCCCGAAGACGCCCGGCGTCTTCGGGAGCCGCTGCCCTGGGCATGCGTGCATAACGATCGATCAGAGGGGAGACCCTGATGAATTACAACTGGGACTGGAGCGTATTCTTCAAGTCCACCGGCGTCGGCAGCGAGACCTATCTGGACTGGTATGTATCCGGTCTGGGCTGGACCATAGGCATCTCCATCGTCGCCTGGATCATCGCGTTAATCCTGGGCTCGGTCCTGGGTGTCATGCGCACGGTGCCCAACCGCATCGTGTCGACCATCGCCACGGTCTACGTGGAAATTTTCCGTAATGTGCCACTGCTGGTGCAGCTGTTCATCTGGTACTTCCTGGTGCCGGACCTGCTGCCCGAAAACCTGCAGGAGTGGTACAAGCAGGACCTGAACCCGACCACCTCGGCTTTCCTGAGCGTTGTCGTGTGCCTGGGTCTGTTCACCGCCGCGCGGGTTTGCGAACAAGTGCGTACGGGTATCCAGGCGTTGCCTCGCGGCCAGGAATCCGCCGCACGCGCCATGGGTTTCAAACTGCCGCAGATCTACTGGAACGTGCTGCTGCCGCAGGCTTACCGGATCATCATTCCGCCGCTCACCTCCGAATTCCTCAACGTGTTCAAGAACTCGTCGGTGGCCTCGTTGATCGGTCTGATGGAATTGCTGGCCCAGACCAAACAGACCGCCGAGTTTTCCGCGAACCTGTTTGAAGCCTTCACCCTCGCCACGCTGATCTACTTCACGCTGAACATGAGCCTGATGCTGCTCATGCGTCTGGTCGAGAAGAAAGTCGCCGTGCCGGGCCTGATCTCCGTGGGAGGTAAATAATGGACTTCTCTGGAATCATTCCGGCCATTCCGGGCATGTGGAACGGCATGCTCATGACCCTCAAGCTGATGGCCATGGGCGTGGTCGGCGGTATCGTGCTGGGTACCGTGCTGGCTCTGATGCGCCTGTCTCACAACAAGGTGATGTCCCGCGTCGCTGGCGCCTACGTCAACTATTTCCGTTCGATCCCGCTGCTGCTGGTCATCACCTGGTTCTACCTGGCGGTGCCGTTCGTGCTGCGCTGGATCACCGGGCAAGACACCCCGGTCGGTGCGTTCACCTCCTGCGTCGTGGCCTTCATGATGTTCGAGGCGGCGTACTTCTGCGAAATCGTGCGTGCCGGTGTGCAGTCGATCTCACGTGGCCAGATGGGCGCCGCGCAAGCGCTGGGCATGACGTACGGCCAGATGATGCGCTTGATCATCCTGCCGCAAGCCTTCCGCAAGATGACCCCGCTGTTGCTGCAACAGAGCATCATTCTGTTCCAGGACACCTCGCTGGTTTACACGGTCGGTCTGGTGGACTTCCTTAACTCGGCCCGCTCCAGCGGCGACATCATCGGGCGCTCCAATGAATTCCTGATCGTCGCGGGTCTGGTGTACTTCACGATCAGCTTCGCGGCCTCGCGTCTGGTCAAGCTCATGCAAAAAAGGTTAGCCGTATGATTTCCATCAAAAATATCAACAAGTGGTATGGGGACTTCCAGGTGCTGACCGATTGCAGCACCGAGGTCAAAAAAGGCGAAGTGATCGTCGTGTGCGGGCCGTCTGGTTCGGGCAAGTCGACCCTGATCAAGTGCGTCAACGCGCTGGAGCCATTCCAGAAAGGCGACATCGTGGTCGATGGCACCTCGATTGCCGACCCCAAGACCAACCTGCCGAAACTGCGCTCGCGCGTGGGCATGGTGTTCCAGCATTTCGAGTTGTTCCCGCACCTGACCATCACCGAAAACCTGACCATCGCGCAGATCAAGGTGCTGGGCCGCAGCAAGGAAGAAGCCACCAAGAAAGGCCTGGCGTTGCTTGAGCGCGTAGGCTTGTCCGCTCACGCTCACAAGCATCCGGGCCAGTTGTCCGGCGGTCAGCAGCAGCGGGTGGCGATTGCCCGTGCGCTGGCGATGGACCCGGTGGTGATGCTGTTCGACGAACCGACTTCCGCGCTCGACCCTGAGATGGTCAACGAAGTGCTCGACGTGATGGTCCAACTCGCCCACGAAGGCATGACCATGATGTGCGTGACCCACGAAATGGGCTTTGCCCGCAAAGTGGCCGACCGCGTGATCTTCATGGACAAGGGCCAGATCATCGAAGACTGCGTCAAGGAAGAGTTCTTCGGCGACGTCAGCGCCCGCTCGGAACGCGCTCAGCACTTCCTGAACAAAATCCTGCAGCACTAACCCGATCTGCCTCACGAGGGCAAAGCCCCAAAAGGGCAAAAAAACCGCTGGCTGTCTGTGTCGCTATCAATGACACGGGCAGCTGGTCGGTCCAGGACGACTGTGATGAAATGCGATCCACCTCTTAGCGCGCCGCCATCACTTGCCGTGAAACCCCGCCTGATACGCCACCTGTTTCTGCCGCCGCTGATCATCCTGCTGATGATTGTGCTCGGCTACGTCACCTACCTGTACAGCGAAAAGAACGGCATCAAGGCCCTTGGCGAAAACGGCGAGCGGCAACTCGAACTGCATGCCCGCACCGTCGAGAGCGAAATCAACAAGTACAACTATCTGCCCAGCGTGCTGGAGCTCGAATCCAATGTCTCCGAGCTGCTCAATGACCCTTCGCCGGAGCTGCGCAGCAAGGTCAATGACTACCTCGAAGGCCTGAACCGCCGTAGCCGCAGTCGCGCGATTTATGTGCTCGACACCACCGGCCGCGTGCTCGCCACCAGCAACTGGCGCGATGCCGACAGTTATCTGGGCGAAGACCTCTCCTTCCGTGCTTACTTTCAGGACGCCATTCGCGGGCTTCCGGGACGCTTTTACGGCATCGGCAGCACCACTGGCGAGCCGGGTTATTACCTGGCCCACGGGCTGGAAGAGAAAGGCAAAATCATTGGCGTGGCCGTGATCAAGGTGCGCCTCGAAGCACTGGAAGAGCGCTGGCAACGAGCGCGTCTGGAAGCCTTCGTCAGCGACGAGAACGGCATCATCATTCTCTCCAGCGACCCGGCACGACGCCTGAAATCGGTTCGCCCGCTCACCCCGCAGATCAAGGAGCGCCTGGCCCGCAGCCTGCAATATTACTGGTGGCCGCTCAACGAGCTGGTGCCGCTGGAGCGCGAGCTGATTGCCGATGGGGTGGAGAAACTGACCTTCCCCGCCAACGTCAGCGTCGATCACGACCACACGGTGGTCAGCTACCTCGCGCAGACCCGCGACCTCGCCGACACGCCCTGGCACTTGACCCTGCTCACCCCTCTTGAAGACTTGCGTCGCGAAGCGGCCAATCAGGGCATGCTGGTGGCCGTGGCCTGTGCCCTGGCGATCTTTCTGCTGATTGCCTGGAACGAGCGGCGCAAGGTCATCTCGACCCGTCTGGCCGCGCGCGAAGCGCTGGAAGCGGCCAACAACGAACTCGAACGCCGGATTACCGAACGCACCGCCGACCTGCGCGCCAGCAACGAACGTCTCAAAGGGCAGATTCGCGAGCGGCGTCAGGCCGAGGAGACACTGCGTCAGGCCCAGGACGAGCTGGTCCAGGCCGGTAAACTTGCCGCCATTGGGCAGATGTCTACCAGCATCGCCCACGAACTCAATCAGCCGCTCGCAGCCTTGCGCACGCTTTCGGGTAATACCGTGCGCTTCATCGAACGTGGCGCGCTGGACACCGCGAGCACCAACCTGCGCACGATCAACGATCTGGTCGACCGCATGGGCCGCATCACCGCCAGCCTGCGCGCCTTTGCCCGACGTGGCGAAGACAAGGGTCAGGCGTCGCTGAGCAAAGCCGTGGATGCCGCGTTGCAATTGCTCGCCGGGCGTCTGGAGAACAGCGCGCTGGACCTGCATCAGGCGTTCGACGACGTGGAGCTTGCGATCGATCAGACCCGCCTGGAGCAGATTCTGGTCAACCTGATCGGCAATGCGCTGGACGCCATGCAGGCGCAGCCGCTGCCGGTGTTGTGGTTGCAGGGCGATGTCTTCGAAGGCCGCTACCGCCTGCGGGTGCGCGACAACGGCCATGGCATCGACGCCGAAGCGCGCAAGCATTTGTTCGAACCGTTTTTCACCACCAAACCGGGGGAGCAAGGGTTGGGATTGGGCCTGACCTTGTCCGCCAGCCTCGCAGCCGCCGCCGGCGGCAGTCTGAACGCCGAAGATCCGGCCGAAGGCGGCACGATGTTTGTGTTGGTTTTGCCGTTGGTCGATCGTGGGGCAGCGAACGCATGAAGCACCTTTCAGACATTATCGTCGTCCAGAGAATTTTCGCGGATGAATCCACTCCCACAGGAGAATGCGTTCTATCTGTGGGAGCGAATTCATTCGCGATGAAGGCGACGCTGACGCATTGGACTTGCACATGAACACTGAACTGACCGTCCTCATCGTCGAAGATGACCCGCACGTCCTGCTCGGCTGCCAGCAGGCGCTGGCGCTGGAGGACATTCACAGCCAGGGTGTGGGCAGTGCCGAGGAGGCGCTGGCGATGGTGGGCGACAATTTCGCCGGCATCGTCATCAGCGACATTCGCCTGCCGGGGATCGACGGCCTGGAATTGCTCAAGCGCCTGAAGGCGCGCGATCGCACGCTGCCAGTGGTGCTGATCACCGGCCACGGCGATGTGTCGATGGCCGTGGGTGCCATGCGCGACGGTGCCTATGACTTCATGGAAAAACCCTTCTCTCCCGAGCGTCTGGTGGACGTCGCACGACGCGCCCTGGAGCAACGCGGGCTGGCACGGGAAGTCTGGTCGCTGCGCAGGCAACTGGCTGAACGCGATTCGCTGGAAGGCAAGATCATCGGTCGCTCGCCCGCCATGCAGAGCCTGCGTGCGCTGATCGCCAACGTCGCCGACACCTCGGCCAACGTGCTGATCGAAGGTGAAACCGGCACCGGCAAAGAGCTGGTTGCGCGCTGCCTGCATGACTTCAGTCGTCGCCACGCCCATCAGTTCGTCGCGCTCAACTGCGGTGGGTTGCCGGAGAACCTGTTCGAAAGCGAGATTTTCGGCCACGAAGCCAATGCCTTTACCGGCGCGGGCAAGCGGCGCATCGGCAAGATCGAGCACGCCCATAACGGCACGCTGTTTCTCGATGAAGTGGAAAGCATGCCGATCAACCTGCAAATCAAGCTGCTGCGGGTGTTGCAGGAACGCACGCTGGAGCGGCTGGGCTCGAACCAGAGCGTGGCGGTGGATTGTCGGGTGATCGCGGCGACCAAGGCCGACCTCAACGACCTGAGCCGCGCCAATCAGTTTCGCAGCGACCTCTACTACCGCCTCAACGTCGTGACCCTCGAACTGCCGCCGCTGCGCGAACGTCGCGAAGACATCCTGCAGCTGTTCGAGCATTTCCTGCAGTTGTCGTCCCTGCGTTTCGATCGCGAGCCGCCACAACTGGACGCGCAAACGATGTCGTCTCTGATGAGCCACGACTGGCCCGGCAACGTGCGTGAACTGCGCAACGTCGCAGAACGCTATGCACTGGGTTTACCTGCTTTCAAGAAGACGGGCGTAGCGGCGTTGAGCCAGAGCCTGGGGTTTTCCGAGGCCGTGGAAGCTTTCGAGAAAAACCTGCTCAGCGAGGCGTTGCAGCGCAGCGGCGGCAACCTCAGCCAGGCCAGCCAGGAACTGGGCATGGCCAAGACCACGCTGTTCGACAAGGTGAAGAAATACGGGTTGGGCTGAGCACCGCTCAGCCCCCGTTGCTGACCTTGATCAGCTCGTCGACCTCAGCCGCCACAGGCGCCGTCGCTGGCCCCCAACGGGTGACGGCGATCGCCGCTGCGGCATTGGCCCGCAAGGCCGCCTGATCCGCCGACAGCCCTGCTGCCAACCCGGCCAACAACACGCCGGCATGGGCATCGCCTGCGCCGTTGGTATCGATGGCCGTCACCGGAAAACCGCGCACATGGCGGGCGTGTTTGCCCTGACGCATCCAGCAGCCCTGTGGGCCGTCGCGCACGACAATCAGCGCGTCGTCGTTGAGCCACTGCGCGAGTTTCTCGAGAGCATCGGCAATCGCCTCGCAGCCGGTAAATCGCAGCGCTTCTTCGCAGTTGCTGGTCCACAACGTGATCAGCGGCAAGACCGCTTGCATCTCGGCGCCGTCCGGGGAGTTCACCAGTGGGCCCGGATCGAACACCACCGCCGCGCCTTTGGGCAACGCCCCCAGCCAGTCCAGCAGCGCCGGCACTTTGTACGTGTGCAACAGGCTGTAGCCGCTGACGAACACGTAGTCCTGCGGCCCCACGCTAACGCTGTGCAGATCCTCCGCGGACAGCCCGCCCTCGGCGCCCACATAGGAAATGAACGAACGCTCCGCCGACGGCTCGATCAGCGCCACCGAAAGGCCGGTGTCCTGATCGCTTGACGCGGCCGTGGCGATTTCGATGCCTTCAGCGGTCATCGCCTGACGCGCCAGATCACCAAAACGCCCCTGCCCGTGACGCCCGAGATAGAGCGTTTGCAGGCCATTACGGCAGGCAGCGGCCATCACGTTGAAACCACCACCCGTCTCGAACGCCGCCGAGCGGGCGAGCACATCGCCTCCCGAACGGGGCAGCGCATCAAGGGCCATGACCAGGTCAACCACGACCTGGCCGGTGTAAAGCAATCTAGCGGGCATGAGCGGCCTCTTCAGTGACGAGGCGGCGGTCCCGGGAACCGCCGAGAATGGCGTACAGGCCGCCGGCGACCACGAAGGTCACGATCCAGCCCAAGCCGTTATGGCCGAACCAGGAATCGGAAAGAAAACCTTTGAACAGCACGTTTTCTGGCGTCGTCGCGACGGTGGTAAAGCTGAACCCAAGCACGATCGCCAGCGCCCATGCACCCAGCGCGCGCCATTCCACGCCGCCGCTGTACCAATAGGCGCTTCGGGGCGAGACGTCCATCAAGTCCTTGGCCGAGTACACGTGGCGATGAATCAGGTCGACCACGAAGATCCCGACCCATGCGGTGATCGGCACGGCCAGCATCGAAATGAAGGTGATGAACGGGCCGTAGAAACTGTCGGCGATCAGCATGAAATAAATGGAGCCAGCGAAGATCGCCACGATGTCGACGATTACTGCATGCACGCGCTTGATCTTCAGGCCCAGGGTCAGCGTGGTCAGGCCCGCCGAGTACACCGACAGATTGTTCGACAGCAGCAGGCCGCCGAACGCGGTGATCAGGTAAGGCACGGCCATCCAGGTCGGCAGCAGCTCGCGAATGGCGATAATCGGGTCGGTGGCCGAGGCCAGATGATCGTTGCCCACCGACAGCAGGCCGCCAAGGGTGATCAACAGCACCAGCGGAATCCCCGCGCCGAACGCTGCAGAGGCAACAAGCCGTGTGGCCTTGACGCTGGCGTGCTGATAGCGCGACATGTCAGCCCCGGCGTTGGCCCAGCCGATACCGGTGCCCGCCGCCATAGTGCCGACGCCGATGATCATCGCGCTAAGCGGCGCAGGCGTGGCGGCGAAAACGGCGTTCCAGTCAATGTGAGCAATGAGGAAGCCGCCGACCACGATATTCAGCGCGCCGAAGATGTAGGTTGCCCATTTCTGGATCACCAGCAACGTGGCGTGGCCGAGGCCAGAAACGGTGAGGGTCATGAGCACGAAAACGGCGATGAACAGCAGGGTCAGGCCCGGTGAGTTTTTCGCCTCAACCGCTGTGCCGAACAGAATCGAGCACAGCGACAGCAATACGAAAGCGGCCGTGGTGGTGTTGACCGTTTCCCAACCCAGGCGGGACATCAGCGAAACGATGGTAGGACCGATGTTGCCACGTACGCCGAAAATGGCGCGAGAGAGCGTCAGACTTGGCGCACGGCCACGACGGCCGGCGATGGAAATCACGCCCACGACAGCAAAAGAACCCGCCGCGCCGAGGATCGCCACGATGATGGCCTGGCCGATCGACAGCCCGCGAAACGCCACAAGGGTTGCGCCCAGCGGCAAGCCGAGAATGCTGATGTTGGCCGCAAACCAGACCCAGAACAGCTGCAGCGGATGGCCGTTGCACTCGTTTTCCGGAACCGGCTCGATGCCGCGTGTTTCAAGCTGTCCTGCGCCGTGACTGGCGTTGGATGACGTCATGTAAATGCTCCTGTTGCCGTTTGTTCTGGTTGTGGGCAGTACGTAAAGCAAATGACGTCCGTGTCGGGTGAGGCGCCCGCTGCCGATCAGAGCGCGAGCCAACCCCGGATCGCCGTCGCATCGAGGGCGATGTGTGTCTTATTCGAATCCGTTGTCGTGGCGTCGGTCAGACCGCGCGCAAGGAAAGCAAATGTTCGACCAAGGGCGCCAGGTCCAGCCCGTTGACGTCCTTGACCTGCGCGATCAGCTCGCGGGGCCAGGCCGTCATGCCTTCGCAGGCACCCAGCATCGCGCCAAGAATCGCCGCGATGGTGTCGGTGTCGCCACCCAGGCTCGCTGCCATGCACAGCGCATCGAACGCGGCGAGCTGGCCTGAAGCGACCTGATGAGCGAGGGCGAATGCCGCAATCACCGATTCCTGCGACGCCACCGAAGTGCCGATCACGTCGTAGATCAGCGCCGGCAATTGCTCGTTGGACACATCGGCGCAGAGCTGCCGGGCCCAGACGATGCGCGCCGAGATGCGTCCGCCAGCGATCCAGTGGCCATGGCTTTCAGCGCATTTGGCGACCTGTGCGCCGATGTCCAGTGCATGGCCCAGGCTGGCCCCGTTGATACCCGCCGAGACCACCGCCGCCACCGCCGCCGCGCTGGAAATCCCGAGGGTCGTGTTATGCGTCACCTGACAGGCCTGCATCACCGATTCGACGAACTGCTGCTCGTCGCTTACATCCGATGCGATGCCCACCGGCGTGATGCGCATGGCCGCGCCGTTGGTGGTGCCAAAGCGCCCGGCCTCTTCGGGGCTGTGGCCTGCCAGAATCATTTCGATGGCGCGCTTGGTCGACGGGCCAAGCAGATCCTGCGAGCCCTTGGCCTGCATTACCACCTCCCAATCAATCAGGCTTTGCGCCAGGTCCGACGGGTCGATGCGCCCTGCTCCGGCCACCAATAATTCGGCGACCAGAACGGCCTGTTCGGTGTCATCGGTGATGGAACCTGCAGCCATGTTCGGGGCGATGGGCTGATCGGCGTCGGCGGCGGTCAACGTGGTGATGCGACCAAACCGTCGCTTGATCTGTTCGCGACTCAGCGATTGCGTGGGCATCCCCAGCGCGTCGCCCAGCGCCAGGCCGTAGAAAGCGGCCAGGGCGCGGTCGCGAATGTCGATCAATGCGGTCATGTAGTCGATCCAAATGCCAGATGCAGACGAAAATGCACGGGGTCCAGAAGACTCTCCACGTGCTCCATGAAGCGCTCGCGGCGGTCGAACGTGGTTCGCGTCGCCTTGAGAAATACAGTGCCGGGCTCACGCAACATCAGCGCGGCGTCGTCGTTGTTCAGCGGTTGCGCGCCGATCCACTGATCGCCGCGATCCCCCACATAGCCATGGGCGGCCATGGTCACGGTCAGCGAGTCGTCGATCAGGCCGTCGCGCGGCAGGTTTTCCAGGCCGTCCACGGCAGGAATCAACACCCGCTCCAGCGATACCACGTTGCCATCGGCGGCTGTGCGGCGGCGGTCCAGGGCGATGAAATCCGCCGTACCGAACCGGCTGGCCAGATCAGGCCGCTGTACCGCAACCAGTCGCAGGATTTCAGTCCTGACACGTGCGCCGGTGTCAGCCAGTGCCTGCGCCCAACCGGCGCGCTGGTCCAGCGAAATGCCGTCGTACGTCACGATCGAGCCGACGCCGGTCTGGGTCGCGATGTAATTGCGGCGCTTGAGCTCGGACAGCGCTTCACGCAACGTGCCGCGACTGACGTTGAATTCCTGAGCCAGCAGATTCTCGCCCGGCAATAGTTCGCCGGAGCCCATCTGACCGGTTTCAATGCGCCGCGCGAGTTCGTCGACCACGCGTTTTTTCTTATCGAATCGAACCTGTCTAATCATGTACAAATTGATATCCGAAAGGGTTGAGGGGAGCAAGCGATTTTTAAATCGCAATCGAAGATTTGTTACATCTGTTACGTCGCGTTGCGAGCAATCTCAAACCGCCGTGAATGCCGCAGAAACTGTAGCAGCCGAGCAGGCTCGCGGTGTGCCGGGACGTGAGGCATCAATCACTGTGCAGGATTGACCACGCTTGATTGCTCGCTGACGATCTGACGAATGGCACTGACAAACACGTCCACCGGCTGCCCGCCGGATACTGCGTATTGATCGTTGAAGACGATGGTCGGTACCGAACTGACGCCACGGGAGACCCACAGCTGCTCCAGCTCGCGCACCTCGGCGGTGTACTCGCCGGAGCTGAGAACCGCTTCGGCGCGTACGCGATCCAGCCCGACTTTCTGAGCGATGTCGGCCAGAACCTTGTGGGAAGACACATTAGCGTGCTGACTGAAATACGCCGTGAACAGCGCTTCCTTGAGTGGCTGTTGCTTGCCCTCAAGCGCTGCCCAATGCAGCAGACGGTGAGCATCAAAGGTGTTGTAGATACGCCGCTCGCCCTGCTTGAACACAAAGTCCAGTTCCGCGCCGCGTTGACGAATGTTCTCGGCGTTGGCCTGATACTGCTCGCGGGTAGAGCCGTATTTTTCCGCGATGTGCTCGAAAATTTCCTGCCCGTCGGGCCCCATTTTCGGGTTCAGCTCGAATGGCTGAAAGTGGATCTGTGCCTGGACTTCGTCACCCAGATGCTCAAGCGCCTGATCCAGCGCCCGCAGGCCGATGATGCACCAGGGGCAGGAAACGTCGGAGATGAAGTCGATTTTCAGCGGAGTGCTCATGGCAGCCTCTTAACGGCAGTTTCAAGCTACAAGTTTCAAGCTTAAAGTTGATCGAAGGTGCGCCTAGGATCCTCTTGCAGCTTGAGGCTTGCAACTTGGAGCTGCCTTTCTAAAGCTGAGCGATGTGGGAAACATCCTCGCGGTGCTCACGCAAATAAGGCAATACCGCCGCCAGCAACGGCGCCTTGAACGCCTCCTGAAAACGATGGGCCAAGCCCGGTATCAGCTTCAACTGGCTGCCCTGAACGTGCGCTGCGACGTGAATACCGTGCATCACCGGCAGCAGCGGGTCTGCGGTACCGTGCACCACCAGCGTTGGCACGCGCAGGCGGTTCAACAGTTCGACGCGGCTCGGTTCGGCAAGAATCGCCAGAATCTGCCGTTTCACCCCTTCCGGATTGAACGCCCTGTCGTAGGAAATCGCCGCTTGTTGCAGCAGCTTTTGCCGATCGTCCTTGACCTCGGGGCTGCCCAGCGCCGCCAGCAGATCCGCCTGTTGCTCAAGGGCCGTCTGACGGTCAGGAGCCTCGCGACGGGCCAGCAATTGCAGCAACGCCGGGCTTGGCATCGGCAATCCTGGTGCGCCGGAACTGGTCATGATCAGGGTCAGGCTTTCAACGCGTTTGGGCGCCATGTCGGCCAGGTGCTGAGCGATCATCCCGCCCATGCTCGCGCCCAACACGTGAAAGTGCTGAATGTGCATGGCGTCCATCAGCCCCAGCGCGTCCTGGGCCATGTCGGTCAGAGAATACGGCGCCGACACCGGCAGGCCGATCTTGTAGCGCAGCACTTCGTAAGTCAGGTTCGCCGTTGCAGGCGCCTGCACCCAGGTGGACAGACCCACATCGCGGTTGTCGTAGCGAATCACCCGAAAACCTTGCTGGCACAGAGCGACGACGACCTCGTCCGGCCAATGAATCAACTGCCCGCCAAGGCCCATGACCAGCAGCAAGGCAGGGTCGGAATCACGACCGATACTTTGATACGCCAAGTGCACTTCATCGAGTTCGGCCATTTGGGTGGGAACGTTGACATCGCATTGAGAAGCCGCAAGAGACGGCAAGCTGCACAAGAGCCCAGCCAGGAAAAATAGAAACCGCATGGAAAACACCGAAACGCAGAACCCCAGTAGGCCGCGAGTCTGATGAAGTTTCCCCAAGCGCGCTGCCACAGTTGCGTGACATTTTGATGAAGGGGGCTGAGCGGTATGCAGGAGGCGATCAACACTTGGAGAGGGGATTCATTGCGATTGGTCGGTGCATTCGACCCATTTCTTCACCTGTACCAAAGTCTCGCGAATAAATTCGCTCCCACAGTTGAATCCGGGTCTGGCCTTGTACTTCGCAGCGACTGCGGATTTTTGTGGAAGGGGCTTCATAAGCCATTGGTCGGTACATTCGCCACATTTCTGTCGCCTGTACCAAAGTCTCGCGAATAAATTCGCTCCCACAGTTGAATCCGGGTCTGGCCTAGCACTTCGCAGCGACTGCAGATGTTTGTGGAAGGGGCTTCATAAGCCATTGGTCGGTACATTCGCCACATTTCTGTCGCCTGTACCAAAGTCTCGCGAATAAATTCGC